>NZ_JAKJJX010000009.1:0-184029 GCF_022320765.1 Clostridium sp. YIM B02569 | reverse complement strand
TTATAAATAAAAATAAGTGCAAATGTATAACCATTTATTTATGGTTTACACTTACACTTATACAGTACCAAAAGAGATAGCAAAAAAAATATTAGGAGAATAACGGTCCAAGCTATCTCTTTATTTATTAAAAATAGGAAATCGTATCTTAATTCTTAACATTATTAAAATAAAATATACATAAAATTATAAAAGTATATTCCAATAAAATAATTAATTAACAAAATTACAAAAATAATGTTTTGTTGACAATGATATAAAATAATATACAATTATAGTATAAATGTAAATAAGGGGGAAATGATAATGTCGAAAATGATGAACTGTAAAACGTGTGGAGCAGAAATAGCTGCAAGTGCTAAAACATGTCCAAGTTGTGGAGGAAAAAATAAAAAGCCTATTTTTAAAAGATGGTGGTTTATATTAATTGTTCTGGTAGTGATAATAGGTGCCTTAGCATCAGGAGGAAACAAAGGTAAGAATACAACAGATGAATCTCAAGAAGCTACTAATACATCAACCGCTAATGCCAACAAAGATGAACCTAAACAAGAACAGGCAAAAGATACTAAAAAAGATACAAAAGACAATGTACCTAAGGAATATCAATCAGCATTAAAAAAAGCAGATACTTATGCTAATCAAATGAATTTATCTAAAAATGGCTTATATGAGCAACTAACATCAGATGCTGGAGAGCAATTTCCTAAAGAAGCTGCACAGTATGCTGTAGATAATGTAAAAGCAGATTGGAAAAAGAATGCATTAGCTAAAGCTAAAATATATCAAAATGAAATGAACATGTCTAAGAGTGCTATACATGACCAACTAGTATCAGATGCCGGAGAAAAATTTACTGAAGAAGAAGCACAATATGCTGTAAGTAATTTAGAAAATTAAAATATAAAAAAATGTGGCAAATTTTAAAATATAACTATTTGCTACATTTTTTATATTTTAGAGCACCGAAGATGAAAAAAATAATCATGATGTAATTACATAAAATTAGATTGAGAGAATAAATCTTAATTTTAAGTATTTAAATAGTTTTCCATCCTATCAAATACACTTCGAGTAGGCACATTATTTTCATAGCAATACCTATATAAAGTTCTTTTAGATAAACCCAAAGATTTACACAGCTTATCCCTATTAATGTGGATATTTTTATTAAGTAAAGTGGATAAATATTGATGAAAGTTATCCATAGATTCTAAATACGGATCATAAAAATATTTACTATTAATATTGAAATAACTGGCTAGCTTCATTGATTGTTCTTTTGTGGGGAATAACTCGCCGCGTTCATATTTTGATATACTCGATTTGCTAATACCTATAATTAGTGACAATTCTTTCTGAGTTAAATTATTTAACTTTCTTAGTCTAATCAAATTTTCAGCAATCGTATTTGCTGGCAGATCTTTAAACTCATCTTTTAAATCAATTCTCAAAATACAGTTTTCTAAAATCGCTTTTTCATGTACCGAGCATTTAAAGGCGGTACAGGTGATTATGTGGCTCTCTTTGAACCTACAGCTTCTGCAATTCAGAAAGAAGGAACTGGATATATTCTTGCATCTGTTGGTGAAGAATCAGGATTAATTCCTTATACTTGTTATTTTACAACAAAATCTTATATGGATAAAAATCCACAAGTAATACAAGGGTTCACAAATGCTATCTATAAAGGTCAGCAGTGGTTTTTTAGTCATAGTACAGAGGAAGTTGCAGATAGCATAATTGATTATTTCCCAGGTACAGATAAAGATACAATTATGACAGTTATAGATAACTATAAAAAGATTGATGCTATAGCTCATACAGCTGAAATTAAAGAAGAAAATTTAAATAGACTTATGGATATAATTACTGATTATGATTCAAGCTTAATGCCGCAAAGACCTGAATTTAGCAAGATCGTAGATAATTCTTTTGCTGAAAAAGCAGCTAAATAAAGGTCACATAAAGATGAAAAGGTGGTGATTTTATTTGAGCTTGTTAGAAATATCAAATATATCAATGAATTATCATTCTATTAAAGGTGAAACACAGGCTTTAAATAATGTTAATTTTCAAGTAGATGATGGTAAATTTATTTCTATTTTAGGACCGTCAGGATGCGGAAAATCTACATTATTAAATATAATGAGTGGACTGTTAGAACCATCTAATGGGAGCGTATTATACAAAGGTGAAGATGTAAAAAAGAATTTGGATAAGATAGGATATATGTTTCAAAAGGATCATTTATTTGAATGGAATACGGTTTGGGAAAATGTAATCTTAGGATTAAAGATAAAAAAGCAGCTAAATAGTGAATCAAAAGAAAGAGTAAGTGAATTATTAGATGCTTATGGGTTAACGAGATTTAAGAACCATCATCCTAGTGAACTTTCAGGTGGTATGAGGCAAAGAGTTGCACTTATAAGGACTTTAGCATTAAATCCAGAGATACTCTTTTTAGATGAACCATTTTCAGCGCTAGATTATCAATCGAGGCTTTTGGTATGTGATGATGTTTATAAGATAATAAAAACAGAAAAAAAGACAGCAATAATGGTGACACATGATATAGCAGAAGCGATTTCTTTGTCTGAAAAAGTAATAGTATTATCTAAGAGACCATCTAGTGTGAAGGCAGAAATTCCTATACATTTTAGCGATGAAGAATTAACTCCTTTCCAAAAGAGAAGAGCTCCAGAGTTTAGTGACTATTTTAACATGTTATGGAAGGAGTTGAATGATGGAAATGGCTAAGAAAAGTGTAAATGTTAGTGAAGTAAATAATATGTCTAAGGAACATGAAATATATTTGAATAAGGTAAAGAAAACAAAAAGAAAAATTTTAATTACTAGAATTCTTATATTGGTTATTTTTATAGCCTTATGGCAAATAGCTGCAAATCTTAAGTGGATAGATCCGTTTCTTACATCTAGTCCAACTAGAGTAATTGAATCATTTGTATCTTTATATGAAGGTGGAGGTTTAATTAAGCATATCGCAGTCACATGCTATGAAACTATCTTAGGATTCTCCTTAGGAACAATCCTAGGCTCACTAATTGCAGTAATCTTATGGTGGAGTCCTTTTGTATCAAAAATACTAGATCCATATTTAGTAGTTTTAAATGCACTTCCTAAAGTTGCTTTGGCTCCAATAATAATATTTTGGATTGGAAATGGTATTCCAGCAATAATAGTGATTGCTCTTTTAATATCAGTAATAACAACAATTATAAGTGTATTAACTGGATTTAATGAAATAGATAAAGAGAAAATTATGCTTATGAATACTTTTAGAGCGACAAAAATACAGATATTAAGATATTTAATATTTCCATACTCTATTCCTATCCTCATATCAGCTCTAAAGATAAATGTTGGTTTATCTTGGGTTGGGGTAATAATGGGAGAATTTTTAGTAGCGAAGAATGGTCTTGGATTTTTGATAGTATATGGAGGACAAGTAGCTCAGCTAGATATGGTAATGATGAGCATTGTAATACTATCAGCAATTGCATTTATCATGTATGAGGTGGTTGCAATAGTAGAAAATAAACTAGTAAAGGATAGAAGTTAAAAGTATGCTATTAAACTCCACAAATACTCTCTTAAAACGACTTATTTATAAAATAAATAAGTCGTTTTAATTTTTATAGTGAATAAAATTAAACATATTTTTAGAAACTTATATTTAAAGTGCAATTAATATATAATACTGAAAATATAAGGATATTTAACAAAAAGGTAACCTTTACTTAAAGTGTAAAGGAATTTTACTTATCCATGTAATGATGGTAAATTAAATTGTAAAGGTCATATTAAGAATAGAGAGAAGTTGGTTTTTTAACAAATATGCTTAAATAATTGGAGTGTGATAAAATTGAAGTTATTTAGAGAAGCACTAATTATATTTGGAATTTATCTATTAGGAGAATTTATATCATCAATGCTTCATCTACCGATACCAGGAAATATATTAGGAATGATAATATTATTTATATTATTATACACAAAGGTAATTAAAGTGGAGAGCATTTCAAATATAACAAATTTTTTACTAGACCATCTGGCGTTTTTCTTTATTCCAGCAGGAGTTGGTTTAATGACGTCGCTTGGGATAATAAAATCGACATGGTGGCAATTATTATTAGTATGTATATTGACGACTATAATAATAATTGGGGTGACTGGTATTGTCGTTCAGGCTATTTCAAGAAAGCCAAAGAAAAATATTTAGCTTACGTACAGATAAAGTGATAAGAAAAGAGGAAAATATATGCAAATATTAATAAACAATGTTTTATTTGGACTAGTACTTTCACTCGCGTCTTTTGAAGTTGGTATATTCATTAATAGAAATACGAGAATACCAATTTTAAATCCACTACTAATTGCAATAGGAATTATAATATGTTTTTTGTTTGCATTTCATATTGATTTTGATACATATAATAAAGGTGGTCAATTTATAAATATGTTTCTTGGACCATCAACTGTGGTACTTGCAGTACCTTTATATAAACAGCTGGATCTTTTGAAAAAGAATGCTAAGGCTATTTTAACAGGTATATTTGTTGGTAGCGCTATAGGGATAATTTCTATAATAGGAATATCTTATTTAGTTGGACTTAATTCAAGTGTAATAAAATCATTAGTCCCAAAATCAGTAACAACTCCTATAGGAATATCAATAAGCAGTCAATTAGGAGGAGTTGTTCCAATAACAGTCCTTGCAATTATAATCACAGGTATAGTTGGTGCTGTATTTGGACCGACTATATGTAAAATTTTTAGGATAAAAGATAAGGTTGCAGTTGGTGTATCTATAGGAACGGCATCTCATGCAGTTGGCACTAGTAAGGCTTTAGAGCTTGGGGAAGTAGAAGGGGCAATGAGTAGTCTATCAATTGGCATTGCAGGAATAATGACAGTGATAATTGCTCCGTTAGTATATAATTTAGCATTATACATATATCATATAATAAAGTAAAAGCTTAAAAAGACTATTAAAAGTTAGCAGTAAAAATAACGGGTTATTCTAAAGAAATTATTTAGAAATAATCCGTTATTTTCTTATAAGTGGCAATATATGAAGTGGAATAGGCAGATTATAAGGTAAATATAAGTATTAGAATTTACAAAAAATATATTTATACATGTATATTATAAATAATGGGACTATAAAAGAGGTTTACTAATATTTACTTGTTGATTATAGGAAGAAAAGCAAATTATAATTATTTAAGATAGAGTAATTATGAATAATTTAAAAAATGATAGTTTATGATATTAAAAAATTAATGCTGGTGTAGGAGAAGATTAAATATGGCTCACGATGATGAAGTTCTTATAACTTATGGACTAGGGTATGCTTTTGAAAGAAGTAAATTGCTTATTATATCTGAAGTTGAGGAAAAAGTTGTATCCAAAAAAGAAGTAAATATTATGGAAGAAATAAATATAGTTAACAAATTTAAAGAAAAGTTAGATAGTAAATGTGATTTGAAATTTCCTAAAAGCTACTTAACTAATGTGGAAGAAGTTTTAGAAGAAAAAGTATCAAAGACTATACCTATAATTACATCAATAAAAGCCAAAGATGTGGACAAGCAGGATCATCTTATGGACGAGTATGTAAAAAAGGATCTAAGCCAGATGAGGCTGAGAAAAGAAGGGTATATCCAAAAAGATTCAACTTTGATTAAAGAATATTTAGATAGTTGTAGTGAAAATACATACACTAAGAATATTAAAGAAAAATCCTTGAAGTATAACAAAATGATTCTTAAGATAATTTTAACAAGTAGTTTTGGAGATGAATTTGGAGATTTTTTGAGTAAGCGAGGACAAGCTGCTATTTTAGAAGAAATAGATAAAAATGTAGGTGAGCAGTTAGAGAATTTACTTAAGAAGGACTATTTAACAAAAAAGAAGTACAGTGAATTAGATTTCTTGAATATGTTATTGTTTCTTGAGGAATGGCAAAGGAAATATTTTAAATGGGATGGAAAGTATACGGATTTAATGTTTTCAATCAACAAGGATGGAAGAAAATACAAGGGGAGAAAAGACGAAATAAAAGATTCTGTCATTTCTTTCATTAAAGAGAAGAGGTATTTGTATCTTCCATTTGGGAAATATAATGATGATAATATTTTTATAAACTTAAGTGATGAAAGATATTGTAGCATAAATGAAAATGATGAGAGCAGATCACAATATGTTATTTTAGAAAAAAAGGAGAATAATTTATATCAAATGGTATCCAATGAGTATAAAAAAATAGATTTAGAAGAGAATTCAGAACTAGGATATTTACTTTCTTATGACAATGATACTGTTTATATTTCCCTAGTTGTATATGACAAGAAGCATGAAAAAGTAAGTTGTAAATATAATAATAAATTTACTGCTTTTAAATCTAAAATGATTGAAGAATTAGAAAAACATTTTATATTATAAGTAAGTTCATAAAATTACATTAATTATTTACTTGGCGGACATAGGTGAGCTGGGTTATTTTAATTTGTAAATTTCGGTTTTTAGCTACATACAATAAGGCTGTTTTAAATTAATTAGGTATATATATATCTTAATTGCTTTAAAACAGCCTTATTAATTAATAGAATGTGTTGTTATTTTTGAGGAGTATATTCTTGATAGGGCATTTGAATTGTAACTCCTGTTTCATCAAATTTATAATTTGTATTTTCAAGAGGATTTTTATTAGCAACTAAGTTCATTCCTATGGAATAAAGGGCTTCAGCTGTTTGATTAGGATCCTGAAAAACAGTGCCTGTCATAACACCTTTATTAATTAGGTCTTTAGCTGCTGGTATTCCATCAATTCCGAAAACAGGTATATATTTTGATTTATCTTCTTTATTGTATCCGTATTTCTGTAATGCTTCAATTGCCCCTATAGCCATGGCATCATTATTTGAAATTATTGCCTCGATTTTATCTCCATATCTCAAAAATAGTAATTCAGTAGAATCTTTGGCACATATTTCATCCCAATAACAGAATTTAGATAAAATTTCTTGTGTTCTAATTCCAGCATCATTAATAGTTGATATAGAGTATGTACTTCTTGCATTTGTTACAGTACTATTATTTGGGCCCTTTAACATAAAATATTGTAATACGTTATCACCATTTCTATCCATAGTTTTTTTATCGGAGTTCCATTCTTTAACAATTAAATTTCCTTGCAAAATGCCAGATTGATCAGCATTTGTTGATACAACAAGAGCTCTATTATAAGATTTGATGGGCTCAGTATCAAAAGGTACTGTATTAAATAGAATCACAGGAATATTTCTTTGTTTTGCTTTCCTAATAACTGATTCTACAGTATTTTTATCTAAGCTGACTAAATTTATCAATAAAAGATCGTAATCACTTTGGAGCGCTGAATCTAATAAAGCATTTTGTATACCTTGATTTCTTCTACCATCCAAAAAAGTAAAGCTAACAGAATCTTTGTTTTTATTTTGAATTTCCTCCAAGCTGTTTCTTACTAAAGAGATATAAGGATCATCGAAAGCAAATAAAAGTGTTGCAACCTTTACTGGCTTCTTCGGGATAACTTGTGCATTTGCATATAAAGCAGTTTTAAGATTATAAGTAGGTATAATAGCTAATATAATTATGAACGATACTATCTTTTTTAATATTCTCATTTCAATCCTCCATATGACAATTTCAAATTGTAATATTTATTATTAGATTGTCTTTTAATATTAAATTTATTCTACATTGAAAATATATTATATAAATAAGAAAGCAGTTACATGGCAAAAGACAATGTAACTGCTGTAAACTTAATGATAAATATAAAATAAATTGAGGATTATTATTTTTTATGTACTTTTTTTTTCTTTTTTACTGAATATCCAAATGTGCCCAATGGTTTAGCGTTTAAGCCATAATATTCACCATGGCTATAACAAATCAAGTTAGCTTTGTTAAAGCATATCTTACCATTTGAATCAATTAAGTCTTCGTCGACCTTTACGTTTGTTACTTCAAACAGGAATAGATCATGTGTACCTAGAGGTGTAATTGATTTTAACTTACATTCTAAAGCTATCGGCGATTTTTGCAATGAAGGTGTGGATATACTTTCACCGTTATTAAGTTGCAAACCAAAATGTTTAATTTTATCTTCCTTCTTTCCAGAGCGA
Organism: Clostridium sp. YIM B02569; assembly: GCF_022320765.1. Lineage (NCBI taxonomy): Bacteria > Bacillati > Bacillota > Clostridia > Eubacteriales > Clostridiaceae > Clostridium > Clostridium sp. YIM B02569. Next base: position 175,834 of record NZ_JAKJJX010000009.1, on the reverse strand, counting down.
ACTCCACAATAATCAACGATCTTAACCATTTCTCTAGTTGGCAAATTAATAACGCATTCACCACTTTCTTTTATGTAATCATAAGATAATCTCTCAGGTCGTATTCCCATAGCTATTATAGGTTCTTTAGTGCAAACAGTACTTACCCAGCCAACTGTAAAAACATTAACTTTATCATCTTTGTTTTTTGATGTGACAAGTACTACAGGCGTGGGATTAAGCATAACACTGCCTTTAAAATTCAATTTATTCATGTTAATTACTCCTTAAATAAAAGCATCTTCAAATACCTAGGAAGAATACAACCTATTTTTGAAGATGCTTAAGATATATTATAGAAATTAAGTAAAGTTATTTAATTATCTTCTTCTTCTGTTAGAACGGCTATAGTAATTTTTATTCTTGCGTCTTGAATTAGATGCAGCATTTTTAATAAGAGCAATAAGAGTTACGATAATAGCCAAACCTACTAAAGTAGAAATGTAGATAATTAAATTATCTTTAATTATTGAACCTAGTGAAATATCAACTGAACCTGTAACTTCTTCAGAATGATTTCTTGTACTATAAGTAAGTTTAGTATTTTTATTGAATAGTAAACTCCATGCAGTAGAATCTGTTCCTTTATAAGTAATCTGAGATTCAGAATCGTTTATAGCATTTTTATAATAGTTCACATCTTGAGTCAATTTAATTGGAACAGAGATAGTTTTTGTAGGCCCAAATAATATAAATGGTTTATATTTTACATCAGCGGTTCCAACACTTTCATCATTTGCTTTATAAACTTCTTTTTTAGCACCATAGCTATAATCCATAATAGCATCCATATCATTAAATTTTGTCATATCTGCATTATCAATTTGTCTACTTTTAAGAACAATACCAATTAACTGACGCCCATCTCTATCATAAACAGTCGCTAAACAACCGCCAGCTTCATTAGTTGTACCAGTTTTACCAGCAAGGTTACCATTTTTACCAAGTGTTAGGTTTCTATTTTCTAAAATTATTCTAGAATTCTTTAAAGTTATAGGAGCTTTTTCAAGTTCCATTGTTTCTCTTTCCCAAGGATTTGCAAAAGCTGCCTTCATAATTATTGAAAGGTCATATGCTGTAGTGTAATGATTTGGATCATGAAGTCCATTAGGAGTAACAAAGTTACTATTATTAGCTCCAAGTTCTTTTGCTTTTTTATTCATTAATTCAGCAAATGATTTAACATCTCCGGAAATATTGTCTGCTATTACATATGCAGTATCATTACCAGAAAAAAGTAGTAAGCCCTTCATTATATCATCGGCAGTTACTTTGTCACCAGGCTGCATAGTATTATGCATATAATTTAAATTTAAAGAGTATTCAGGTTGTTCCTTTGCAGATTTAGTATATTCAAGCTGATCTGCTTTGTCTTTGCTTTCAGCTAATAATAAGCCAGTTAAAAGTTTTGTTGTACTAGCAGGATATCTCTTGCTGTCAGCATCCTTGCAATAAATTATCTCTCCTGTTTCTAAATCCATAGTTAAAGCAGCTTCAGCTTTAATGTTTGGTAAGTTCTCTGATGAAGTTTCAGTATTAGGTTTTGCAGAATTGCTTGCTGCATAACTTGCCATACTTAATGGACTAAATAAAGAAAGAGAAAGGGTTAATGCAAATGCTTTTAAAATTAAATTTTTTTTCAAGTCAAATCTCTCCACTTCTTTTAAACATATATAAAATAATAATTTTTTTTAACATGCCTTAAGTATAATAAAACATTTTAAGTATAACATTTATGTAATGCTATAACAATAAATGTTATGTAAAAAGTTACAAACAATATATGAGAATTTACAATTTTGTAATATTTACTTTAGTCTTTGTATTATAGAATTTTTTGCTTTTAATTCGAAATTATCATTCAAGTTTTCTAATTTTACATCTTCTCCGTATTTGTTCTTCAAAGCTAATGTTAGAAGCCTATCTGCAAATTCTGGATTTTTTGAAAGAAAAGAGCCATGAAAATACGAACCAAATGTATTTTTATAGATACATCCTTCATATCCATCTTCACCATTATTGCCATATCCGTGAATGCATTTTCCAAGGGGAGTATGGTCATTTATATATGTTCTACCAGAATGATTTTCAAATCCAACATAAGTTTCATTAAATTCTTCGTTAAATATTTCTGTATTTCCAATAAATCTAGTATCCCCGCCTTCGGTATATAGATTTAAAATACCAAGTCCATCTATTTTTTCTCCATTTGGAGCAGTGTAGTATTTACCTAATAATTGATATCCGCCGCATATAGCTAGCATAACTTTGCCATCTTCAATATAACTTGTTAAAGCGTCTTTCTTTATCTCATTTAAATCATTAGAGACTATAGACTGTTCATAGTCTTGGCCACCACCGAAGAAGATGATGTCCACATTGTCTTTATCTATGTTTTCACCTATTGAAGTATTTATTATATCTACATCAATTCCTCTAAGGGCTGCTCTATGTTTTAAAATGAGTACATTACCTACGTCACCATATACATTTAGTAAATCCGGATATAAATGACAAATAGTTAATTCCATAATAGTATTCTCCTTATCTTACCAAAGTTTTTTTATATAACCTTTTGAATGAAGATATTTTCTATAATTAATCATTGCAGTATAAGTTGCTAATATATATATTTTTTTAGATGCAGATTCCTTAATTTTATCTGTAAGCTCTTCATAATCTTCTTTTAAAATAAATTTATCTACATTTAATCCAGCAACCTTTAATCTTACTGCCATATCATACATTCTAATTCCTGATACAAAAATATCTTCTATTTTTAAACTAGATATTTTTTCGAAGTCTACATCCCAAATCCAAGAGACATCACGTCCGTCAGCGTAATTATCATTTAACATGAAAACTGCTGAAAATTCACTCGTATTAAGAGCAAGGGTATCTAAAGCTTGGTTATATCCAGCAGGATTTTTTACTAATATAATTTGTACATCTTTATTATCAATAGATATTTGCTCTTGCCTGCCAAAGCTTGAACTTTGATTTTGAAGAGAAGCTTTAATTACTGAGTCTTCTATTCCAAGTTCTTTTGAAATGGCAAATGCACATAAGGCGTTGTAAATATTATAAGCACCTGATTGGCTTATGAAAACTTCAGTGTCATTAATTAATACAGAAGAGTTTTCAGGTGTTAAATCAAAAATTTTATTTACAGCATAAGCAAGTTCAGAACGCTTGTAACCACATTCAGGACAGTAAAAATCGCCTAAGTGATTATAAGTAACTAGATTATATGAATAAGGTGCCTTACAGAACTTGCAGAACTTTGCATCAGCATTTATTTCCAATGTAGTATCTTCTTTAATAGGTGTATTAAAACCATAATATACTACTGGATTTTTTATATCTAACTTTCCGAGTAAAGATTCATCACCATTCAAAACTAGTTTTGACTCAGGAACTTTAGTCACACCTTCTAAAATTTTAACTAGAGTTGTATAAACCTCTCCATATCTATCTAGCTGATCCCTAAATAAATTAGTTACAGTTATTATTTCAGGGGTTATATGTTCTGTAATGAATTTTACATTAGCCTCATCAACTTCTATTACCGCATAAGGATTTTCTTTTTTCTTAAAAAAAGAATAGTTGGAAACAAAACAAGCTACGATACCTGGGTATAAATTGGCTCCAGTGCTATTTGTTATAACGTGTAATTTATTTTCCTTTAGGATATTATAAATCATGCTTGTAGTTGTTGTTTTTCCGTTAGTTCCAGTAACTAGAATTACCTTGTATTCATTACTAACATGTTTTAAGATTGATTTATCAATTTTTAAAGCTATCTTACCAGGAAAATTACTTCCACCTTTTACAATGTGTTTTGCAGAAAACGCAGTAATTTTTGATAGTAATATGCTTAAAATAGATTTAATATTAATTTCACTCACCGCCCAATTCTAGTTATATATAAGAATGATTAACACAATAAAGTAATATTAATCATTTTTATACAATTAAACAATAAAATAATCAAAATAAGTATAGCATAAAATTTAAGAAGTACGAAAACTTTTTTAACAATTGAATAGATATAGTCTTTTTTTCATGAATTTGAAGAAAAAGTACAAGAATTCAAGGTTCGGTTAGTCTAACATAATTGTTTTATTGATGAATATACCCTATAATTAGAAGTAATAAAGAATTTTACGAGGTGCTATTATTATGATTAGGGTAACAGTTAATATAAATGGTATGAATTATAACTTAAAAGGGGAAAAAGACGAAAAATATTTGCTTGGGGTAGCAAATTTTGTTGATACAAGAATTAAAGAAATTTTGTCTAAGAAAGCTAGTTTTAGTACAACAGATGCTTCTGTTTTAGCAGCAGTAAATATAGCCGATGAACTTTACGAGTGTGATTTACAATTGGACAAAGCGATCAAAGTCAAAGAGACTATTAGTAATGAAAATTCTTCGTTAAAGAAGAAGGTGGACGAGCTAAGTTTACAATTAGAAAATATAAATAAAGAAAAATCAGAGATTCAAAATAATTTTCAGAAGAAAGAAGAAGAACTGCATGGAAAATATAATAATGTAGAAATAAAATTTGGTTCATTAAGTGATGAAATTAATAAACTGAAAATTGAAAATGAAAAGCTAAAAAAAGAAAATAAATTAATAACTGATGAGAATAAGAGAAATAAGAATAGTAATGAAACCTTAACTAAAGATATTGCGGACTATAAAGAGAAGAGCAAGATTCTTTATAAGAAGATAGATGAGGCCAAAAACAAAGAGCATAGATTAAATAAGCAAGTGCAACAAGCTAATGAACAAGTAAGTAGTTTAACTAGCGAACTTACTAAAGTCAATAAAGAAAAAGATATGGTAACTGAACAATTAAATGAAATGACTGCTGTAAATTTTGAGTTAGATAAACAAATAAAAGAACTTACTCAAACTAAGTTAAATTTAGATAATAAGATGCTTCTATTACAAGAAAAGAATATTTCATTAGAAGCTGATTATAACAATGTTTGTGAAGAATTGAAAAAAGTAGGCGAGAGCTTAAAATATGAAATTAATAATAAAGAAGTTATAAGTAAAGAATATACTTTATGTAAAGCAAATTTAGAAAAGTTAAATGAGGACCATTATAAATGTACTAAAGAACTTGCTGAGTATAAGGAAAAGTTAGAAAATCAAATTACTACTAATAATGCAATAACTTCTAAAGCTAGAGAAGAAAAGGAAATACTAAAAAATAAAATTACAGAGTTGTTATTAAGTGAAGAAGAATTAAATAAGAAAATTAAAAATTTACTTGTAAGAGAGCAGGAATTAAATAATAGTTTAAAACTTGAAAAAGATAATATTGTTAAGTTAACAAAAGAAATTCAAGATAATAATATGGAAAAAGCTAATCTTAATAAACAGCTTAATGATTTATTTGAAGAATCGGAAAAAGAAATTACAGAATGTAAGCAAAAATTAAGCAAGCTAAATAAAGAAAATGAATCGTTAGTAAATCAAATTGATTTATTAAATGAAGAAAAGGATACTTTAGTAAGTGAAATTAATAAATTAAAGAAAGAACAAGATATTTTGAATAATGAAATTAAAAATATCAATGATACTAACGATAAATTATCACAAGAAATAGAGAATTCTGATAGAGAAAAAGAAAGATTAGAAGAGGAATTAAAAATAACAAGAAATGATAATGAAAAGCTAAAAGGTGAACTTAAAGAAGTTCATGAAGAAAAAGAAGTAGAAGTTAATATTAAGGTAAAAGAGATTGAGGAAGTAAGCAATACATTAGAGAATAAAGAAAATGACTTAAGAAGAATTAAAGAAGAATTAGCAAGTAGAGAGAGAGCTTTAGCTAGATTAGAAAAGGAATTGGAAGATAAAGAAGGGATTTTCCTAAAATTAAAAAGAGAAATAGAAGCTAAGGAAAAAGATTTGAATACAAGTAAGGTATCAATAGATGATTTACAAGGAAAGATGTCAATACTAGCTAAAGAAAAAGAAGAATTAGCTGATGAAAATGATAAACTTAATCAAGAAGCAAGAACTTTTCACAATAGGTTATTTGAGCTACAAGCAGAAATAATAAACAAAGAAATAGAAATTGCAAGAGCTAAAAAGGAACAAGTAGGTCCTATTGTAAAAAAGAAAAGATAATCAATGAAGGAGAAATATGAATAAGATAGAATTACTAGCTCCAGCAGGAAGCATGGAGAGTTTAATTGCTGCTATAAATAATGGAGCAGATGCAATATATCTTGGTGGAAATAAATTTTCAGCTAGAGCTTATGCATCAAATTTTGATAATGAAACAATGATGAAGGCTGTTGATTATGCTCATAGCTATAATGTAAAAGTATATGTCACTATAAATACAATTTTAAAACAAAGTGAATTAAAGGAAGCTTTAAAATATGCAGGATACCTTTATGAAATTGGAGTAGATGCAATAATAATACAAGATTTAGGGTTAGTAAAATTAATAAGAGATGTGTATCCTGATTTTGAACTTCATGCATCTACACAAATGACAATTCATAATGCAGAGGGAGCCTTATACTTTAGAGAAAAAGGAATGCAGAGAATAGTTTTATCTAGAGAGCTTACAGTAGATGAAATTAAGTATATTTCAAAAGACTTAGGAATTGAGACAGAAATATTTGTGCATGGTGCTTTGTGTGTATGTTATTCAGGACAGTGCTTAATGAGTTCTATGATTGGCGGAAGAAGCGGAAATAGAGGAAGGTGTGCACAACCTTGTAGAATGCAGTATACCTTGACGGGTGAAAATTTTGGAGAAAGAAAGGCTTATCTTTTAAGTCCTAAAGATACATGTTTTATTGATGATATGGACGCCGTTATAAAGAGTGGAACTTCGTCATTAAAAGTTGAAGGAAGAATGAAAAAGCCAGAATATGTTGCTGGAGTTACAAGGAATTATAGAAAAGCTATTGATAAGGTATTAGTAAATACAAAGTTTGATTTACAAAGGGGAAGACAAGAATTAGCACAACTATTTAATAGAGAAGGTTTTGCTAAAGCATATCTATATAAAAATGTAGGAAAAGATATGATGAGCTATAATTACCCTAAAAATACTGGTGTATATATAGGTCAGGTGTCTAACAGTGGAGAAGTTAAACTAGAAGCAAGCGTATCTTTGGGTGATGGTATAAGGTTTAATGATGATGGATTTACTTTAAGTAAGATTTTAAATAATAATAATGAAGTTAAAGAAGCTTTTAAGGGCGAAACAGTTAAGTTATTTCCAACTGGTGGATATAAAAAAGGCTATAAGCTATATAAGATGTCTGATAAAAAACTTTATGATGAATTAAATGATGATTTAAAACCTTATAAAAGGAAGATAAATTTAACTAGTGAGATTGAATTTAAAGTTAATTCACCTCTTTGTATTAAAGCAAAATACAATAAAAAAGAGTATAGAGTTTATGGAGAAATGGTTGAAGAGGCAACGAATAAACCATTAACAAGAGAAAGAGTTGAGGAAGCCTTAAGGAAATCAGGAGAAATTCCATATAGATTTGATAAGATAATTTTTGATATTTTTGATGACGGGTTTATAAGAATTTCATCTATAAATAATCTAAGAAGAGAATTATTTGAAAAGATTTTAAAAGAAGAAGTAAGTTCATATAGAAGGAAAAGAACAGAAGGAACTATTAAAGAATGGAATGCAAAATGCCAGGAAAACTTAGGCTATATTTATAGTTGTATTACAAAAGATCAACTAAAGGCACTACTTGAGGATAATAAGGCTCAAAATATAGCGTTAGATATATTTTTCAGCAGGCAAAAACATGCGTTAAATAAAAATGACTTAAAGAATTTATATGAAACTTCAAAAGATAAAAATATATATTTAAAAGTTCCAAGTATTATTAAACAGGAATTTAATAGCATAGTAAAGATAATAGATGAACTAAAACCTTATATAAAGGGAATAATTACATCTAATGCTGGAATAATAAAAATCTATAAAGATAAACTATTTATAATAGGAGATTATAAATTAAATATATTTAATAAAGAAGCGGCTGAATTTTATGCGCAAGACGTTGACATTCCATTCTTAAGTCTTGAACTAAATCGAAAAGAAATAAAAGAATTAATGAAGCACACTAACTGCAACATGGGAATAAATATTTATGGAAAAACTGAGCTTATGATTAGTGAATATTGTCCTATGGGAAGTACTTTTGGTAATAAGTCATCTAAAAAAGAATGTAGTGGCGTGTGTATGAAAGACAATTTTAAGTTAATAGATAGAATGAATGAAAGTTTTACTGTTTTAGGTGATAATAGCTGTAGAAGTTATATTTTAAATTCAATAGCTACCAATTTAATTGATGAAATGGAAGAACTTAAGTCTTTTAATATTTCAAATTTTAGAGTAGACTTTAAAGATGAAAGTTATGATGAAGTAAAAGATGTTTTAAATCAAATTGCTCGTAAAGCAAAAAATGAAAATAATAAATATACTAAAGGCCACTATAAACGTGGAGTAGAATAATACCAAGAAATAGTTGACGGCTTGTAATTGATGATTAAGATGCAAATTACTTTGAAACTTGTTAGAGAGAGTATTTTAAGTTTTATAAGTATGAATTCTTAGTTATCTCTTATATGCTGTCAATTGTTGATTGATTGTTAGGATGTGGGATATATGAATGAAAGATCTCTAAGAATTTTAGAGTTTAATAAGATAAAAGAAAAAATTAAGAAATATGCAAGAACAAATGCTGCTAAAGCAAAAGTTGAGGATCTTGAGCCTTATGATAATTTATATGAAATAAATAATAAGTTAGAGGAGACAAACGAGGCTCTTGAAATCTTAATATCAAAGGGGAATCCGCCACTTGAAGGATTAGCTGATATACATGAAGGTATAGAAAGAGCTAAAAAGGGAGGAACTTTATCACCAGGGCAATTATTAAAAGTTGGTGGAATGCTTAAAGCTACGAGAAATATGAAGGAATTCTTTAAAAGAGAAGAAGTTGAAAAGTCATATCCAAAACTTGAAGACTTGGCTTACATATTAGCTCCAGTAAAAGCATTAGAAGATGAAATAGAAAGAGCCATAGTATCAGAGGATGAAATTAGTGATAAAGCTAGCCAAACTCTCTATAATATCAGACGAAGCTTAAAAGAAAAGAACTCTTCAGTTAGAGAAAAAATAAGTTCTATTGTTAGAAGTAACTCAAAATACTTACAGGATGATTTATATACTATGAGAGGCGATAGGTATGTGCTTCCTGTAAAATCAGAATATAAAAGTCAAGTTCCAGGACTTGTACACGATCAAAGTTCAACCGGAGCAACGTTTTTTATCGAACCTATGAGCTTAGTCAATTTAAACAATGAAATAAGAGAATTGTTTTTAAAAGAAAAGGCTGAAATAGAAAGAATACTTTCTGATCTTTCTCTTAAAGTTAAAATTAATGGGGACTCATGTTTGAGTAATTTAAAGGTCCTTGTTGAGTTTGACTTTATATTTGCAAAGGGAAGATATGCATCTGCATTAAATGCTATAAAGCCGATAGTTAGAGAAGATGGAGCATTTAGTATATTATCTGGAAGGCATCCATTAATAGAAAGTGATAAAGTTGTGCCATCAGATATATATCTAGGAGAAGAATTTCAAACATTAATGATAACAGGGCCAAATACCGGAGGTAAGACTGTTACAATAAAAACTGTTGGATTACTTCATATTATGGGATTAAGCGGATTATTAATTCCTGCTAGAGATAACTCATCTATAGCCTTCTTTAAAGAAATATTTGCAGATATAGGTGATGAACAAAGTATTGAGCAAAGCTTATCTACTTTCTCATCTCATATGACTAATATAGTTAATATAATGAAGCATGTAGATGACAAGTCATTAGCTTTATTTGATGAGCTTGGCGCAGGTACAGATCCAGCAGAAGGAGCAGCTCTTGCAGTATCAATATTAGAAACTTTAAGAAATAGAGGCGCAAAGCTAATTGCAACTACTCACTATAGTGAACTTAAAGCTTATGCATTAAAAACAGATGGCGTAGAAAATGCTTCTGTTGAATTTGATATAGAGACCTTGAGGCCAACTTATAGACTATTAATTGGTGTTCCAGGTAAATCAAATGCCTTTGAGATTTCTAAGAGATTAGGACTTGTAGAAGGTGTCATTAAACGCGCAAAAGAATATATGTCCGAGGAAAATCTTCAATTTGAAAATCTGATCAGAGAACTTCAAGAAAAAAGTATAATAGCTAAAAAAGAAGCAAGGGAAGCTAAGATACTTAGAGATCAAGCAGAAGATCTTAAAAAGAAGTATGAAGAAAAGCTTGAAAAATTAGAAAATACTAGAGAAAAAGCTTATATGGATGCTAGGCGTGAGGCAAAAGAGATAATTGCAAATGCTAAAGATGAAGCAGATGAGATTTTAAAAGCTATGAGGGAACTTGAGAAAATTGGAATATCAAGTGGCGGAAGACAAAGGCTTGAAGAAGAAAGAAAGAAACTTAAAGATAGCTTAGAAGAAAGAGAAAAAGGAATTCACAAAATGAAGGAAAATGAAGGGGAATCTATAACTAATGTGACTCTTGGTATGGAAGCCTACCTGCCTTCATTAAACCAAAAAGTAATTATTGTTTCTATGCCAGATAATAGGGGCGAAGTTCAAGTTGAAGCTGGAATAATGAAAATAAATGTTAAGCTTAAAGATTTAAGAAAAACTCAAGTTACTAAAGAAGAAAAAGTAAGAAGAAAAAGAGAAGTAAAGCTTAATCTAAGTAATGTAGAATCTAGAGTAGACTTAAGGGGATTAGATGCAGAAGAAGCGTGCTACAAAGCAGATAAATATTTAGATGATGCATATATGGCTAACTTAGGGGAAGTAACAATAGTTCATGGTAAAGGAACTGGAGTACTTCGTAAAGCAATAAATGATATGCTTAAGAGACATCCACATGTAAAATCATATAGGCTAGGTGCATATGGTGAAGGTGGAGACGGAGTTACTATGGTAGAACTTAAAGGGTAGTTATTTTTTTCATATACCTAATATTTTTACTTATTTAAGTTAAAAATATCATTAAAATTATTGTTAGTAAGAATATTATACAAATATTAATGTATAATTAAGTAAAGCTATAATTAAATTTCTCTTAAGTTTTTGTTTTATAGTGTTAAGTGTACGTTAGATAAGAGGTGATAATATGTACATAATAAGTGCATGCTTGTGTGGAGTTAATTGTAAATATAGTGGTAAAAATAATCTAAATGATAGATGTTTAAAATTATTTAGAGAAGGAAAAGCAGTTCTAGTTTGTCCAGAGCAATTAGGCGGATTACCAACTCCAAGAAACCCTGTTGAACTAAATAGTGCAGCAAGTGAAGTGTTAGATGGGAATGGAAAAGCATTAAGTAATAAAGGTGAGGATGTTACTAAGCAATTTATAGATGGTGCATATGAAACATTAAAAATTGCAAAAGAACTTGGAGCCACAAAAGCTATATTAAAAGAAGGAAGTCCTTCATGTGGATCTAACTTTGTGTATGATGGTACTTTTACAGGTAATAAAATAAAAGGCAAGGGAATTACAGCCCTTTTATTGGAGAATGAAGGTATAACAGTATTTTCAGATGAAGACTTAGAAGTAAACAATAGTAAGTTAGTATATCTTAATGAATTTGATAGAGAAAAAGCTAAAAAAAGAAGACTTTTTGAGCAAGCAGAAGAAGAAGAGTCTTATGGAGAAGAATATTTTGATTTAACAGAAAATTTAACTGATATGTCTGAGCTTCCTCCAACTGTTGAAGAAAATGTGAAAAAACTTATGATTTCATTAGCTCGTGATTTAATGGGCTTTGAAGAAATTGATGAAATTGCAGAAGCCACAGGGCTGAGTGTAGAGGAAGTAGAAGAAATTTTAGAGGAAGAATAATAAGAAGCAAATAGATATTAATTAATATATGTTGATTTTGTTAATTCAGATATTACTAGTATTTGTTTAATCCCCATGATAGATTAAAATATCATGGGGATTTTTAGCGTGTGGAAGTTTTGTAGGCTTAATAAGGATTATAATGAACAATTAAGAATCGTGTTTAAAAAGTACTTTGATGTCAGTTAAAAGAAAAGTTGAGCTGTTACATAAAGAATCCCTTTGTGATGTAACAGCTTTTTTTAGACCTTTTAGATGGAGTATAAAAACTAAGAAATATTTTTAATTTACCTTACATCAGTGTTATTACAAGAATACTGAAATTCAGGTTGAGTTTGAAGATAAAATCCGTTTCTTACTTGGGATATCCAATTTTGAAATATTTCTAGCCACGCATTACTTGTAAAGAAATCTTCAAGTGGTCTTGTAGGATCCCACTCCAAAATTAGAAATGGACCTATACCAAATGACCAAATCCCACTTTGTTCTACTCCAGCTTCTCTTATAAGAAGAATAGGAAGCCCGTATTGATAAGCCATAGCTGGTTCAATTTGAGCAAAAGGACTACCCTCAAGAGCAAACTGATTTTGAGGTTGACCAAGATTATTTTGAATTATATATACCTGTCGTTGATTAAGATTAAGTGAAATAAATCCATAGCTAGATAGCATCATTCTTCTGATATTTGTTAATGGAGTTTCGGGATATTGTTCAGTTACTGGTAGGGTACGTGGAAATAATAAAGCCTCTCTTATTTTAGATATTATAGCATCAACAAATTCTTGTTGAGTAGAATTCAATCTACTTGGATGGCTTAGGAATACAGGAACTCTAAATAAAAGATTTGATGATTCCTGCATTAATTCAGTTGGCTTTACGCCAGTATATTGATTTATAGCGTCTCCTTCATATATTTTAGTCATTTGTTTTCCTCCATAATATTATTTTATCTTAAGATATATATTCTTGAACTATTACCATGAATTATTATATGTAAACAAAAGTGTTAACGTTACGATAATGTTTTAATTTTAGATAAAAAAACTTTATGTTGAAAAATTCAAGTATTGTAGCTGATATTCTTGAAGATTAGAAAATTATATTCTCATAATAATTATGATTTGTATTGAATTATTAATATTTCAAAGGATTAAGTAATTCAATACAAAGCTTTTACTTTTTAACATTATATGCGATTGATATATTATGTAATTAATACATTTATGTGTATCGTACATGTATTTTTAGAATACACATTAGATAATATGTATTATTTATCCATAAAAGCATCTGCTTCCAATATACATTATTTGTATTTTCTAATTGGCATAATATTTGCTCTATATATAATTGAGATAAAATAATTGCTAGGGGGGATATTTTAATGAAAAGAAATAGTAGGCATCTTACCTCATTAGTTTTACTAGGAATGGTAACTTTCTCATCACTTTCGACTTATTTCAATATGTCAACTGTTACTGCTAAAGCGGATACAGTCGATTCTACAATATCAGATGAAAAAGGTGGAACCTACTGGTTAACAAAAGAACAAAAGCATAGAGCAGAGGAATTCACTAGTGTATTTGAAAATAGCACTACTGAACTGGATTATGCATATGGGGAAAACCTAGGGGATGGACGTGGAATAACTTGCGGGAGAGCTGGATTTTGCACTGGTACTGGTGATGCAATTTTAGTAGTAAAAAAATATACGGATAAAAGGCCAGGCAACATACTTTCTAAATATTTACCAGCATTGACAGAGTTAGAGAACAATAGGATACAAACAAAGCATGATCAGGAAGATGTAAGCTGTTTGGATAAGATAGGTAATTTTATTTCTGATTGGGCTACAGCCGCAAAAGATCCAGATTTTAGAGCAATTCAAGATTCAGTTGTAGATGAACTATATTATATACCATCTGCTAAAAAAGCTGATTTGCTTGGACTTAAGCTTCCACTATCTAGAGCAGAATTGTATGATGCAATAATTCAACATGGTAATGAGCAAAATGATTTAGACTCTATAGATTCACTTATTGCAAGAGCTACGGAAATGTCAGGAGGGACTCCTAGATCAAATGTAGATGAAAAAGTTTGGTTAGATAATTTTTTGAACATTAGAAAAGCTTGCTTGTCATACTGCTATAAGGAGGGAAGTAGAGAAGAATGGGCTGATTCTTTTGGAAGAGTAGATGTATTTAAAAAGCTTGTTAAAGATGAAAATTATTATTTAGACAAGTCAATAACTATTGAGGGGACTAACTGGGACGGAATGGTAGTTCCTTAGAAGATCAGATAACATAATAAATAATTTTATAGGGGGAATTTTTATATGAAAAATTTACGAAAATTAGTTACTTTAGCAGTATCTTTGACTATGTGTCTATCATTCTCTTCAGCAGCATTAGCTATTACTGCAAATTCTGAACAAAAAGCGGTGGACCTTCAGTTAACGACTGCATGTGAAAATGGTAAAACAAAGTTCGTTTATAATTATGCAGAAAAGCTTGGCTCATTTGATGGACGAGGAATTACATTTGGATGTATAGGATTTACTACTGGAACTTACGATGGAAATATATTAATACATTATTATACTAAGCTAAACTCCAATAATACTTTGGCAAAGTATATTCCGGCGTTAGATAGAATAGACAAAGAAGAGCATGATGAGGATGGAAAGAATGATGATATTAAAGGATTAGATAATTTTATAAAGGATGTAAAGGCTTGTAATGATCCATTATTTAAAAAAGCTCAATTATATGAACTTGATGAAATGTATTGGAAACCAGCAGTATCTTTAGCAACTTCCATTGGGGCTAAGCATCAATTAACTTTAGCATTTATATATGATATGTTTGTAAATCACGGAGAAGATGGAGCAAAAGAATATATTAATTCGGCTAAGAAAAAGCTAGGTGGATTACCTAAGGATGGTATAGATGAAAATAAATTTCTTTCTAGTGTAATGGATTATAGATATGCATTCCTTAAAGATGATGATCCAGAAGGTTCAGATAGAGTTAATGCATACAGAAAATTATTAAAAGCAGGTAATGTAGATTTGAAACCAGACTTTAATTTTACAGTTTATGGAGATACTTTCAATATAGATGGTGATGTTTATTAGTATTAATTAATGGTTTAAGAACAGGTCTTTCTTATACTAATTTATAATAGCTACTAAAATTAATGTAAACAGCATAGTAATTAGATTTTTAGCTATGCAATAAAATTATATAAATAAAGATAAAAAACAGTATTAATATGGACAAGTGTTAATACTGTTTTTTTAGTTTATACAGATTTGCGCATTTTTTAATATTAATTTTGTATGCATATATGTTGTGATAACAAATTTATATTCAAAGCGTTAGTAGACTACGTAATCAATTAATGGCATAATACTGACGTTTAATTATATATGGCAGTATGTTTAGTTATAAAAACGAAATGTAGAAAAGATATAATACACATATGTGTATTATATCTATAGAAAACTGTAAAATGTGTATTGATTTTATACCGAATCACTTAAGTCTAAGTTTTATCAGTATTTTAGAGTATTGGCATGGTAATTGCTTATATAATTCTGTGTAAAAATAAATTCATTCTGTGAGTTGTTAGAAGAAATAATTTAATACTTCATAGAAATTTTACTATTTAGCGATTATATAATCTTAGTTTAATCCTACTTAAGCATAAATTTAATAAACAAATTTAGTTATTCACCATAAACCTCAAATCTCTTGTATTTTATAAAAAATAAACGTAATCTTTTGCCTATATATTGAGTGAAAATTTATATTGTGATAGTAATAATAAACAATAATTCAATTATATTTGTCTTATACATTTATAAATATTAAAATTATACTGTAACATATAAAAACGATTACTTTAGTATGCTGAAATAATTATGGGATTTAATTATTTTCATTTTTGAGTATTAATAATATTATGCAAAAGTTATGGATTTCATTTTTCATAATACATTGTTTGAATATAATGTTTATTAAAATTAGTTTTATATAACTTATCGTAAGATAGAAAATTTTTATGTTTGTTTTCTTCAGTTCTATTATTTAATACTTTAGCAGAGATATTCAATACTTAGCAAGCTTGCGATTACTACTTAAATAGAATTGAAAGATGTTTATGCAGCTTAACAGAACGAAAAAATTATGGAGGAGAAGAAATTATGGAAAGATTTATGGATTTTTTTCAAGAAAAGATGATACCACCATTAGTTAAAGTCGGTAATCAAAGGCATCTAATGGCAATTCGTAATGGATTAGCTATTACAATTCCATTCATTATTGTAGGAAGTATATTTCTTATTTTAGGTAACCTTCCATTTGATTGGTGGGCAGATTATATTGGAGAGCTTGGCCCGAAGATGAATGTAGTTGTAAATTCATCATTTGGAGTTCTAGGCGTTTTAGCAGCCCTTGGAATAGGATATCACTTAGCTAAAAGCTATAAATTAGATCCAATTACAGGATCAGTAATATCTTTTGTAGCATTTTTACTTACACAAGTGACAGAGGATTTTCAATTGGATACTAGTAAATTTGGAGCAGAAGGACTTTTCACTGCTATAATAGTTTGTATGTTTGCAGTAGAAGTATTAAGATTTTTCGTAAAGAGAAATATTGTTATTAAATTACCAGAGGGAGTTCCGCCAGCAGTTGGAAATTCATTTATTGCGTTAATACCAGCTCTTGTAGTTATGATTACAGTTTGGCTAATAAGAGTAGTTATAGGATTTAATATAACTGATTTTATTACTATGATATTTAGTCCAGTTGTTTTTGCCCTTAATACTCTTCCGGGAATATTAATATATAGCGCATTAGTTACATTACTTTGGTCAGCAGGTATTCATGGAGACATGACGCTTGAAGGTATAGCAGATCCAATATATATTCAATTTTTAACTGTTAATACAGCAGCTTTTATAGCACATGAAAAGATTCCATACATTACAGCATCAGGATTTTACTCATTGTTTGTTAATGTAGGAGGAACAGGTGCAACTCTTTGTTTAGTTTTATTAATGATCCGTTCAAAGAGCAAACTTTATAAATCACTTGGAAAGGTTTCATTTCCATCTGCATGTTTTGAAATAAACGAGCCAGTCATATTTGGTTTTCCAGTAGTTTTAAATCCAGTTATTCTAGTTCCATTTACAGTGGTACCTTTAGTACTTACTACTTTGTCTTATTTTATGATGTATTTTGACATAATTGGTAGACCAGTAGCTATGGTTCCGTGGACAATGCCCCCTATTATAGGACCATTTATTGCAACTGGTGGAGATTGGAGAGCAGCAGTTTGGTCTGCTGTAGAAATGGTTATAGCAGCAATAATTTACTACCCATTCTTTAAATTTGCTGAAAAACAACAATTAGAAATTGAAGGGAAAGAAGAAAGTTTAAATACAGTACAAGCTTAGTGTATTAATTAGAAAAATATTTATAGAATGAAATTTAGGAGGAATTTAGCATGAAGATATTATTAATGTGTGCAGCAGGTATGTCAACAAGTTTGCTAGTAACAAAAATGCAAAAATATGCAGAGGAAATAGGTCGCAAGGACTTAGTTATTAATGCTGAACCAGTAGAAGATTTGGATGAAAATGTTGATGATTATGATGTATTTTTACTTGGGCCTCAAGTTAAATATAAAGAAAAATGGGTTAAAGAAATAGTTGATGAAAAAGGTAAGCCTTATGCCTGCATACCAGTACAACTTTATGGAAGAATAGATGGAAAAAGTGTTCTAGAACTTGCACTAAACTTAATGGATAAATAATGGAGGATTTAAAATGAATATGGAATTAGAAGAAATAGTTTTCACTATAATTAGTCACGCAGGTAATTCACGATCAGCTTGTTTTGAGGCTTTAAATTTAGCTAGAAATGGTGAGTTTGATAAAGCCAATCTATGTATGAAACAAGCTAAAGAAGAACTTTCATTAGTTCACAATATACAGACTGGATTAATTCAAGAAGAGGCCGCAGGTAATAAACAAGAATTATCTTTATTACTGATGCATGCAGAAGATCATTTAATGACTGCATCTTTAGCTAAAGATCTTATCTGTGAACTTATTAAAATGTATGAAGAAAAGTTTAAAGAAAAAGAAATAGCATGCAATGTATAATAAGTAAAAACAGCAAATAGTAAAAATGGAGTGGGTTATTTAATAAAACTTGAATAATCCACTCTTTGATATGTTTATTCAAATTCTATGGTAAATCATGTATAATAAGCTTATTAGTTAAAGATATTTAAATTTAATTTACGTACCTAGAGTGTTAACGTTAAGAGAGTTATACGAATAGGATATGAGGGGAAAAGCAATGAGAAGGATTGATAATATTTATAAAGTTCTAAGGGATCTGTGTAGTAAGGAATATAATGAACGTAGATGCATCAACGGTTTTTCAGCTACAGAAATTTCATTAACAATGAATATTCAAAGGACGAACGTATCTAGTGATTTAAATAAACTTTATAGAGATGGAAAAATAGAAAAAATAGTGAAGAAGCCAGTATTATATAAAATAAAGGATGAGGATATTCAGATAGAGCAAGGTGCAGAAAAAGTTTTAAAAGATGCTTTTGATAACATCATTGGAACTAGCTTCAGTCTGAAAAACGCATCACAACAGGCTAGAGCTGCTATAATATATCCTCCCAATGGACTTCATACTCTTCTTTTAGGGGAAACTGGTACAGGAAAATCAATGTTTGCAGAAGTTATGTATAAGTACGCTAAAGAAATTGGCAAAATAAAAGCCAATGCACCATTTATTTCATTTAACTGTGCAGATTATGCAAATAATCCACAGTTACTAGTGAGTCACATCTTTGGTGTTAAGAAAGGGGCATATACTGGTGCTAGCAGAGACACCATAGGATTAGTTGAAAAAGCTAATGAAGGAATATTATTTTTGGATGAGGTTCATAGATTACCATCGGAAGGTCAAGAAATGCTATTTTCTATAATTGATAAGGGCATATATAGGAGACTTGGAGATTCTGAGGAAGAGTATAAAGTTAAACTACTTATAATATGTGCTACTACTGAAAATGTTGAATCGGCATTATTGAAAACATTTACCAGAAGAATTCCTATGATTATACGCTTACCAGCATTAAAAGATAGGACTATAGAAGAAAGATATGAACTTATTAAAAACTTTTTAAAGATAGAAGTGAGTTGTATTAAGCAGAGCATAGGTATTACAGCAAATGCGCTAAAAGCATTCTTACTATACAACTGTTCTAACAATATTGGACAACTCAAAAGCGATATAAAACTAAGCTGCTCAAAAGCTTTTCTTGAGAATATGATGAAAAGAGATAAGAACATATGCATTCATAGCCAATATTTGCCTCAGTATGTACTTAGCGGATTATTTAAGTATAAAGAGAAAAGAAGTGAAATTG
This sequence comes from Clostridium sp. YIM B02569, assembly GCF_022320765.1. Taxonomy (NCBI): domain Bacteria; kingdom Bacillati; phylum Bacillota; class Clostridia; order Eubacteriales; family Clostridiaceae; genus Clostridium; species Clostridium sp. YIM B02569. The sequence continues at coordinate 156,386 of NZ_JAKJJX010000009.1, read as the reverse complement.
ATAGGTTTGTGAATCAAGATGTTATAAAGTTTTGTTTGGATGAAAATAATGTGAGAGAAGAAGAAGATATAAAAATAGTTGATTTTTATGGAGCTTTAGAAGAGAAAAGAAAACTTTTGGAGTCTAATGGAATAAGTGAAAAGGATATAAAACTTATAATGAGTCTTGATATAGATACGTATTTCAAAAAATATATACTGAATATAGATAAGGATAGTTTAGAAGAATTATATAAAGTTGTTGATAGAAAAATTGTAGATCTAGTTAGCGAATTTTTAAACAAGGCTAGTGAAAAATTGTTAATGCAGTTTGATAGTAAAATTTTATATGGATTATCAATGCATGTAGCAAGTACAGTTGAAAGAATTCTAAAGGGAAAAGAAATTAAAAATCATCAACTTGAAGATATTAAAAAGATGCATCTCATGGAATATGAAATTTCGTATGATTTAAAAGAAAAAGTTGAAAGCACATTTCATATTAGAATTCCAGAAGATGAAGTTGGATTTATAACTATGTTTTTATGTATAGATAAAGAGGATTATGAAAATGAGAGTAGTGTTGGAATTATTGTTGCTATGCACGGAGAGTATACAGCAAGTTCAATGGCCGATGTAGCTAATAGACTTTTGGGTGAGAAATATGCTATAGGATATGATATGCCATTGGATCAGAAACCAGAGACTGCACTAGAAAATTTGACAGAAATAGTAAAAGAAATAGATAAAGGTAGAGGAGTATTGCTGTTAGTAGATATGGGATCTCTTGTTTTATTTGGGGATATGATTTACGAAAAGACAAAGGTGCCGGTAAAAACAATAGAAATGGTATCTACTCCTATTGTTCTTGAAGCTACAAGGAAAGCAACATTAAAAGCCTCATTGGAAGAAATTTACGATTGCTGTATAAATTTAAATCCACATATAGTAAGAATTTATGCAGATAATTTTAGTATAAATTCAACACTTAAAAAGAAGGTGATTATAACAGCTTGCATTACAGGACAAGGAACTGCTATAAAACTCAAGCCAATTGTGGAAGAGAAACTAGAAATCACTAGTAATGACATCGACATACTTAATATAGACATAGTAAACAAGAAAAAATTCAATCATAATATACAAAAAATAAAGGCAGAAAAGGATATATTGGCAGTGGTAAGTGCGGTAAAACCAGATGATGAGTCTTTGTTGTATATATCAACATCAGATATCTTTGATAAGAAAAAAGTAGAACTACTAAAATCACGATTAAGTCTAATAGAAGAGATATATGATATGAGAGAAGTAATTGGAGAAAATGTAAATATAGATTCATATAAGTATATCGAGTGTTTTAGAAGCTTTTATATACGTCTTGTAAATAATCAAGCTGAACTTAATAGTTCTGCATTAATAGGGTTAATATTACACATTGCTTGTGTAATAGAGCGTATGTTAAGTGGCGAAAAAATTATATATCGCAAGTATAGTGAGAAAATGTTAGATGAGAATAAAGATAAATATAATTTTGTTAGAGAAATATTAAAACCAATGGAAGAAGCATTTAATATAGAAATATCTGTAAAAGAGTACTTAATTATTCTTGAGACTATATATTTCTTGTAAATTTCATGATATGAAATTTGATAATGCTCATAAGTGTATCAATCAAGTAAAGAAATAATACACATAGACATATACAAAAGAATTCTTATAAAGATCATCATATACTTGATACTTGTCATGACATATTGTTGAGTACAACTCGAAAAATCTTAGATGCTTTCGAGTTGTATATCTTAATAGCTATTTTACTTGATTTAAAGCTTTATGCTATTCTTTGTTTATATAGAGCTTTTAATTTTTTAAAGACTATCATTAATAATCCAAGGAATACCTTATCTCTTGTTGCTATAAGAATTATAAAGTAAATACTGCAGCAAGCAAGTATATCAAGTATACAGGATAATATAGTTCCAGATATAAAATTATTTATAACAAAGGTTATTGGGATGAATATTAAAGAGTAATACAAATACTTCAAATTCTCAAAAGCAAATAATCTTATATTTATATGAAGCTCATTTTTTACTAATCTATATTCTAAAACCATAACTACTAAATTTGAAACTAAAGTTGTTGCGATTACTTTTGTTGGTGTGAACATATTGGTAAATATTAAAAGCGCATTCAAGATTAAATTTAATATCCCTCCAATGAAAACTAACTTAGCATCTGTTTTTTCTCTCCCGAAAATATAAATTATCTGATCTGAAATAATTCTATCAATTCCAATAGTCAGCATATATATTGAAAACACCATTAGTATTGGTACGGCTGGAAGATATATATCAGTACCTTTACCCATAATTATAATAACTTGTTTAGAAACTCCAAGTAATCCTATTGAAGCTGGAAATAAGAATAAGAAATATATTTTAATTACCTTATTTAATAAATTTAAATAGACTTCTTTTGAATGATTTTCTAAATAGTTTGAAAGTCTAGCCATGGAAACTTGAACTATTGTAAACATTAAGATATCTATCATTGACATTATCTTTTGGGCCACTCCATAATATCCTGCTTCTGTTGATCCTAAATTGCTGTTTATCATGTTTTTATCAAGCCAAGTATATAAAATGTATGTGTTAGCAAGTATTACAACTGAAAACATAGGTTTTATATGTTTTTTTATTTGTAAATCTGAGAAGTCAAAGTGTATCTTCTTTTTTATATATATAAAACTGGATATGTTATTAATAAAATTTATACCGCAAGTAAGATATATGTAAAATAAAAAATCAGCCTGAGTCTTTACAAAATATATTGTTAATAAATTATATATTATTTTAATTATCATAGTTTTTAATGCTATAAAATCATAATTTTCAAGAGCTTCATTGATCCATTCAACATTGAACATATTAAAGACTATGTTTAATCCCATAACCATGCAAGTATAAAAATATGCATCATTTCTATGGAATATAGTTAAAAAGATAGCATAAAAAATAGAAGTTACAGCTGTTGTTGTGGTGGTAATTACAAATAGACTAGTAATTGTTTTGGTTAGTTTATCCTTATCATCTCTTACTTTGCTTACTTCTCTTAAACCATATTGATAAACTCCAAAGCTTGCAAAAATCATAAAAACTGCAGTCCAGGTTTCCCCCATGGTCATATATCCATTTAATTTATCTTGAATTGCACTAAGAACTATTGGCATAACTATTATAGGTAAAATTATATTTGAAACATTTAATACTGCTTTAAAAAAAGCATTTTTAGATATTGATCTAGACATAAGTATCTCCTTAAAATATATTGTATTTTGAAGTTTGCAATATTATGGTAATATAGTAAGTGAATTGTTTCAATTACTATATATAAATGTCTAAGATAATTGAAAAATATAAAATATTCAGTTGAATATGATTCAACTTACTTGATTATCATAATATGATAACAATATGGAGTGAGGAATTTGAATAAAGATTTATATGAATTTAAAGAAATAAATGAAAAGATAAAGAAGAAATTAAATTATATTAAAGCTGATTCAGATATTATGTATAACAATATTAATGAAGTAAAAGCATTAAAAAATGATATATATGAAAAGACATCTAAGGTTTTTACGTACAATCTAAGAAAATTAATTCAACTGGAATCAACACAAAAAAAGTTGGCTGGTAAAATTGGTATATCTGAGGATTTATTATCTAAATACAAATCAGGAGATGCTTTCCCATCTATAGAAACATTACTATATATTTCTGAAGTATATAATATAACAATTGAAAAGCTTATTTCTATACCGCTAACAGCAGAAGATATTGAGAACTTAGAAAATAATAATGAAATTGGATCCTATATTTTTGAAGAGAAATACTATGTTTATTTTTTTGTTACTAATATAGCTAAAGAAGGGTCTTTGCATGAAGGAATCATAGAAATTAAGAATGAAAATGTAAATTTTAAGATTTGTTCAGATGACAAGGTAATTAAATATTTTACGGGGAAGTATATTGTATCCGATAAAATGATATTTTTTAATTTAAGCAGCTCAAATGATGGGGTTACATATATAAATATGATTAAACCAAACCTAAATAAAAATAAGTATACTGGTGGAGTTGCTATGATGATGCTTCCCTCAGATGCGAATAGTAAACCATGTGTTCAAAAGATTTTATTTAGCAAAATCAAGTTGAATAGAGAATTATATTACAATAACCTAAAAGAGATTTTAAATTTTAAAATTGATGGAGTTAATTTAGGTCATGTTAAGTTATCTCAGTGGGAAGATGAGGCGGCATATAATTTTATATTGAAAGTATTATTAACATAGCTTATTATACTCGTAATAAGCTAATATATTTTTATACGACAAAAAAGGGAGAAATAATGCATAGTTAAAAAGGTATTGAATTAACACAATACCTTTTAAACTATTTATTTTTTGTAATAAAAATATGATAGGAGATACTGATATATATTTTTGAAAGTAAGGAAATTATATTCTAATCTATAGGATTAGAAGTAATAAATTCTTTGGCTATTTCATCTGAATTAGCAGTGTTGCCAAAAAAACATACAGAGTAGTAAATATTATTTTCCTTCCAAAAATATTCTCCATTGCTGCCAGAAGTGCCATCAGGATAGTTTTCATCATATAAGTATTTAAATACGTCATTATTATTTATAGTTAATTTTTGAACTTTGATTTGTTCAGTTTTATTATTTTCGTTATTGTATATAGTGGTATATCCACTTTTTTTCATATCTTCATACTCTTTTGAAGCTTTTTTCTGGTTGAAAGTTATTGAACCGTTCTTATTTCTATATATGTTATCAAGTTCATAGCTAATATTATTGTTTTTTATATCTGAGTTGTCTGAAATTCCTACTGCTGACTGATTAATAGTTATATCTTCATTTATTTTTAACGGAAATTTAGGGTTAAAGCCTAGGTATTTTTTTGCGGACTCCAAATCTTCTTTGTCATAAATCATCATTGTAGCAATTTCTGTTGAAGGGGCATCTTTTTCTACAGAATATTTTACGTTCTTTATTTCGTCTGGATATACTATAGATTTCGCTATTGTTTCTATATTATCTTGCGAAATATTAGATCCTTGATTAGCGTTTTTTCCTGAACTTTTCAATGGTGAATTATATCTTATACTATACCATAATCCTTCATTTTTCCATGCGAAATATTTATCTACATCTTTTCGTTCAGGTATTACATCACCATTTTTTAAAGTTTGAGAAGGGGATATTTGAGTTAAAATTACATTGAATCCGTCTATATCTCCTAGCTTCATAGATTCTTCTTTACTTTCAATATAATTTTTTGATCCACCTTTTACAGTAGCTATTTTCTTCAAATATTCTAGTGGGTCTTTTTCAGAAACTTGAAATGTAAATTTAGTATCACCATCTAAGTATATAAGTAAAACATTATCTTGATCAGAAAGTTTTATAAGTTGAAGGCTGCTAGCTCTACTAAGCTGAGGAGAATCAGGTAGTTTAAATTTGAATCCAGCTACTTTTTCTACTTTTTCTATATCATAGTAAGATTTTTCAGGTGTATCAACAATAAATTTAGGGGGAGTATTTATTGCTGTACTGCTCTCAGTAGCTAATTTATTGGTGTTAATATCTAAAGCGTTAACATTTATGCTATTGGTAAGCATGATGATTGTGATTAATACACAACCTAATACACCAATTATTGAGATTCTATAAGAACCAGTTTTAAATTTTTTTATCATTTCAATTCGTCCTTTCATTTGATTGTTTGTTTCAAAAAAAATTGCTAAATTAGAGTGGTTAGTTTTATTTAAAAACATTTTTGAAAGATTTATTAGGCTCATACCATACTTTATTGCTTCTTTTTCTCCTAGTAATTCAAGAACGCAAGCATCGCAGGCATATTCTCTATAAAGTTTTATTTTATTAAGAAGGAACCAAACAATAGGATTAAACCAATGTATTGAAAATACAATTGTGCTCAAAAAGTTACATAATAAATCTTTTCTTTTATAATGGAATAATTCATGCAAAAATATATGTGAAAGTAGATTATTATCATTTATATTTAAAATATGTTTAGGAAGATAAATCTTAGGTTTTGTAATTCCTAATATACAAGGACTATTAAGGTCATCACATACGTAAAAGGAAATATTAGAACTTACATTAGCTTTATCTTTACATAATTCTATTACTGATTGAATTTCGGGATACATATCTGTCTCTAAATGCTTAGTTTTGCGCTTAAAAATAAGCATAGATAAAAATAATATCAGATCTATGATTAATACACCTATTATCCAAATGCATGAGACTATTCTTAAAATAGAATTTTGTTTATTAGTGCTTTGAGTTTCATCTTCTGTCTCTATTTGAGTTTTTTCGTTATAGATGTTATTTTCAAGGCTTTTCTTAGGAACTTCTGAATCAGATTTTGTTAAATCCAAGTTACTATTACCCTTGGATAGATTTAAAGTGTTTTCACATTTTTGATATAAAGTATTAAGGAAATTAGTATTCATGTCCGGAGTAATAGGCACAAGAAACCTTATAAGTAATAAAATAAGCAATATATTCTTAACTCTTATGCCAATATATTTATTAAATAATTTTAAAATTAAAATGATCAATAGTGCAGAAATACTAGCTGATAAAGAAATCTGTAAAGTAAATAAAAAAATCTTTTCTAAGATTTCCACAAAAATATCACCTCCATGTAATTTGAATTTTTAAATATAAAGTTTAATTTTATAGGCTTTACCATACTAAATATGAATATTAATATTTAAAAAATATACGTGTTCTGTAACTTAGTATCTTCTTTAAAATATCTTAATCATATTTTTTACTTATCTTTATTAGAGTTTTTTTCTTTTTTATTTTTAAGAAGGTTTTCGAGTTCTTCGATTTCATCATTAGATAAATTTTTTTCTTCTAAAAATTTAGTGAAAAGGATGCCTAATGCTCCATCATAGACCTTTTTTAGAAATGTTTCATTTTCAGATTTTATGTATTCATTTTCAGAAATTAATGGATAGTAATTATAAATTCTTCCTGATTTTTCAAAACCTATTGCACCTTTTTTGATAAGTCTAGTTATAAAGGTTTTTATAGTTTGCGTTGACCAATTCATTTTATCTGATAATGAATTGATTATTTGCTCAGAAGTTAAAGGATTTGTTTTCCATATAAGTTTCATAACTTCCCATTCTGACTCTGATATTTTAGGAAAGATTTTCATTAAAAAACTCCTTTCATTTTTTAATCTACAATTGTAATCACTATTTCAGTTTACAATTGTAGATTAAATATGTCAATATAAATATTTACATCAAAACCAATTAATTACTTTAAGTGAAAGTTGGTCAAGTACTATTTGATAAAAAATCTAAACTACTATGTTATAATATATTTTATGTAAAAATAGCATTATTGAAATGCGACTATTAGAGGTAAAAGTGATATATAATTTATAATTTATAGATTAAATAAATGGCCAGAATTTTATTTGTGCTTGTCATGAAAGAGGTGATTACTTGAAACTAGAAGAATTAAAGTCAATATTATTTAAATCAGCTTCATCTACTATGAAAAGAGAGGGAGAGGTTAAATTTAATAATGGTTTAGTCACTTATTTTAAGGGGAAAAAGATAGATAATATATATCATATTTATGGAAAAGTTACTGATAAAAATAAAATTAACGAATTTAGTACACATATCAAAATCAATCTCCAGAGGAAAAAACTAGAGAGTGCTAACTGTTCTTGTGATGAGTTTAAAGAATTTACTTCAAGTGGATACACATTAATTTGTAGTCATATAACTGCTACTGAATATAAATTTATTAGCTTACTTGAAAATGATAACAATAAAGAAGAAAATTCTGAAGAGAAAACTGCAGAAAAATATAAAATATGGGGAAATAATCATAGCACAAGGCTTATTCGTAAAATAGAAAATGATTCTCTATATTATGAGGTACAAACACCTTCGAGAGGTGGAAAGCTTATACTTAAGCCAGAGGAACTTAGAAAATTTTTAAAAGGTATAGAGGATAGAAAAATAAAATTTAAATTTGATTATATTGAAATTACAGCACCAATATTACACAAAGATTTACCTATAACCTTTAATGTTAAGGAAGATAACGGAATGATAGTCTTGACGACTCATAAGCAGCTTCCCATTTCATTAAATTCAAACAATGATGTTTATTATTTTAGGAATGAACTCTATTTACCTTCAAAAAATCAAATTGATAATTATGCTAGTTTGCATGAAAGATTATTAGTTCATGGCAGAATTACCTATAGAAAAGATATAGATACTTACACTAAACTAATGTCTCTTTTAAGTAGAATTTCGAGTAACATAAATATTGCGGAAAACTTAAGAAATTATGCATCTAATTTATCAAGACCTGAATTTTTTTTATATGAAGGGAACGGAAAAATTTATTGTGATATATTTCTTAGCTATGGTAATACAAAGATCAATATATTAGATGAGAGAAATGTTTCGCATACGTTCATAAGAGATGATAAAAAAGAAGAAAAGCTTCTTATGGAAGTTGAAAAACTAAGTTTTGTAAAAATAGATAACAGACTTGTATTTATAGGTAAAGATGAAGAGTTGTTTAATATACTAAGAAAAAAAGGAGAGATAATCCACTCGTTGGGAAATGTTATGTTAGGAAACGGCCTTAGCAATAAAAAAATATATAATCTGGATTCAATTAGAGTTGATTTAGATGAAGTGGACGGAAGTTATAGTTTCTCTTATAGTATAGGGGAGTTAGGAACAAAGGAATTAAATAGTGCATTAGAATCATATAAAGATAAAAATAAATTTTACAAAACAAGAAATAATAACTTTTTAGATTTTGAAGATAATGGTGTGAGAAGTTTTTTTAATCTAATTGAAGTGTTAAATATAAATCTGGATTCAAATAATGAAAAAGTTGAAATCGAAAAGAATAAAGCTTTATGTCTATATGAAAATATGAAGAATATAGGTTTAGGGAGTATAGAAAATTCGAATGAATTAGATGATATAGAAAATAAGTTAGACAACATAAATAATAAAAATATATCAATCCCAAGTGATTTTAAAGGAATTCTTAGAGAATATCAAATTAATGGATTTAAGTGGCTCAAGACCTTAAGTGAAGTGGGATTTGGAGGAATATTAGCAGATGAGATGGGATTAGGTAAGACAATACAAGTTATAGCATTCTTATTATTAGAGAAGAACAAAAAGACTTGCATAATTTGTCCGACATCATTGCTTTATAATTGGAAAGATGAAATTTTAAGATTTGCACCAAGTTTAAGAGTTGTGCTGGTTCATGGAAGTCAAAGAGATAAAATTATGGAAGATATATGTGAATATGATGTAGTGCTAACTACCTATGGAACATTGAGATTAGATATAGATAATTATAAAGATATTGTTTTTGATTATTGCATAATTGATGAGGGGCAGAGTATTAAGAATTCGGAAGCTCAGAATTCAAGAGCTGTAAAAGAAATTCAGGCAAAAATTAGATTTGCTTTAACTGGAACACCTATTGAAAATAATTTGACAGAGCTTTGGTCTATATTTGACTTTATAATGCCAGAGTACCTCTACGCTAAAGAAAAGTTTGAGGAAAAATTTATTTCAAGAAGGGAAGATAATTTAGAGAATCTTAAGACTATGATAAAGCCTTTTATTTTAAGGAGAACTAAGAAAGAAGTAATGAATGAATTACCAGATAAAATAGAAAAGACTTTATTAGTTGAAATGACCCCTTCTCAAAAAGCTGTGTATAGTAATTGTGTAAAAAGAGTAAAAGCTGCAATGAAGAATAACAAAGATGGTAGAATCGAGATATTCTCATACTTAACTAAGCTAAGGGAGATATGTTTAGATCCTTCACTTATACTTGAAGACTATAATGGAGGAAGTGGGAAAATAGAAGAAGTGGCAGGAATCATTAAAAGTCATATTGATTCTGGTGGGAAGATACTTCTATTTTCACAATTTACTTCTGCATTAGATAGGATTGGGGATCGCTTAAATAAGGAGAAAATAGAATTTTTCCATTTGAGCGGAAAAACAAGCCCTAAAAATAGAATAAAAATGGTTAAAGATTTTAATACTAATGAGTTTGTGAATGTCTTTTTGATTTCATTAAAGGCTGGAGGAACTGGACTTAACTTAACATCAGCTAATTTAGTTATTCATTTTGATCCATGGTGGAATCCAGCAGTTGAGGCTCAGGCAACGGATAGAGCTCATAGAATTGGTCAAAGAGATGTAGTAGAGGTGATTAAGTTAGTATCTAAAGGGACTATAGAGGAGAAAATCATTTTGCTTCAAGAAGATAAAAAACAACTTATTGACAGTATTTTAACGGGAGAACTTAAAAATAGCGGCTTATTAGGAAGTTTATCAAAAGAAGATTTACAACAATTGTTTGAGAGAGATTAAATAATTGTTGTATAAATATAAAAAGATATTAGTAAGAAATAATTATGTTGAATGAAGAAAAGCTGGCTAGGTTTTTAATGTTAATTGAAATCTATAAAAATTATATATTTCTATGAGTATAAAATTATCTGAAAAATATTTTCAGATAATTTTATTATTTAAAGGAATATTTGAAAATAAGTACCTGTTTTGATTGCATGTATATAATTATCAATAGTTATCTACTATAATGTAAATGAACAAAATGTAATACTAAGTACGAAGCATAAACGTCTAAAGATTAGGTCATTCTTCTACCTGGCGATGATCTAACTTATTAAATTCGTTTAGGCGATACTCCATGTTTTTTTCATAATCTTTGTTAAAGATACAAGAGAATATGACATCTAAAACATATTGTGTAGCAATATGAGAAGAATAGTGAGAAATTTTCTTTTTTAAATTTTCTTTACTAGAAACAAATATATGATATTTAAATAACTTAGTTAAATAGTTTTCTTGAGCTGAACAGATAACTAAGGTTTCTATTTCCTTACGTTTTAGAACTAAAGCAATTTCTTTAATTTCAGGTGTCTTACCAGAATAAGAAAGGATAATTGCAACTTGCTTATTTTTATTATTAGAAGCGGCAGCACGGTATACTTGGTTCATTGGAATTAGTGAAACATTAACGTATCTACCGATGCTTTGCATTTTATCTTGAAAGTTCAATGCCGTTTGTATGTTATTTGTAACGGCATAAACATCGACTATCTCGGCATTATAAATTAAATCAACAGCATCTTCTAGCTGTTCGGAATTAAAGAAGGAAAAAGTGTTGGTTAAGGTATCAATATAAAGCTGCTTAATGTTGCTAGCAATTTGAAATTGTGTATCGTCTTTCTTGAAAGGAAAATTTATATCAATATTTTCTGGTTTATTCATTTTGGAGTATAGTTCTTCAACAAACTTAATTTTAAATTCTTTGAAACCAGTTAATCCAATTTTTTTACATAGTCTGTGTATAGTTGAGATTGATGAAAAAGATACTTTGGCTAATTCATCTAATGACATACCAGCAACTTGCTCTTGATTTTCCAATATGTAATTTGCAAGTAATTTCTCTGTTTCAGTTAAATTATTAGCATATAAAAGTAAATTATAAATTGTCATGATAATTATCTCCTTAGTGAAGTTTACATTTTTAGATGAATTATTTTATTGATAAGTGTCATGAATAAACAATTAAATTTGTCATTAATACTTTTTAAGGAAAAGTGTTATGTATGTTGATAAAATAATTACTCATCATAATTCTAAAAATAATTAAAGAATTTTAGCTGCAATTATGAAATATCCATTAAGAATTGCAACATATATATTTATTTTAGCATTAATAAAAATTATTATCATCAAATTGAACTGAAGAATTATAAACTTAAAATATCAATGGAGTTAGAATATAAATTATATTGTAGAAATTATAACTGGATTTGAGCATCTATTATAAAGATGACTTTTAAAGAGTACAAGCAGTTTATTTTTTTATGAAGAAAATTATTAAGTAGAGTATATATTCACAGCACAAGATTCATACATTATTTAATTCTTTGGAGAGCTACAATAAAATCAAATCTGAAAGTGACTTTTTAAAGTAGTAGAAATATACAGTCTTAGAAGCAGATTTTGTTTTAAATATTTTAAAAAAGTATATATAAAAATGCGCAATATAGGAGGAGGCAAAATTATGGCATATAAACTAATAGCTTGTGATATGGATGAGACACTATTAAATGATAATCATATAATTTGTCAAAGAAATATTGATTTAATAAAAAGAGCCAAGAAAGAGTATGGAGTAAAATTTGTACCAGCTACAGGAAGAGGTTATTCTTCTATTCAGAAGGACTTGAAAATTTTGGATTTATATAATCAGGCTGGGGAATATATTATTTCCTTTAATGGCGGAGCTTTAACAGAAAATAAGGATAACAAGCTACTGCAATTTAAAGGATTAAGATTCGATAAGATGAAAGAAATTTTTGAGTATGGATTAAATAAGGATGTTTGTATACATGTTTATACAAAAGATAAATTGTATATTTATAATTTATCACAAAGTGAAAAAGAAAGAATTAAAAATCAAAAATTAGAGTGTACTATTATGAAAGAAAATACAGTAGATTTTCTTGAAGAGGAACCAATTGCAAAGATTATATATCAAAATATAAATGTTTCATATTTGATGGGCATTGAGCCAGATATGAGAAGTATTACAGAGGGGTATTGTGCTGTAAGTTATTCGTCAAATCGATATATGGAATTTAATTCATTAGGGGTAGATAAAGGAAGTGGTTTAATTAACTTAGCAAAAATTTTAGATATAGATATTAAAGACACAATTGCTGTAGGCGACAACTACAACGATATGTCTATGTTAAAAGTAGCAGGATTATCAGTAGCGGCGGGAAATGCAGTTGAAGATGTAAAAAGCGCTTGTGATTATACAACAGAAGCCGATAATAATGAAGGTGTTGTCGCTGAATTAATTGAGAATTTTATATTGAAGAAATAGTAATAATAGTTGTAATAATATTTTAGGAGGAAATTTAATTATGTTAGCTGATTATCATATGCATACAAGTTTTAGCGATGATTCCACTTATCCTATGGAAGATGAGATCAAAAAGGCAATATCTTTAGGAATTGATGAAATATGCTTTACAGAGCATGTTGATTATGGAGTGAAAGTAGATATAAATTGCAATTATATAGCTTATATAAATGAATTTAATAGGTGCAGAGAAAAATATAAAGATAAAATTACTATGAAACTTGGAATCGAATTTGGGATGCAAGAACATACTATTGATGAATTTCAAAAGGATTTTAATGAATATGACTTTGATTTTGTTATTCTCTCTTGTCATCAGGTAGATAATAAGGCATTTTGGACACAGGATTTTCAAAAAGGAAAGACACAAAAGGAATATAATGAGAAATATTATGAGGAAATATTAAAAGTAATAAAAAAATATAATGATTATAGTGTTTTAGGTCATTTAGATATGATTAATAGATATGATAAGATGGGAAAATATCCTTTTGAAAAGGTAAGAGATATTGTAAAAGAAATCTTAGTTCACGTAATTTCTCATGGAAAAGGAATTGAAATTAACACATCTTGTTTTAGATATGGGTTAGATGATTTGACACCTTCTAGAGAAATATTAAAGTTATACAGAGAATTAGGAGGAACTATTATTACAATAGGATCTGATTCGCATAAGGAAGATGATGTAGGATGCAAGATTTCTTCTGTAAAAAATGAACTTAAGGAATTGGGATATAAAGAATTTTGTACATATAAGAAAATGGAGCCAATTTTTCATTGCTTATGATAATAGATGAATAATTAAAAATATTAGTTAAGTTCAGCGTACATGGACTATAGGCAAATAAGTTCATTTAAGCTGTTCTTTTTATTTAGTTTAATTTATTATTATTTAATTATTTGTAACTCGGGATTGTTTTATTATTATAAAAATTAATAAAATGGAGCTATTAAAAAAATAATTTTACATATTGCACATAGGTGTTAAAATATAGGAAGATTAGTTTATTTTGAAAGGGATATGAAAAATGATAAGAGAAGCAACGGAAAAAGATTTAGCAGATATTTTAGAGATCTACAATGATGCTATATTAAATACAACAGCGATTTATGATTATACTGCGCATAATCTTGAGGAAAGAAAACAGTGGTTTGATGAAAAGAAAAAAGATGGATGTCCACTATTGGTGTTTGAAAAAGATGACAAAGCTGTAGGATTTGCTACATACGGATCGTTTAGAACTTATCCAGCTTTTAAGTACACAATAGAACATTCTGTATATGTTCATAAAGACTATAGAAATTTAGGAATAGGGAAGATATTGTTAAAGGAATTAATTGATGCTGCTAATAGAGATGAGTACGCAACTATGGTTGCTTGCATTGATAGTTTAAATGACGGTAGTATCAAAATTCATGAGAAATTCGGGTTTAAATACTCTGGCACAGTAACTAAAGCAGGCTATAAATTTGGTAAATGGTTGGATTTAGTTTTTTATCAACTAGATCTAATAGGTCCTAAGCACCCAATAGAAAAGTAATGATTTTTATATTCTTGAAATAAATAGAAGTATTTTAAGAATAATAAAGCACCACTAGATGTTATAATCTATAACATCTAGTGGTGCTTTTTCACTTTTCTATTCAGCTGAATCTATTTCACTACTAATTGAGGGATTAAATATTAATGAAGTAAGCATTGCACCTATTAGAAAAAGTATGCCTGCTGAGATGTAGAGAATAGTAAGGGAAAATTGGCTTTTAAGCCATCCTGTAATTGACATTGTAATAACCATGAATCCCATAAACATTGGATTTAATACTCCGTTTACTCTTCCAACAAACTCAGATTTCGTTAATTGAAGAATTAATGTGTTAATACCAATTTGGATGCAAGGCATAAAAAATCCATTAAGGAATTGGAACAATAGAATTATAATCCAGCTTGAAGATAATCCCATGCCAACCATTGAAATGGTGTTAACTATAAGTCCTATTGCGAGAAGCTTTTGAGGCATAACTTTCTTTGATATTGTCATAACTAATCCGCCACCAATAAACATTGCTGCTCCATTTACCATAAGTAATAATTGAAGATTTTCTTTAGGAAGACCAAGTCTTTCAACAATTAAGAAAACCCCAAGTGGTTGTATGATACCAACAGCAAGGCCTGATACCGCAAAAACAGATCCAAGTATAGTTAACTCTCTTTGCTGCCAAACATAGGCGAAACCTTCTTTTAATTCTTCCAAGAAATGATTTGTAGTTTCTTTCTTTTCAATTATCTCATCAGCGGGTAATAGGGTTAATACTGAAGCTGATAGTAAGAAAGCTACACCCATTACTGATATAGAAATATCTATTCCAAACTTTTGAAAAACAATAGTACCTAATGCTGGTCCTATAATCATAAAAATAGACATAAGAGTTTGGAAAATAGCCATTCCAGTTTGCATAAACTCTTCAGGAACATGGACTTTAAATAATTTCATTGCAGAGGGCTGAGAGAACTGAGACAAAATAGATGAAATAAATGTTACAAAAAATACAGCTTCCCAAGTTGCAAAGATTATTGTAAGCAGAACGGCAAAAACAGAAATAGCACTTAGTAAATCACACCAAACCATAGTACGCTTCGGTCGCCATCTATCTGCAAAGGTTCCACCAATAAATGAGAATATAAATATTGGAGCAAATTCTGCAACTGAAATTAAAGAAACAGCAATGGGATTGTTATTAGTCTTCTCCATTACAAATAACAATATGGCGAAATTACGAACCCATATTCCTATTTGTAGAAAAATAGAAGAAGCTATAATTACTCGAACAAATCTATTGCGAAAAAATGAAGACATTGACATTGTCGATTTTGTCATATAATTACCCCTCTTAAATTATTGAATATTTTATTATATACTATATCATAAATCAGTAGCACATCAAGTTAAAATATTATTATAATGTTGTATAAATAGCTAAGTATATATATAATTATAAAGTTGACCTTAGAACAAACAAAGGAAATTTATAAGGAAGTGATTTAAAGATGAATTCAAGAAAAAGAAGCATTGCAGCAGCATTAATGGTAGCAATGTTTTTAGGAGCAGTCGAAGGAACTGTTGTAACGACAGCTATACCAACAATAGTGAAGGATTTACAAGGATTTGAAATTATTAGTTCAGTTTTTTCAGTATATTTACTAACTTCTGCCATTACTACTCCTATATATGGGAAACTATCAGATCTATATGGAAGAAAAAATATGCTTTCAATTGGAATAATAATATTTTTAATTGGAAGCTTTTTATGTGGATTATCGCAAACTATGTACATGCTTATAGGAGCTAGAGGCATACAAGGAATAGGTGCTGGAGCAATATTTACAGTTACATATACAATTATTGGAGATGTATTTACATTAGAGGAAAGACCAAAGATCCAAGGAATAATAAGTTCTGTTTGGGGAATTGCAAGTTTAGTAGGGCCATTTTTGGGAGGGATCTTAATAGATTTATTATCTTGGCATTGGATATTTTTTATAAACCTTCCATTTGGAATAATATCAGTTGTACTTATTCAAAGAAATTTGGATGAAGTTTTCGAAAAGAAAAAACATAGCATAGATTTTGCTGGAATTATAACTTTATCACTGGCGATGGTTATATTTTTGAATATCTTCTTATCAAATGAAGATATGAGTTCTAGCAATAACATATTTATTTTATTATCGGTTATTGCAACAGTTATATTACTAGTTGCATTCTGTATAATTGAAAGAAAAGCAAAAGAGCCAATTATTCCTTTTGATATATTTACAAAGACAAGTTCAATTGTGAATTTAGTAAGCTTCTTGGCTTCAGCTATATTAATGGGTTCGAATGTTTACCTCCCAATATACATACAAAATGTACTTGGATATAGTGCTAAGATATCAGGCTTGTCACTAGCTCCCATGTCATTTGCTTGGCTTATAGCTGCAGTAATTTTAGGAAAGTGTATAGTAAAGTTTGGTGGGAAAATAGTAATACTTATATCTAATGTTATTTTACTAATTAGTACAGCGTTATTGCCTACATTGAATGCAGAATCTTCTATATTATTAGTAATAATATATGCTTTCATAATGGGATTTGGATTTGGTGGAGCATTTACAACTTTAACAATAATAATTCAAGAGTCAGTAGAATATAACAAGAGAGGTGCTGCGACTGCAGCTAATTCATTGCTTAAAACAATAGGTCAAACTATAGGAGTAAGCATATTTGGTAGTATATTTAATATATATATAATTAAGTATTTTACTCAATTAGGAATAAATGGAGTTGATCCAAGTAATTTGTATAATTCAGCGGTAACTGATGAACAGATAAGACTCTCATTAAACAGCTCATTACACTTTTTATTTATAATACTTATAGGAATAGCTGTTATATCGTTACTTTCATCAATGATAATGCCTAAAATAATGGAAAGTTCTAAGACAGAGGAGAACAGAGCATAAAATAGAGGTTGAAAATTTATTAATTACTGTGACTGTATCATATTAAGTTTTTTAATTATTATGATGTAGTCACTTTTTTATTATAGAAGAGTTTGAATTGGAGTGAAATAGGTGACATCTAGGCCACTCTGAAGCATAAATTATTAATAAAGCTAATTCAGAAGGGGACATTTTAAAAGAGAACAAAAAGGAAAATATATTCATCCCCTAGATATTTCTTAGTTGAATTTGAAAATGCAGATAAAAAAATCTCAGGATACGGAATCACCTGAGACTTTTAGTGATAGAAAATTTTAAAAATTTCTGTTATAAAAATTTGAATGATTTGTAGAAGCTAAATCTAATGAGCAAATACAGCTTGTTTTGCTTTTGATACAACTGCACTTAATGGTAATGCTATTATTATACCAGTAGATACTTGAATTATATTTCCAACTATATCTTTAGCTGAATATGCTATTCCTTGTATTAGCCCAATTTTTTCTGTTAAAAAGCCTGATATTATTATTCCAGCAAAAAAATATGCAATCACCATAAATATACCACTGGATACAAATGCAATTGTATATCTTACAGTAACTTTGTTTTCTGACATTTTTTCTAATATAGATCCTGCAATATAAGCCATTCCACATTTAATAACTAGCGTAAAGGGTGCCCAAAAATAATATCCACCTAATGCATCAACAAGAAACATACCAAGAGCACTTGAAATTGCTCCTTTTTTCCTACCTAGAACTATCACTGATAAGAATACCATACAGTCGCCTATTTGGACAAAGCCTCCAACTGATGGAATTTTAATTATGCTTCCTGCTATATAGGTTAAAGCAATCATTAGCCCCATTAATACTAATTCACTAGTATTTAAAGATTTACTTCTTTCCATAAATATTACCTACCTTTTTTATAAATTACTTGCTGTATATGAATACAGGTTTTTATAGTCTTTGTTTTTTATATCTAGCATGCTTTATACAATAAAACTCAATACAAATAATAAAATCATTATATTAATATATCTAAAATTTATCAAATGTATGGGTACACATAGAAATGATTAGAATAATTCAATCTAGACATATATATCCACAAAATAGTATTGGAAAAAATCTATTTAAGTAGGCTATAATGTAAATATAAATTGGGCCTAATGGGAGGAGATATAATTTGAGAATATTGCATACAGCTGATTGGCATTTAGGTAAGAATTTAGAGGGACAAAGCCGGATGGATGAGCAAGAAGAGTTTTTAAATGATTTTGTTAAGATTGTAGAAGATAATAATATAGATTTAATCATGATTGCGGGAGACGTTTATGATAATCCAAACCCTCCGGCAAGGGCAGAAAAAATGTTTTATGATACTTTAAAGAGACTATCGAAAAATGGAGAGAGACTTACTTTGGTTATATCAGGAAATCATGATAATCCAGAGAGATTGGTTGCGGCAGGTCCACTTGCTCGTGATCATGGAATCATTATGGTTGGAACACCAAAAACTATAGTTCCTTGTGGTGAGTATGGAAAATATAAAGTTTTATCATCAGGAGAAGGATATGTGGAAGTTGAAATTAATAGTGAAAAAGCAGTTATCTTAACTGTGCCTTATCCAAGTGAGAAAAGATTGAATGAAGTTATCTATAACTATATGGAAGATGAGGATGAAAAAGCCAAATCCTATAGTGATAAGATATTTTCTTTATTCAATTCATTAAAAAGTCATTTTAGAGAAGATACAATTAATCTTATAATATCGCATCTATTTGCAATGGGAAGTGAGGAAGGTGGCTCTGAAAGAAGCATTCAATTAGGAGGTGCTTATATAGTAGATGGAAGTTGTTTTCCTAAGGAAGCACAGTATATAGCATTAGGGCATGTGCATAAACCACAAATAGTTCCGGGAACGGATAAAAGAGCAAGGTATTGTGGGTCACCAATTCACTATAACAAAAAAGAGGTTAGCTTTGAAAAGAAATGTTATATAGTTGAGGCAAAAGCTAATGAAGAATGTGACATACAAGAAATAAACTTAAGGGTATATAAACCAATAGAAATTTGGAAATGCTCAAGTATTGAAGATGCAATATTACGATGTGCTGAAAATAAAGATAAAGATTGCTGGGTGTATTTAGAAATAAGTACAGATAGATACATAAG
The DNA here is from genome assembly GCF_022320765.1 of Clostridium sp. YIM B02569. Classification (NCBI taxonomy): domain Bacteria; kingdom Bacillati; phylum Bacillota; class Clostridia; order Eubacteriales; family Clostridiaceae; genus Clostridium; species Clostridium sp. YIM B02569. The sequence continues at coordinate 136,632 of NZ_JAKJJX010000009.1, read as the reverse complement.
AGAAGATGAAATAAAACAAATGAAAGAATTAAAAGCAGATATATTAGAAATAATGCCTAAGGTTAAAGGATTGGAAGAAGAGAGTGAATTAAACTTAAGTGAAAAATCGTTTGAGGAAATATTTAAGGAGTTTTATATTAAAGAAAGGGGGACTCCTCCAGAAGATGAAGTTATGGAAGTGCTTTTATCAATTATAAACGAAGAGGGTGAAACAGATGAGACCAATCAAATTGAGGATTAAGGGCTTAAATAGCTTCATGGATGAACAAATTATAGATTTTGATAAATTAACAGATAGAGGATTTTTTGGAATCTTTGGACCAACTGGAAGTGGGAAATCAACTATATTAGATGGAATAACTCTAGCCTTATATGGAAATGTATCAAGAAAAAGCTCCAATTTTATAAATACTAATTGTGACAGGTTAAATGTAAATTTTGAGTTCCAAATATCAGGTAGTGAAATAAGAAAATATATCATTGATAGGGAGTTTAAGAGAAAAAAAGATGGTGGAATAAGCTCTGGAAAGTGTAAAATCGTTGAAGTAACAAGTTCAGAAGAAGAAATTTTAGCAGATGGAGTTAAAACTATAAATAAGAAAGTTGAGGAGATAGTAGGTCTTAATTTAGAAGATTTCTCAAGAACTGTTGTTTTACCTCAAGGGAAGTTTAGTGAATTCTTAAAGCTTGAAGGTAAGGAAAGACGTGATATGCTTGAAAGGTTGTTTAACCTTCAACAATTTGGAGACAATTTATCCAGAAAACTTAGTGCAAAGATAAGCAAAGAGCGAACTGATAGCAATATTTTAGCGGGACAATTAAGCGGATACAGCGATGTTAGTCAAGAAAAATTAAAAGAAAAGGAAAACGCTCTTGAGGAATTAAAAAATAATCTGGAAGCTTTGAAAAAGGAATTAGATATAATAGAAAAGAAGCATAAAGAAAATGAAGAAATATGGAAGCTACAGCTTGATTTACTATATTATAAAAATAAAGAGCAAACATTAAAGGAAAAAGAGGAAAACATAAATTCATATATAGAAAAGATAAAGCTAGGTGAGGCAGGAGCAAAGGTACTACCTTATTTAAATGCATTTGAAAGCACTAGAAAAGCCTTTGATAAAAATGAGATTGAGTTAGAAGAATTAAAATTAAAGATAGATAAGATAAAAGAAGAAAAAGAAAAGATAGAACAACTGTGGTGCATGGCAAAAGATAAAAAAGAGAATAAACTTCCTCAATTAATGATGCAGGAACAAAAAGTTAAAGATGCTGTTGAAGAAAAGAATTTGATACGTGAGATAGAAAATAAAATAGATTTATTAAAGGCACAAATTAAAGAATGTGATGCTAAAAATAATAATATACAGAGTGAGCTCATTAAAATAGAAGAAGAAATAAGTAATAAAAATAAATTAATAAAAGAAGACGAAAAAACATATGATAATTTGAAAATTGAAGAAAGTTTAAAGGAAGCAGTTCAAGAAGGAATAATTGTAGAAGAAAAGTTAGAAAAAATAAATGGAATTCTAGTTAAGGATAAGCAAAAGAAAGCAGTTATTGAAAAAGAAAATAGTGAAACTATACTTAAAGGAAAAGCTTTAAGGGAAGTTTTAGATAAAGAAAAAAAAAGTTTGGAAGATAAAGATAAACAATATGAGTTTTTACTTAAAAATTCGCCAGGTGAACAAAAAGATTTAGTTAATTTAAAACAGTTGATAGTGGAAAATGAGCAAAAATGGAGCAATTATGTAAAGCTGAACAAAGAAATAGATTTCTCTAGAGAAGAGATAAAAAACTTACAAATAGATATATTAAGTAGAAGAGAAGAAGAAAAGCAACTTGAAAAAGAACTAGAGGAAATAAAAAATACTCAAAAGGAGATTATGAGAGAAAATTTAGCACATACTCTTAGACAGGAACTTAAAGATGGAGATACATGTCCTGTATGTGGATCAACTCATCATATGAAAGAAAATATCAGGATTTTTGAAGTTCAAGATGTGAAGAATGTAGAGGAAAAAATAAAACTAAAAGAAAATTCAATAAAGATTATTAGTAGCAAAATAACTCAAGGTGAAACTAAGGTAAATAGTTTTAACGAAAAAATTAAAGTTAATCTTGAAGAAATTGAAAAGCTCGGAACTGCGTTTAATGAAAAACCTTTGGAAGAGTTAAAACAGGAATTTATAAATTTAGAAAAAGCTTTAGAAAGTTATTCTAAAGCTAAAGAAGAACTTGAAAAAAGTGTTAATAAGCTGAGGAATGAAATTAATATTAAAACCGGAGAAATAAATGAATTACGAGCAGTAGTTAGAACTAACCAAAGACAGCTTGAAGATTTGGAAAAGAGTATTACAGAAAATACAGAAGAATTGAATATTTTAAAAAATAGATTGGATTCGCTAAGGGCAAAGACATTAGTAACTGATTTTAATAAAAAAAGCGAAGAAATTAAAGCTGTTGAAAAAGAGAGAGAAAGATTATCAGAGGTTATTAAAGTTAACAGGGAGCTAATAGAAAAGTTAGAAAAGAATAAAGAAAATTTAACTAGTGAAGTTATTTTAGCAAAAGAAAATTTAACTAGGTATAATACAGAATTAAGTAATTATGAAAAAAGTAAAGAAGAAAAAATACAAGCGATAAAGAACAAAGTCGATAATACAGATGATCTGGTTTCACTACTACATAAAATTCAGGAAAATATTGAAAATATTAATAGTGAGTTTAAGGAAAGTGAAAACAATAAAAATAAAATAGAGAAAGAATTTAATGAAAACAATGAGCGATTAATTTCTGCAATCAGTAAATATAAAGAATTAAGTAAACGAAAAAAAGATGAAGAAGCTCAGTTAGAAGTTGCAATAGACAGTGAAGGTTTTAATTCCCTTGACGATGTCAAAAAAAATATAATTGGAAAAGAAGAAATTAATGATTATAAATTAAAAGTAGAAAGTTATAAAAGTGAAGTATCAAAAGTAAATGGAGCAATTGAAAGTTTACTTAATAAAATAGATGGTAAAGAGTTAAGTGAAGAAGAATATACAGAAATAAAACTCTTGAAAGATATTAAAGAAAAAGAGTTCAATGAAATTAATGAAGAAAAAATTAAGGTAGATGAAGAATTAAAAAACATAAAAAATAAGCTGGAAGAACAGAAAGATCTCTTAGATAAGAAGATGAAACTAGAACATAAATTGGCTCTTCTTGGTGATTTGGAAAAGTTATTTAAGGGAAAGAAATTTGTTGAGTTTGTAGCAGTAAGTAAGCTTAAGTATGTTTCAGTTGAAGCATCTAAGAGATTGAAAGAAATAACTCATGGAAATTATGGACTAGAGGTTGATGACAATAGCAGATTTATAATTAGAGATTATAAAAATGGTGGAGCCAAAAGAGACTCTACTACTTTATCAGGAGGAGAAACATTTTTAGCATCTTTATCATTAGCTTTGGCATTATCAGCACAGATTCAGCTTAAGGGAACAGCACCATTAGAATTATTTTTCCTTGATGAAGGATTTGGTACTTTAGATGACGATCTACTTGAAGTTGTTATGAATTCATTAGAAAGGATTCATAATGAAAAATTAAAGGTTGGTATAATAAGTCATGTTGAAGCAATAAAGAATAGAGTACCAGTGAAACTTATGATTACTCCAGCAGAATCAGGTATGGGTGGAAGCAAAGTTAGAATTGAAAGAAACTAAATTTATAAAAATAACAAGTTTTATGTTAATATATTACTTGTTATTTTTTGTGTTAATTGGTAATTAAGTGCTATAATATAAATTGTAATTAAATTACGGAAATAAAAATTCAATAAATATTAGAGGCGATTTTAAATGTTTAATTGTAAGTCTAACTTGATTTTATCTTTTCATAATTCTTCAGATAAAATTAATATTAGAAAAACTATTAGACCTTGTAAATGTAATAGGCCTATTTATTTTATTCCAACGTGAATGTACATTCCTAAAATGTGAATTAAATACATTGCAAGAAAATGAAAAATAAATTTTTAGGAGGTACTTATAATGGAGGAATTAAATTTAACTAAAAGAATAAAAACAGCTAGTCATGGTGCTAGAAAGGTAAGAAGAGAAGGCAAGATTCCAGGTGTAATTTATGGAAAAGAAATAGGAAATGAAATATTTACTGTAGATGAATCAGCATTACTAAAAGAAACCTCAGCTAGTGGAGAGCATGGAATAGTAAAATTTAATCTTGATGGAAGGAAAGGAAACGCTGTAATTAAGGAAATTCAAAGAAATGCTTTGGGAAATAAAGCAATTCATGTTGATTTTGAAGAAGTAGCAGCAAATGATACAATGCATACTGAAGTCTTAATTAAGATTGTTGGTAAAGGCATTTTAGAAAGCAAAGGATTAATATTACAAACTCAAAGAGATTTAGTAAAGGTATCTTGTAAAGCAAAAGATTTACCAAAGGATGTTGAATTAGATGTTTCTAATGGACAAGCTGGGACAGTTTATACTTTTAAAAATCTAAAATTTGCTGAAGGAATTGAAGTTTTAGATGATTTATCAACGGTTATAGGATCAATAAGTGAAGAAGAAAAGGCTAAGGAAGAAGAAACAGAATAGAATTATAGATAAACAGAGTTAAATTTTAAATATTATAATCAACCATTTTAATTGAGCATTAGATGGTTGATTTTTTGTTTTTTAGAGTATGTATAGTGAATTTATGATTGTTATGAAAAATGACAGTGTTTCAAAGATATATTTTAGGATAATTTTAATTATTAGAGTTAATATTATAGATTAGAAGGGTAAAATGCTTGGCAATGCATCCAAGTTTTTATATATGATGCAAAATATATAAAAGTGTTTTTATATTATGGATAAATATTGTATAATGTATAGGAGAAAAAACACAGAGAGGGGATCAGAAAATGAATTATAAGGAAAAGTATAACGTGTGGATTAACTCTGACTTTATTAATGAGGAAACTAAGAATGAATTAAAGAGCATATCTGACGAAAAGGAGATTGAAGATAGATTTTACCAAGATTTAGATTTTGGGACTGGTGGATTAAGAGGGGTAATAGGTGCAGGAAGCAATAGAATGAATATATATACTGTTGCTCAATCTACTCAGGGATTTGCTAATTACTTAAATGATAATTTTAAAGATCCTTCAGTTGCAATTGCATATGATTCAAGAAATATGTCTAAGGAATTTGCAAAAGCAGCTGCACTTAACTTATGTGCAAATAATATAAAAGTATATTTATATGAAAGTTTAAGACCAACTCCTGTATTGTCTTTTACAGTTAGAGAATTAAAATGTAATGGTGGTATAGTAATTACTGCATCACATAATCCGAAAATTTATAATGGATATAAAGTTTATGATGAATTTGGCGGCCAAGTAACAGATGAAAAAGCAAAAATGATAATTAACTCTGTTAAAGCGGTAGATGATTTCTCAAAGATTGAAAGCATAGATGAAAATGTTGCCTTAGAGAAAGGGCTATTAAAATATATTGGAGAAGATGTAGATAAGGTCTACTATGAAAAAGTTAAGGGATTAACTATAAGGACAGATTTAGTTAAGGAAAAAGCTAGTAATTTAAATGTAATATATACTCCAATTCATGGTTCTGGTAATGTTCCAGTAAGAACCGTATTAAAAGAATTAGGCTATAGTAATGTTAAAGTTGTTAAGGAACAAGAAGCTCCAGATGGAAATTTCCCAACAGCATCGTATCCTAATCCAGAAAATCCGGATGTATTTGAATTAGCATTAAAGATGGCTAAAACAGAAAATCCAGATATAATTTTTGGAACTGATCCAGATTGCGATAGAATAGGTCTTGTAGTTAAAGATAGCACTGGAGAATACAAGGTATTAACTGGTAACCAAACAGGATTATTATTAACTAATTATATATTAAGTTCAATGAAAGAAACTAATAAATTGCCACAAAATGGTGTTGTAATTAAAACAATAGTAACAACAGAAGGTGCTAGAAGTATTGCTGAAGATTTTGATATTGAGCTTATGGATGTATTAACAGGATTTAAATACATTGGAGAAAAAATAAGAGAATTTGAAGATGCAGGAGATAGAAATTATATTTTCGGATTTGAAGAAAGCTATGGATATCTTGCTGGAAACTTTGTACGAGATAAAGATGCTGTTATTGCAGCAATGTTAGTATGTGAAATGTGCTTATATTATAAAGAACAAGGCAAGAGTCTTTATGATGCATTAATAGATTTATATGAAAAGTATGGATATTTTAAAGAAACTCTTGTATCATTAGAACTAAAAGGAAAAGAAGGTCAAGAGAAGATAGCAAACTGCATTGAAGCACTAAGAAATAATCCAGCAAGTGAAGTTAATGGTGTGAAAATCGTTACAAGATTAGATTACAAATTAAGTGTTGAGGAAAACACTGTAAATAACACTAAGGCTCCTATTGACTTACCTAAGTCAAATGTATTAAAGTACATCTTAGAAGATGGTTCATATTTTGTAGTAAGGCCATCAGGAACAGAGCCAAAGATGAAAGTTTATTTAGCAGTTAAGAGCAACAGCTTAGACAATGCTGAGAAAGATATTGCTACATTTAAAGAAAAAGTAATGGAAATAATTAATTCACAATTAAACTAAGTTTCCATAAGTAGAGAGCCAAAGTCTATGATTTTGTGTGAATCAGTTAAGCAGACATCTAAATCTGTGATTTGATGATGGTCGCTTACTCTGTGAGTACTCAGCGAACGAATGTGAGTCGAGTTTCCTTATAAATTGCTATCATCTTTTGGTGATAGCAATTTCTTTAATTATGAAATCAAAAAGTGAATGTCTCCAAATTATTATTAATGAATACTTAAGCAATTGATAAAATTAATGTATACTGCACAATTAAGAAATAAATGACTTTAAGAAATTTATAGAATTGTATTATTACAAATTTCCTGGGAAATCTGCTCAATAATTGTGCATTCTAAATTTTAGAATTATAAATTGGTTAAGTATTGATAATGATAATTAAATATTTGACTTATTAGATAAACATATTTACTAGATCTTCAGCAATATTTTCATAGCTTTTCGGAATCAAAATATTTATGATTTCGGTAAGTTACCATATAAATTTAGTTCTAGAGTTGGATATCTATAAAGTGAGATTTAAACAAGAGGTGTAAAATGAGTAATTACAAGACAATGTATAAAGATAAATTAAGTAAATTATTATTTTTAGAAATGAATAAAGAAGGGTTCAAAAGAAGTCTTAATATACCAGAAGGCGTTAACTTTAAGAATGATGATCTGTATTTGCCTATAAGCTCGGATTATGTTGTATCAAATGTAAATGATGAAGTTAAGTTAAGTAACCTGCCTATATATTACTTTGTGGAGGGTATATTTATTACTTTTGGAGCAGATAAAAATGTTAAATATAATGATGATTATGGAACAATTCTATCTTATATACCAGATGCAGAAGAATGTGTGAAGAGTCTTATTGCAGATAGAATAAAAAAAGATAGATTAGAAGATGCTTATCTTCTGCTAAAAGGTCTTTATAGGTATACAAGAGAAGAAGAAATTTTAACTAAACTTCTAGCGATAGGAGAGACAATAAGAGAAAAAGATTCTGGATTTTCGGAAATTTTATTAGAAGATATTGAAGAATTTAAGGAAAAGTTTGAAAAATCGCCAGAACCACATCTGTATAATGCATTAATACTTAAAGATGATGGTGATTATAAAGGTGCAGAAGTGGAAATAAATGAGTATATAAATAAGGGTGGTAAAAAAACGGATGAAATTGATAAGATAATAGGGGATATTACTAATATAAGTCACTTTGAGAAAGCGGTTGAATATTTAAAAGATGAACCTAAGAAAGCAATAGAATTGTTATTACCACTAAGTGAAGAATTTAATGAAAATCCTTTAGTTTATTACTATCTAGGTGTTGGGTATAGAAGAATTGAAAACTATAATAAAGCTATTCATTACTTGAATAAAAGTCTTACTATAGAATCAGGAAGTCTTGAAACAGTTAATGAACTTGGAATGAATTATGCATGTATTGGTGAATATGAAGAAGCTATAAAATATTTTAGAAAAGCCTTTGAAGCTTCTAAGGAAGTTGAAATCTGTACTAATATAGTAATGTGCTATATAAACTTAGGAGACAAAGAGCAAGCAAAAATTCATTTGGAACTTGCAAAAAAAATAGCTCCGGAAGATGATATCGTAATAGAGATAGATCAAATGTTAAATAGAACTATAAAATAAACATGGCAATGTATATTTTTCAATTTTGAATTTTGGTTAACATAGTTTTTTATTTGTTATCAGACTTTAATTAATAATTGTAAATTCTATACGATATATTGCCTAAGATTTAGGAGATAAATATGTTTACAAAAATACTTGATTTTAATATTTTTAATAGGGATAAAAATGCGTTAATGAACTATATTGAAAATTTTGAAAAGGTAAATATAATATCTGGAAATCCAGAAGTTCTCTTTAATGGATTAAATAATCTTGAGCTTAAAAAGAATTTTAAAAGCGAGAGTTCAATTATTATACCAGATGGAGTTGGAACTGTTATTGCCTCAAAGATATTAAGAAAACCTGTTAAAGAAAAGATAGCAGGAATAGATATATTTAGAGAGATATTAATTAAAGCAAATTTAGAAGAAAGATCTATATATTTATTGGGCTCGAAAGAGGAAACTATTAAAAAATGTGTTGAAAATATAAAGAATGAGTTTCCTAAACTAAAGATATCTGGTTTTCATAATGGTTTTTTTGATTTAAATAATTGTAGTGATATAATTGAAGATGTAAAAAGTGGGAATCCATGGGCTGTTTTTGTTGCAATGGGTTCCCCAAGGCAAGAGATATTTATTGAAAAAATTATTGGAAATTCAAATGTGCATATTTTTATGGGTGTTGGTGGTGTTTTTGATATATTTGCAGGTGAGCTCAAAAGGGCACCCAAATGGATGATATCTCTAGGCTTAGAATGGTTATACAGAGTTGCGAAAGAACCTTTTAGAATAAAGAGATTAATGGCTATTCCTAAGTTTTTATTGTTAGTATTAAAATATAGGAATAAGCAGATTAGTGTTTAATAGAAAAGCTGAACATTATAACACAGAAATAAATAGGTGATTAAATGAAACAAAAAAGTAGCTTAATAAAATCTACATTTGTAATAATGATAGTATCATTGATTAGTAGATTTTTAGGTTTTGCCAGAGACATGCTTATTGCTAAAAATTTTGGTGCTGGAATATATACTGATGCTTATAATATTGCAGTGTCTATACCAGAAACAATATTTACTTTAGTTGGACTTGCAATTTCGACTGCATTTTTACCAATGCTTAGTAAAGTTCGAGCTGAAAAGGGACAAAAAGAGATGTACGATTTTGCAAACAATATAATAAACATACTTTTTATTATATCATTCTTTCTTTTTGTCATAACAAGCCTTTTTTCGAAAGAAATAGTCCATATACTGGGGCCAGCTGAGGAAACAGGACTAATTGCAATAAAGTTATTAAGGATTACACTTGTGAATATATTATTTTTATCGGTTAATGCATGTTTTACCGCATTATTACAAGTAAATGAAGATTTTGTAATTCCGTCAATTTTAGGATTGTTTTTTAATTTGCCTATGATATTATATTTATTGTTGTTTAGGAATTATGATATTTTAGGATTGACCATTGCCAATGTAATAGGGAATTTTTTCAGAGTAGCAGTTCAGGTACCATCGTTGATTACACATGAGTATAAATATAAACTTTTTATAAACTTTAAAGATGATAGATTAAAGGCAATTATGGTATTGATTCTTCCAGTAATTATAGGAGCAGGAGCGAACTCGTTAAATATGGCTGTTGATCAGTATATTGCGTTGAAGCTGCCAGATGGTTCAGTCTCAGCTTTAAATTATGCGCAGAAGTTAATTGTTTTTATAAATGCAATTATAACAACATCAGTTACCAGCGTAGCATATCCTCTTATGGCTAATATGAGAAATAGAGGAGATGTGTCTGGGTTTTTAGAGATTTTAAAAAAATCAATTATATATTTATCTATATTATTAATTCCAATTAGTGTTGGAGTTATGATATTTAGTAGAGATATAATAACAATTGTATATGCTAGGGGCGAGTTTACTGGTTATGCAATAAATATTACAACACTTGCATTGTTAGGATACGGAGCGGGAATATTTTTTACAGGAGTAAGAGATATTTTGAATTCAACTTTATTCTCTAGCGGAAAAACAAAAGTAACAGCAATAAATGGTATAATTGGTGTTGTCATTAACATAATATTTAGCGTAACTTTATCTAAGTATATTGGGATTATGGGAATAGCATTAGCTTCAGTTATAGCTATGATAGTAACATCGGTACTCTTATTTATAAATATAATTAAATTAGAAAAAAACTTTAACATAACAGAGATATTAAAAAAAGTAAGTATAATAATAATGAATTCAATAATCATGGGAGCGGTACTTTTAACGTTATTAATTTACTTCAAAAATAAATTTAATTCAATTACAATCCTATTACTTGGAGTGAGTATTGGAGCAGCTATATATCTTGGTTTATGTTATTTATTCAAGGTTGAAGAACTAGTGGAAATAAAAGAATTAATTTTAAAAAAGATAAAAAGATAGGAGGATGGTATATGAAGATATTATTTATTGCCTGCTATTCACCATTGATAAATAATTCAGCAGCTATTGAAACTTTACAATATCTAAATAAGTTAAGTGAGATTAATGATAATGAAGTGCATCTTCTAACTGTTAATTTTCCTAAAGATTCAATATATTATGATGAAGTATTACGCTCTATGATGAATGATAAAATCAAAACGCATATTATTGATGGTGGACTTATCTTTAAAAAGTTTATGCCAAGAAATAGTGAAAGCTACAACAGTTCGCCTTCAAAAATAGGAAATACTAATAGAAGAAAAGTATTACGGAAAATAAAAAATGCATTAGCAATACCAGATATGTATTATTCATGGGCAAGAAAAGCAGGAAAATATGGAATAGAGTTAATGGAGAAAGAAAAATTTGATGTTATATTTTCTATGCATGAGCCGCCATCTTCACATTTATGTGCTTATTATATAAAAAAGCAGTATCCAAGCGTACCATGGATTACTTACTGGAGTGATCCATGGCTTAAAGATTCAACAAGAGAAAAATCTTTTATTGTTAAAAAGGTTTTAGAAAAGAATATGGAAAGAGATATTGTTAATCTGGCAGATAAATTTATATTTGTGACTGATGCCAATAGAGATGAATATTTAAAAGATTATAATATTTTAGATAATAGTAAGACCTTTATATTAAATAGAGGTTTTGATGCGAAATTATACGATAAATTATTACATGAGAAAGCGCCTAAGCTTATAAAGAAAGATAAACTTAACATAATATATACAGGAGAAATATTTTCTAAGCTTAGAGATATAGGACCTTTTGTAAAAGCGCTTGAAGAAATAAAAACAGAGAACTTAGAAACATATAATCAGTTAAATGTGTTGTTTTTTGGAAACATAGATGATATAGAGGCTAGGAAGAAACTGCAAAATTTAGAAATAGCGAATGTATCCCCTAGAATACCATTCGATGAGGCGCTTAAATACATGTTAAATGGAGAGGTTTTGCTTTTATTTGGTAATAAAAATTCAAAGCAAATACCAGCTAAAATTTATGACTATTTTGGGGCACAAGGTAGGATATTTGTTATTTATGGGGATAAAGATGATCCAATTAAAAGAGTGGTAGAAAATCATAGAAAATGTGTTGTAACTGAGAATAATAGTAAAGAAATAAAAAATCATATCTATAAATTAATAGAAATGTATAAAAATAATAAGATATATTGTGAGCCAGATATCAATTACGAATGGAATTCAATTGTGGAAAGGTTGAACAATATATTAGAAGGAAGTGAATAAATGCACATAATGGTTATTCCATCTTGGTATTCATCTCCAAGAAACAAAGTTCATGGAAGTTTTTTTAAGGAACAATTTAAAGCTCTTTCAAATAGTGGAGAGAAGATTACTGTCGCATACAATGAAATTTGGCCTATTACTATGTTTGGAAAAATTCATGAAAAGAGAGGCATAAACTTTAATGTAGAAGATAACCTTAGAACTTATAGATATAAAGATTATAATTATTTACCTAAAAGTCCATTAATGTTTAAGAGTTTCAATAAAAGAATGGATAAGATGTATCAAGAAATTGTTAAAAATGAAGGAAAGGTTGATATTATCCATGCTCATTCAGCTTTTTGGGGGGGAATAGCTGCTTCATATATAAGTAAGAAATATAATGTTCCATTAGTATTAACAGAACATTCATCTCTTAAGTATGCAAAGTATACTAGAGAAAGTTATAAAAAATATATTTACAATGCTTATGAGAATTCGGATTATTTGATTGCAGTTGGGTCTGGATTAAAAAGAGAAATTCAAGAATATGTAAATAAACCTATCGAAGTTATTCACAACATGGTAGATTTGAATCTATTTTCTGTGGATGAAAATATTAAAAAGAGTACCAATATGGATGAAGATTTTAAATTTTTTTCATGTGCTTTTCTTGAAGAAGGAAAGGGAATTGAATGTTTAATTAAAGCTTTTTCTAGAGTTTTCAAAAATGAAAATGTAGGATTAAGAATTGGTGGAGACGGAACCCTTAAACCATCATTGGAATCACTTATTAAAGAATTAGATATTGAAAAACAGGTAAAACTTATAGGAGCTTTATCTAGGGAAGAAGTTTCAAAAGAAATGAAAGAATGTGATGCATTTGCATTACCATCTGAACATGAGACATTTGGAGTTGTATACATTGAAGCGCTTGCATGTGGAAAGCCGGTAATTGGAGCTGATAACGGTGGCGCAGAAGATATTATAAAAGAAGATAATGGAATAATAGCTAAAAAGAATAATGTGGAGGATTTAGCCGAAGCATTAAGAAAAATAAAAGAAAATCATAAAATGTATGATAAATATAAAATTAGAGAACAAACAATTTTTAGCTATTCAGAAAAAGTATTAGTTGAAAAGCTAAAAGGAGTGTATAAAAAAGTATATGAGAGAAGCAATTAAAAATATATATGATTTCTTAGATAATAAATTTTATTTTAAGTTATTGTACTTATTCGTAAGCCTAACATTTGTAACTATGCTCAAAGATGTGCCAGGAATAAAAATTCTAAGCAATATAACAATAGCTTGGGGTATGCTTTTAATCTTATTCATGGTTATCGAAGGATATAAGAGAAGAAAAATTTATAAATTTGATATTCCATTGGCATTATTTATGATAGTGACTTTAATATTTAACATTTTTATCTATAGAAGTGTTAATAACATTAAAGATTGGATTGTTAATTTAATTATATTTGTGGTAATATTTACTGTTGATGTATTTAGAGCAAAAAAGAAGCTTATTAAAGAGCTGAACATAATTACTTATTCTTATGTAATCTTTATGATGGCTGCTTCTATTATATCACTGGCAATGAGATATTCGGGAATAAATATAGAAATCGGACAAGTGGTATTTGGAAGCACAAAGGGAGTCTTTGAAAATGAAAATGCTCTTTCTATAGCAACTTCATTATCTATAGTTATGTGTGTATATCTCAATTATATATCAAGAAGTCATAAGCTTAAGATGTTGTGGATGGGAAATATAATATTACAGGCAGTAACTATGATTGGTTCACATGGAAGAAGTGCATATTTGGTGATAATAGCTGTAATATATCTATCTATATTTATATACAGTAAAAATAAATATATTAGAGTGGCACTTGTTTTAGTACCAATACTTTTTTGCGGAGTATTTTTTGAAATGGTTAAAAGTCATTTGGAGGCTTTTACAACAGAGAGGAATATTATTTGGACTTCAGCATCTGTAGTAATAGAAAAAAATCCTTTGACTGGTGTAGGAAATAGTAATCTTATAGAAGCGGTTAGAAATGCAAGAATAGGAAGTTATTTACCTGGAATTGAACTTGGAGGGATGCATAATATATATGTGCAAATAGCCGCGGTAAATGGACTTATTTCGTTACTACTATTTCTTATGTTCATAGCAATGATCTTGGTGTTTATAATACAACATCTAGATAAGTTAAACAGAAGAGAAAAAAACCAGATGACAATAATAACATCAATTATAGCGGGGATTCTTGCAGTAAATTTATTTGAAAGTGTATTAATATACACAATAAGTTTTATTTCAATGATATTTTGGATATACTTAGGGTATCTAGTCTCGATTTTAGATAATAAAAATATTGATTAGGTTTAAGCAATAAGGAAGACAAAAAATACGATTATAGATAGGGGAATAACATTGTATGAAATTTTGTGATGAAACTATAAAACAATTTTTAGGTGAATTAGAATCAGATTTGCCAGCTCCAGGTGGCGGGAGTGTAGCGGGTCTTATTGCAGCATTATCTGGTGCATTGAATTCTATGGTTTATTCTCTGACAGTAGACAAAAAAGCATATATGAGTCTTCAAGAGGATGAAAAAGAAAGTATAATAAAATTTCAAAAGGAATCTAAAGAGTTCACTGTAAGGAGCTTAGAACTTATGGAAGAAGATAGAGAAAACTTTTTGAAGTTAATGGATTCTTATAAGTTGCCTAAAGATACTGAAGATGAAAAAGAAAAGAGAAAATTGGCTATAAAAGAGAATACTATAAAGTCTATGGAAGCGCCTTTAATTTTAGCTAGAGAAAGCTTAGAATTTTATAAGAACCTTAATGTTATGGCGAAGTATGGAAATAAGATGTTGCTATCAGATTTAGCAATTTCAGCAATTTTACTACATTGTGCTATAGAAAGTTCCATAATAAATGTTAAAGTAAATTTAAATGGGCTTAGAAATGAAGAATTTTTTGAGAAACTTGATAGTGAATTAGATAGTATCATAGAAAAATCAGCTAAAGAAAAAGAATTGATTACAGAAACAGTAAATGAAATAATTTATCCCAAGATGTAGCAATGCAAAAATGATTAATTATAATAAGAGATACTTACTAAGAATTCAATTAAAGTAAGTATCTCTTATGGACTTTTATTCTACTGGTTCTCCATCAAAATTTTCGTATTCGGGCCTATTTTTTGGATCGCCCACATTGTCTTGGTTCGCATGAAGTCTTCTTCTTCTTACACCTTTTTGCATTGGATTGCTTGATCCTGGTTTGTGTGGTCCATCTTTACGTGGCATATGATACACCTCCTTTTTTATATTTTGTGCTCATATGAGGTTTTGATACGTTTAATTTTTTGGTGATTAATGGATTAATAAAGGACTAAGGAATAATATTAACAAGTATTGAAAAAGATTGCATATATAATGTATAATATTTATTAACATAAGATATATATATTGAATATAAAAAATATGTGTAATTTTAAATTGATTATATATTGTTATTTGTTTTCTATATTATAGTCTTGGACTAATACTTAGCTTATAATAATATTGAATGTGATTTGTAGATAACAAATCTAAAGATTTAACTTATTAGCTAAACGTGTTTATAATTTTAGTAAGTTATGATATAAGTTTAAATTATATATTCTCAAACATATATAGATAAACCAATTATAAGCTATGTGCATAAGTTTAGGTCTAACTTAGTCTGTCTATATATTATAGTAATTTTAAGGAGGAATTAGCATTGGAAAACGCAAAATTTCCTATTGTGTTAAAGAAGAAAAATGGTGTAATGATAGGAGTTGCAATAATAGAGATAATTATAGGAATAATCTTTGGAGCGTTACAAGGAGGATTAAAAAGTGCTCCTATGTGGGTGCTTTTTTTTGCAGGAATAGTTACTGCACTTTCAGTTTTAGTGGAGTATAGTCAAGATATATTAATTAAAGAGGATGCAATAGAATTCTATAAAAACAATGATCTAATAAAATCGATTAAGTATAGTAATATAAAAGCTATTCTTATAGGTAAAGGAAATGAGCCTAAAAATAAGAGAAAAGATTTTTTTATAATTAGCTTTTATAAAAATGATAAGAAGAAGAATAAAAATTCTGCAGAGGACATGTACTTAATTAATCCTATGTCGTATAGTGCAGAGGATTTTAGAGTAATAAAAAATATTATTGTATCAAAAAATTCTTCTGTTAAAGTGAGCGAAGATGTAAGTAAATTCATGAAATAATAATTATATAAAATAGCGTTTTAGGAGATACTTTTGAAAAGTTCTCTAACCAGTAATAATAAGTAAATGACTATAGATTAAAAAAATAAAAGTTAAAACATTTTAGTATGTAATTAAGATAAATTTAAAACAAACTAAAATGATATAACTTTTATAATTGAATATCTATAGTTATTCTTGTTGTAAAAGCATTTAAGTGAATTTAACCATTGTATATAGTACTGGAATTGTTACTATACCTTATGGCTGGATTTACTATTCCGTAGGTAAATCATTAAGTGATTTGAATTCATAACCTTCATTTTGAAGTGTTTTAATAACTGATGATAATACCTTTGTATTTGTGTTTGAGACAGCATGCAGAAGCATTATGGAACCTGGATGGGCGCCCTTGCATATCTTCTCTACAGCATAACTTTCTGAAGGCTGGTTATTTACTAACCAATCTTTATAAGCGAAACTCCAGAATATAGTTTTATATCCTAAATCCTTTGTCATTGCTAATGATTTTTTTGAATACTTACCCATAGGTGGTCTAAAAAACTTAGGCATATCCTGACCAGTAAGTTCTTTAAAAGCATTCTCTACTCCAGTAAATTCTGCTTCAAATTTTTCTTTATCACGTATTTGAGCTATAGAAGGATGATGAACTGTGTGATTACCAACTACATGTCCTTCATCAACCATACGTTTTATTAGCTCTGGTTGAGTGTCTATGTATGGTTTGACAACAAAAAAGGCTGCAGGTACTTGGCATTCTTTTAATATATCTAAAATCTTTCCGGTATTACCATTTTCATATCCTTCATCAAAAGTAAGATATAGAACTTTTTTTGAGGTATCACCTAGGTAATAAGCAGAATTTTCTTTTAAGAAGCTGACAGATTCCTTCGGACCTTCTGCAACTTGATCTTTTCCTTTACCAACGTAATACCAGTTAAGTTCATCTTCATCACTAAAAGAAGAAAAAATATCTCTTATGTTATCAACATCTAAAATATCTCCAAACACACCATCTTCTTGAAAACATTCATTTGAATCGGTCTCATTATCACTTGCAGCAAGTGCAGGTTTTGGAGGAACAAGAGTAATTAGATTCATTACTAAAGAAAGAGCAATTAAAGATTTTATAGACTTATTCATTTTCTCACCTTCAATCTTAAAAATTTACATATTTAATTCAGATTTATTCAAGAAAAATATAAAGTGAATCTTAGTTGAACTTTATCTAGAGTCGTGCTATTGCTACCTTCCACTTAAAGAAGTGGTGATATTACAGTGGCTAGACATCAGATAAAATTCAATTGAAGACATTGAATAAATGCTTAACCAAGTATAGTATTTGAATATTGGGTAGGAATAACCGTGGTAAATTATATATAATTTTAGTCCAAAAGGAATACTTGCACATATGTCGCTTATTAGGTAAATCATATAATTATTTAAACGTAAGTTTATGGGGAATTAAATATTTATAATATAGATCTAATTAGTTTTTTTGCATTAATATGGTGCGGTATCTTTGTATATAATTTTTCTATAGTAATTGATTATTACAGATGTCTGAATACGCCTTTTGTGATAATATAAAGTTGAAATAAAAAAGGTTCTAGAGTATAATTTTTAAAGGTATATTAAAAGTTAAGGTATATTTTGAATATCTTTAAGTAAAAGTTCGATATAAGAAAGGAATGTACATAGATGAAATTAGGTATGGTAGGTTTACCGAACGTAGGTAAAAGTACGTTGTTTAATGCGATAACAAAAGCTGGAGCTGAATCAGCTAATTATCCATTCTGTACAATTGAGCCAAATGTTGGTGTCGTAAGTGTTCCAGATAAAAGATTAGACGTTTTAGAAAAAATGTATAATACAAAGAAAAAGGTATATACAGCAATAGAATTTTATGATATAGCAGGATTAGTTAAAGGAGCTTCAAAGGGTGAAGGTTTAGGAAATAAGTTTTTATCTCATATCAGAGAAGTTGCAGCAATCGTTCATGTTGTAAGATGTTTTGATGATGGAAATGTTGTTCACGTTGAAGGTTCTGTAGATCCTATAAGAGATATAGAAACTATAAATTTAGAATTAATATTTTCAGACTTAGAAGTTTTAGAGAGAAGAATGGAAAAATCTATAAAGCTTGCAAGATCTGGTGATAAGACCGCTAAATTTGAATATGGAGTAATGGAAAGAATTAAAGAACATTTAGAGGCAAACAAACCAGTTAGAACTTTAGAAGTTACTGATGAAGAAGAAGCTTTTATAAAGAGCTTATTCTTAATTACTTCAAAGCCAGTTTTATATGCTTGTAACATCTCTGAGGATGATGTTATGGAAGGTAATTTTGATAATGACTATGTTACAAAAGTTAAAGAATATGCGGTTAGTGAAAATTCAGAAGTTATGGTTGTAAGTGCTAAAATTGAAGAAGAGTTATCAGGTCTTGATGATGAAGAAAAAGCTGAAATGCTAGGTGAATATGGTTTAGATGAATCAGGATTAGATAAATTAATTGAAGCTAGCTACAAATTACTTGGCCTTATGAGTTTCTTAACAGCCGGGGTACAAGAAGTAAGAGCTTGGACAATTAAAAGAGGAACTAAGGCACCAGCAGCGGCAGGTAAGATTCACTCTGATATCGAAAGAGGATTCATAAGAGCAGAAGTAGTTTCTTATAATGATTTAGTTGAATGTGGTTCAGAAGCTGCAGCTAAGGAAAAAGGTAAGTTTAGACTAGAAGGAAAAGATTATATAATGCAAGATGGAGATGTTGTTAATTTTAGATTTAATGTATAATTATCTAAAAAATAATGTTTGCAGTGCTAAAAAAGAGCAGGATTAAGATCTTGCTCTTTTTAGCAATAAGGAAAGTATAAAAAGATTTGGGCTGCAAATACACTTGTTTCAGTGCTTTAAGTAGTATGAGTGCATTTAAATACCGCTAATTTGATTTTTTATAAGAAGGATTTATAAGGCACGAAGGACTTAAACTAGATAGAATTTGAATTAAAATTGTTTAATATTCAAAATAAGGATATGGGAATATTTAAAGGCAGAAAATTTAATTCTATTTATATTGAGAATTTTAATCTAGAAATTTACTGATTTAAAATGTAAAAGTTTTAATATATTTATGAATATATAGTTACAATTTAATGAATGTTAGTCAAAAAGTAGATTTTTATATTAAAGTTTGTTAAAATAGAGGACAAGTATGAATTGATTATAAAAGTAAGGTGTGATTTATTCGTGAAGAAATCAGTTATAGAGTATATAAGCGATTTTAAAAATAGCAAATATTTTACGTACATAAATGATTTGAAAAAAAGTAAGTATTTTAAATACATAAGCGACTTCAAGAAAGACAGATATTTTACTCCACCTGTAATTATAGTAATTTGCCTGAGCGCGGTTATGATAACTAATGTAATCTCTAAATCTAGAATTGAGTCATCAAAAGATAAGCTTACTATTGCAGCTAATAGTGCTGAAGAGGATTTTTATAATGATAAGTATGATGCTGCAATTGAAGAATATAATAAGTATCAAGAACAAGAAAAAGATGAATGGCCAATATGGAATTTAAAAATTGCAGAAATTTATTCTGTAAAAGGAGATTTCGCAGATTCGAATGAACTTCTTACAAAAGTTTATTTAGCTAGAAACAAGATAGTTGATGGTAAGAAGCAAAAAAATATAGATAATTTTGAGGTTAAAGATAGAGAACTTACCAACTATATAGTGTTTACATCTTTTATGAACGGAGATTATGACAAGGCTTCGCAATATGGTGAATTATTTTTGATGGATTATCCAACAGATAAGAATTTATTAAAAACAATGTTTACTATTTATATGGCAAGTGATAATAAAGATAAAATGAAAGAAATAATTGATAATTATCCAAGGGATGAAGAAAGTGCATCTGATCTGGCAGATTTAGCTAGAATGAATATGATGATGAATAATTTAGATCAAGGGCTTTTATTATTAAAAGATGCATGGCATAAAGATAAAAATGAAGTTAAAGTTTTTGATGTAATAACGCAAATTGCAGAATATAATAAGAATGACATTTTAAATAAGATTACAGCACTTGAGAAAAAAGATTCAGGTGAACTTGCATATAAGATGTGGCAGGCAGAGATTTACTCTAAAGATAAGGATTCTGCTGAAAAGGCTAATAATTTAATTAGTGAATTAGAAGATAAGGATGTTGGAAGTATAAATTTAGCACTTATTAAATCTAATACATATCAGAATTTAGGTGAATCAGAAAAAGCTAGAGATGTTTTAAATGAGATTATAAAGAACGATCCAAACTCATTTATAGGATATCACGCAATGTCATTGGAAGATTATAGTGATGAAAATTATGATGATGCACTTAAGAATTGCGAAAAGAGTATATCTCTAAACAAAGACTATGCAGATAACTATGGATTCTTGATGCCGGAGATAATGGAAAAACAAGATAAGAGTGAAAATGCAGAGCCGTATTTTAGAACTGCTTTATATAAGGAACCTTTTAATTATAATATATTAATTAAATTAGCAGAGTATTATGGAAATACAGTTAAGGATAGTTCTAGAGCATTATATTATTATACCTTAGCATCTAAAATGAATCCTAATGATGCAGAAGTATATTATAATATGGCATTAATTAAAGTAGCAAATCAAAGACAAGACGAAGCTATAGATTTATTGAAAAAAAGTATAGCAATAAATTCGAAAGAAATTAAATATCATAGGGCGCTAGGAACTGTGTATTTAAATAAAGAAAAAGGTGAGGATGCTCTTAAGGAAATAAGAGCGGCATATGCTATTGATAAAAATGATATACTAACGCTAAATAATGCTGGATGTTATTATGTAGCTATAGAAGGAGATTTAAGCAGAGGGCTAGTTAATTTTAAGGCAGCATATGATGGCATAAATGATAAAACAAGCGAAGAGGATAAAGATACAATAAGCGAAAATTATAATAGAGTAAGGAATTTATCTGATGCATATAATAAAAGAAACGGGGCAACATTAAAAATACCAGATTTAAAATTATTTTATTAAGATAATTATTTATATAATATAAACTTGTAAACAAGTATAAAATAGTCATTTGATAGGGGGAGAGTAGTATGTATCCAATTAAGTTTGAAAACCTATATTACGAGAGAATATGGGGTGGAAAGCACCTAGAGAAATTTAGAAATAATGTTCCAGAAGGTGTAATAGGAGAAAGTTGGGATATAGCTTGTCATAAAAATGGGACTGGTAAAGTAGAAAATGGAGAATTAAAAGGTAAAACATTTGATGAAATAATAAATCTATATGGAGAAAAACTTTTAGGTACTGAAATAAGTACTAAAGAATTTCCACTTTTAATTAAACTAATAACAGCAGAAGATAAACTTTCGGTCCAAGTCCATCCTGATGATGAGTATGCAAATAAGGTTGAAAAAGATTCTGGAAAAACAGAAGCTTGGTATGTAGTGGATGCAGAAGAAAATGCTTCATTAATAGTGGGAACAAAAGATTGCGATAAGGAAAAATTTAAAAAAGCAATAGAAGAAGGGGAATTAGATAAGTACTTAAATAAGATTCCGGTTAAAAAGGGCGACTTTTTCTTTGTGCAAAGTGGATTAGTTCATGCTATATGTGAAGGGGTATTAATTGCTGAAATTCAACAAAATAGTGACACCACATATAGAGTTTACGATTATAATAGAGGTCGTGAAATTCATGTAGAAAAGGCATTAGATGTAATAGATTTTTCTCTTAAAGGGGAGAATTCAAAAGGAATTCTAATTGAAAGAGATGGATATGATAAATCATATCTTTGTTTAGATGAATATTTTACAATACAAAAATATAAAATTACTACATCTGTAAAAGAAACGAGTGATGAGGGAAGATTTTATTTATTTACATGTGTTGAAGGTAATGGTGTAATTAAATATAGTGGTGGAGAAGAAAAAATGCTTATGGGAGATAGTATCTTCATTCCAGCAACTCTTGGAGATTACGAATTAGTTGGTAATTTTACAGTATTAAAGAGCTATGTACCAAACATAGAAAATGAAGAAAAAAGCATAATGAGTGTAATAGAGAAATAATAATAAAGATTAAGGGGGAACTATTAAGTTGCTCCTTAATTGTTTGATTAACTTGTAAAATAAGAATTTGATTAAGGAATAGTCATTATAATTTATATATTGAAATAATAAATTGTGTTTAGAATCTTATAAGCATTAAAATTGGACAAAGTATTATTTATCTTAGAAATAGAGAGCAAAGTGAATTTTGGTGAGAGTAAAGAGAAATATAGTGAATTTATTAAAAAATTAATAATTTTTTAATATGAAATAAGACCTAATAGGTTTAAAATATATTAATATGGTTAAAAAAGTAAATAAGTAAACAAAAAAGAAAGAGAGTGAAAATTAAGTGGGATTGGATATTTTATTTATAATCAAAGCTATAATAATAGCAATAGTTGAAGGATTAACAGAATTTATTCCGGTGTCATCAACTGGACATATGATACTGGCGTCAAGCATCATTAATTTTAAGGGTGACTTTGTTAAAATGTATGAGGTTGTAATTCAATTAGGTGCAATATTGGCAGTTGTTGTTTTATATTGGAAGAAGATAAAAGACAGTGTAATTGAATTTTTCAGATATATATTTACAAAAGGAAAAGAAGGTAAAACAGGTTTTAACTTTGGTATAAATGTAATAGTAGGATGCATACCAATGCTGATAATAGGATTATTATTTTATAAAAAGATAAAAAGTTTATTTAATGCTGAAGCTGTTGTTATAGGATTTATAGTTGGAGGTATTCTATTAATAATAATTGAAAACATGTTTAGAAAAAGTAGCAAACATGCAACAAAGAGTCTAGATAGTATAACTCCAATGCAAGCTCTAAAGGTAGGCGTATTCCAAGTACTTTCAGTATGGCCAGGAATGTCAAGGAGTGCATCGACTATTATGGGAGGATGGATTGCAGGTCTTTCAACACCAATAGCTGCTGAATTTTCATTCTTTTTAGCTATTCCAGCTATGATAGGAGCATCTGCAAAAGACCTTATGGAATTTGATTATTCAGGAATGAATTTGACTTCATGGATATCATTAGTAGTAGGCTTTATTGTGGCATTTGTAGTGTCAGTCGTTGTTATGGATAAATTTGTTTCTTATTTGAAGAAAAGACCAATGCGTGTATTTGCAGTTTATAGAATAGGTGCAGGTATAGTATTTGGAATACTTATGTTCTTTGGTTTTTTAAATTTTACATTATAAAAATAAAGAGTTGGATTAGCTTCACGCTAATTCAACTTTTTTTATAAAAAAGAATTAAATTTAACTTATAAAACAAATAAGTGTATTTAAATAGTAAATTTATATTTATCATTTAAATATATTAAGAGTTTAATTAGGACCAATAATGTAGAAACGCAATTAAGTATATATGTTAAAAAGAAACGTAAATAACAATAACACTTAAGATTAATTATTATAAGAAGTTAATTATAATATAATGGTTAATAATCTACGGAATTTATTAATAAAAATAGAAATAACACTTCTAAATATTAATTTATAAAATATAATACTTAATGTAAGTTTGGGTATAGTAATTAATGTAGTTAAAATTCAAAATAGTCTTTCTTTATAATAAGTTTGGATAAAAATTCCTAGGAATAATAATGAAGATATAAGAGAAACGACTAAATATTAAAATTAAAAATTTCAATTCTTATTTAAAGAATGAATATATTGTAAATTAATACTTTTCATAAATTAAAGTTTGTGATATTATTAAGTAAATAGTCAGAAAATAATGATAATTTAATCGGAACAATAATTTCCAATGAAGATTATGGTATAGGGGGATTAGAAGATGTCCAAAGATATTAAAAAGATAGCTCTATTAACTGGAGGAGGAGATTGCCCAGGCTTAAATGCAGTAATAAGTGCAGTAACGAAATCAGCAATTTTAAATTATGGATATGAAGTTATTGGATATAAATTCGGTTACAGAGGATTATATAACAATGATTTTATTTCATTAGATTTAGGAGCTGTATCAGGCCTTATATCAAGAGGAGGAACAATTCTTTATAGTTCAAATAAAGATAATTTGTTTGATTACTCAGTAGAAGAAAATGGTCAAATAGTAAAAAAAGATGTATCAGATGTAGCAGTTGAGAATTTAAAAAAAGAGGGTGTAGACGTTTTAGTTGTAATTGGTGGAGATGGAACATTAACATCAGCTAGAGATTTTTCAAGAAAAGGAGTAAATGTTATTGGCGTTCCAAAGACTATAGATAATGATTTAGGGTCAACTGATGTAACGTTTGGCTTTAATACAGCTATAGGTATAGCAACGGAAGCATTAGATAGACTGCATACAACTGCAGAATCTCATCATAGAATTATGATTCTAGAAGTTATGGGAAGGAATGCAGGTTTTATAGCATTGGAATCAGGAATAGCTGGTTCAGCAGATGTTATACTACTACCTGAAATTCCATATGATATAAATAAAGTTGTAGAAAAAATTGAAGATAGAAAAAAACATGGAAAGTTATTCACTATAATTGTTGTAGCAGAAGGTGCAAGACCTAAGAACGGCAATGTTATAGTATCTAAGATAGTTGAAGATAGTCCAGATCCAATTAGACTTGGTGGTGTTGGAAATAAGATAGCTGAAGATTTGGAAAAGTTAGTTAAGGATAGAGAAGTTAGATGTACAGTTCTTGGTCATATTCAAAGAGGTGGAACTACATCAACATATGATAGAATATTATCAACAAGATATGGTGTTGAAGCAATAGAGCTTATCAATAAAGGTAAGTTCGGAAGCATGGTATGCTTAAAAGGTAATGAAATTACTTATGATAGTTTAGAAAATGTCATTGGTAATAACAAGAAAGTAGATCAAGATGGAGAGTTAGTAGCTGTAGCTAAGAGAATAGGGATATCATTTGCCGATTAGTTAACTTAATATGAGTACCAAATTATACTAGTGATTTAGTACTCATAAGATACCTAATGACATTTAGTAGTATTTTTAGAAAGCGGTGGGTATTATGAAAGAAATAAAAAGATATTTAGAGTCTAGAATAGGAACATATTCATTTTTCTTTGAGGATTTAGAAAGTGGTTTTAGTTATGGATACAATGAAAATGTTCAAATGACAAGTGCAGGGTGTATGAAATTGCCGATAGCAGTATCTATAATAAAGCATGTTCAAGAAGGGAACAGTACATTTTTAGATAAAATAAAAATTGAAGAAGAAGATAAAGTTTATGGAACAGGAATACTCCATGAATTTGATAATAGAGAATATACTATATTTGAATTGTTAGTTGCAATGCTTATACAAAGTGATAATACGGCAGCAAATAAGCTCATAGATATAGTTGGTATAGATAAGATAAATGACGATATAGAAGCACAAGGATTGAAAAATACTAAATTAAATAGAAAAACTTCAGATGAAAGAGCTGTAAGTAATGGAATTGAAAATATAACAAGCGCTTTAGATCTATCAAAGATATGGAAACACTTATATAATTCAAGCTTTTTAGATGAGAAAAATAGCAAAATGCTTATGGATATATTACAAAGACAACAAATGAAAAACAAATTAGCACTTTATATACCTGATGATTTAAAATATGAAATATCAAGCAAGACAGGCGATAAGGCTAGCGTTGAAAACGATACAGCTTTGATCCACTCACCAAAAGGATCTTTTACATTTACTGTTCTTTCAATGGGAATTCCTAATAGTGTTTACGGAACAGTTACCCTTGCTAAATGTGGAAAAATGATGTGGGATAACATAATGAACAACTTTTAGAGACATAATTAATAACTCCTAGAAAACTAGGAGTTATTTTTATAACCTAATTAAAATTTAAACTAATTTATCTGAAATTTATATAAAATAATTTTTATTGACACAACCTCAAAGAAATGGTATTCTTACACAAAGAATAACCTTTAATTTGATTCAGAGAGATCAATAAGGAAGTTATATAATACCAATGATCTAGGATTATTATGCCTTCCTTTATTTTAAGGAAGGTTTTTTATTATATAGTATTATATAATTTTTCCCTTTAAATTAACACGGAGAGGTTAAGAAGGAGTGATAATAAAATGATAAAAGATATTAAACATCTAATAGAGCCTATGGATTTTACGGTAGAGGAATTAGATGAAATATTCAATTTAGCACATCAAATAATCGCACATCCAAAGGAATTTTCTCATATTTGTGACGGGAAAATTTTAGCTACATTATTTTATGAACCAAGTACGAGAACAAGATTGAGCTTTGAAGCTGCAATGATGAGACTTGGTGGTAAAATTCTTGGATTTTCAGAGCCGAATTCAACATCAATTTCTAAAGGAGAAACTTTAGCTGATACAATTAAAATGGTATCAATATATTCAGATATAATAACAATGAGACATCCAAAAGAAGGTGCAGCAAAAGTTGCAAGTATCTATTCTAACGTTCCAATAATTAATGCTGGTGATGGTGGACATCAACATCCAACTCAAACTTTAGCAGATTTACTTACGATTACAAGTTTGAAAAGCGGTTTAAATAACCACAGGATCGGAATTTGTGGTGATTTAAAATTTGGAAGGACAGTACATTCTCTTATAAAAGCAATGTCTAGATACAATAACAATAAATTTGTGTTAATATCACCAAAAGAATTAGCAATACCACAATATATAAGAGAAGAAATATTAGAGAAGAATAATATTGAATATATAGAAGTAGAAAAATTAGAAGATGTAATTGATAAGTTAGATATTCTATACATGACAAGAGTTCAAAAAGAAAGATTCTTTAATGAAGAAGAGTATTTAAGACTAAGAGATAGTTATATATTAGATAGAGCGAAAATGGATCTAGCTAAAGACGATATGATAGTAATGCACCCGCTGCCAAGAGTAAATGAAATTGCTTATGAGGTAGATGAAGATAGAAGAGCTTCATACTTTAAGCAAGCTGAATACGGTATGTATGTAAGAATGGCGTTAATGATTAAGCTTTTGGGGGTGATGTAAGATGCTTGAAATAACAAGTATTAGGAATGGAATAGTAATTGATCATATCCAAGCTGGAGTTGGAGTTAAGATATTTAAGTACTTAAAACTAGACACTAATGATTGTAGTGTTGCTTTGATAATTAACGCAGATAGTAAGAAGCTTGGAAAGAAAGATATAATTAAGATAGAAAACTGCTTTGAACTTGACTATACTGTTTTAGGTCTACTTTCACCTACAATAACAATTTGTGAAGTAAAAGATGAAATAATAATAAATAAAGTTACGCCAACGCTACCTAATAAGGTGGAAAATATAATTAAGTGTAAAAATCCAAGTTGCATAACTAGTCAGGAAGAATATGTACCTCATTCTTTTATTTTAGTAGATAAAGAGAATGGAAGATATAGATGTGAATATTGCGATGAGATAACAAAGCTTTCAGAAATTTAGAAGAATTAAGAGGTGTTATATGGAACTGTTAATTAAAAACGCGAGGATAGTAGATGTAACCCAAGATTTTATAGGCGACATCTATATTAAGGACGGAATAATTGAAGAAATAGGGCAAAAGATCTTTAAGATAGATGTAGAAACTATTGAGTGTGAAGGAAAGATTTTAATGCCATCATTTATAGATACACATGCACATTTTAGAGATCCAGGTCTTACATGGAAAGAAGATATTGAAACAGGATCTAGAGCAGCGCTAAAAGGTGGTTACACAGGAGTTTGTCTTATGGCAAATACAAACCCTATATGTTCATCAAAAAAGGTTCTAGAATACGTAAGAAATAAATCTAAAGAAATTAATTTAATAGATATTCATCAATGTTTATCAGTAACAAAGGATTTTGATGGAGTGACATTAACTCATTTAGAAGAGCTTTCAGGTGATAAGGAAATTAAAGCAATTTCAGATGATGGAGTTGGGATATCAAACTCCAATACAATGCTTGAAGCCATGGAAATTGCCAAGAAGAATAACTGGGTTATAATGTCTCATGCTGAAAGTCCTGAATTCTCCAAAGTAGATATGAGGATAGCTGAGAATATGATGACAATAAGAGATGTAGAATTAGCTAAACTAAGTAAAGCTAGATTACACATGTGCCATGTCAGCACAAAGGAAGCTATAAAATGTATAATTGATGGAAAAGTGAGTGGCGCAAATATAACACTAGAAGTTACTCCTCACCATATTGGTTTAACAAGAGATATAAATGATTACAGAGTAAATCCTCCAATTAGAGAAAAAGAGGATGTAGAGGCAATAATAAATGCCATAAAATTAGGTATGGTTGATACAATAGGAACGGATCATGCTCCACATACAGCGGAGGAGAAGATGAAGGGTTCACCTGGAATGGTTGGAATAGAGACTGCATTTTCAATATGTTATACGAAATTAGTGAAAGAGAACAATGTTTCACTAAATAAATTAAGTGAGCTTATGTCATATAATCCTGCAAAGATCCTAGGAATGAATAAAGGAAAAATTAGCATTGGAGTAGAAGGGGATTTAGTTCTAGTTGATATTAATAAATGCTTAAAAGTGAATCCAGAAGAATTTGCATCAAAAGGACGGAATACGCCATTTACAGGTATGGAATTCTACGGTGAAATTCTTATGACAATAAAGGGTGGAGAAATTAAGTATACACATATGAAATGTGCGCGAAGCGCAATTAAGAACAGTTCACATTAGAAAAAGAGTGCAGCACAAAAGAGAACATTTCGTATTAAAAAATCATACACATATGAAATATGAGAGAATCGTAATAAAGAATTTTTGGGTGAATTAAGAACATTTCATATCAAAAAAAGCGTACAGCTAGATAAAGAACTTTTAAGCGCAATTATGATTATAAATTAGGAAGCGGACACGTGTAAAATAAGAGTGGCTTAAATAATATCATAAGTAAAAAATGGAGACCGTAATTAAGAAAATTATAAGATATGAGTTCCTAAAGGAATTAATTGTGAATTCTGACTGTGGACTAAATAGGGTTGGAGGAAGATTTGAAATGACAAATTACATAATTGATAAATTATACAATAGAGTTGAAGAAAGAGGAGTGGTTTGTGTAGGGTTGGATACTGCATTAAGCTATATTCCAGATCATATAAAAGAAGGTAGAACTGACAGTGAAGCTATCTTTGAATTCAATAAACAAATAATAGATGCGACGTGGGATGTATCAGCATGCTTTAAGGTGCAGATTGCTTACTATGAAGCGTTAGGACTTGAAGGATTAATTGCCTATAAGAAAACGCTAGACTACCTAAGAGATAAAGGTGAAATTATAATAGCTGATATTAAAAGAGGGGATATAGCAGCTACAGCAACAATGTATGCAAAGGCTCATTTTGATGGGGATTTTGAAGCTGATTTTATAACACTTAGTCCATATATGGGAATGGATAGTATTGAACCATATCTACCTTATTTAGAAAAGGGAAGTAAAGGTGTGTTTAGCTTAGTTAGAACTTCAAATCCAGGTGCGGAAGATATTGAGTATCTAGATACTACTGGAGATAAGAAAGTTTACGAAGTTGTAGCAGATAAAATTACTGAAATGGGAAAAAATTATACTGGAAGTTGTGGATATACAGCAATTGGCGGTGTTATAGGATGTACTCATGTTGAAGAAGGAAAGAAAATAAGATCAAACTATAGCAATATGTTTTTCTTAATACCTGGATATGGTGCACAAGGCGGGAAAGCTGAAGATGTTGCACTATATTTAAACAATGGAAATGGTGGGGTTGTAAATTCTTCAAGAGGAATACTCCTTGCCTACAAAAAAGAAAATAGAGAAAAAGAGTTTGCTTTATGCGCTAGAGAAGAAGCAATAAAGATGAGAGATGCAATAAGAGAAGCAGTGAAGAACGTATAAATTTTACATTAAAGATAACTTAAGGAGGCAGGGTTATGGCTATAACTTACAGAAATGCAAAAGTAGTTTCAAATAAAGAAATCTCGAAAGATATATATAAATTAGTAGTAGAAGATGATGCAGAAATAAAGGCAGGACAATTTTATATGTTAAAGCTAAATGGTGCAACATTTCTGCCAAGACCAATAAGTATATGTGAAAAATCTGAGAATAAACTAACATTTTTATATGCTGTAGTAGGAAACGGAACTAAAGAATTTACTAAGCTTAAAGAAGATGATGAAATAAGCTTAACAGGGCCTCTTGGAAATGGGTTTGATTTAGAGAAAGAATATAACAAGGTAGCACTAGTTTCAGGGGGAATTGGAACAGCACCAATGCTTGAACTAGCAAAGAAATTAAGAAAGAAAAATCCAGATCAAAAGATAGATCTCTATGCAGGATTCAGAGATGATGTTTACTTAATAGATGAGTTAAAAGAATATGTAAATGAAGTTTATATATCTACAAACACTGGAAAAAATGGGCATAAAGGATTTGTTACTGAAATTTTAAAACCAGAAGATTACGATACAGTGTTATGCTGCGGACCAGAGATTATGATGAAAAAAGTCATAGATATGTGCAAAGAAAAGAAAGTGGCTGTTTATGTATCTATGGAAAAGCATATGGCATGTGGAGTGGGTGCATGTTTAGTATGTACTTGTAGAACAAAAGATGGACATAAGAGAACGTGTAAAGATGGTCCAATATTTGATGGATACTATGTTGAACTATAATAACCAAAGGAGAAGAAGAATATGATGAAAGTAACTATTAATAATGTAGAATTTAAAAATCCTGTAATAGCAGCATCGGGAACCTTTGGTTTTGGTGAAGAATTTAATAATTTTTATGATGTTGGAATTCTTGGTGGAATATCTTCAAAAGGGCTTACAATAAACCCAAAGCAAGGAAATGAAGGGATAAGAGTATATGAAACACCATCAGGAATGATGAATTCAGTAGGATTACAAAATCCAGGAATAGATGCATTTATAGAAAATGAGCTTCCGAAAATGAGGAAGTACGGAACTAATGTTATAGCAAATATTGGGGGAGGATGCTTGGAAGACTATGAAGATGCTGTAAGAAAAATTGATAGCAGTGATGTTGACATGATTGAACTTAATATTTCCTGCCCAAATGTAAAACATGGTGGTATGGCTTTTGGGATTAAGTCAAAAGTAGCATATGATGTGGTTAGAGAAATTAAAGCCATGACTAAGAAGCCGTTGATGGTTAAATTATCTCCTAATGCAGAAGATATAGTAGATATGGCTGTAAAGTGCCAGGAAGCAGGAGCGGACTCTATATCATTAATAAATACCTTAAAAGGGATGGCTATAGATGTATATAAAAGAAAGCCGGTATTTAATAATATAACTGCAGGTCTTTCAGGGCCGGCTGTAAAACCAATTGCTCTTAGAATGGTTTATGAAGTGGCTAAGGCTGTAGATATTCCAGTAATAGGACTTGGAGGAATATCAAGTGGTAAAGATGCCGTAGAATTTATGATGGCAGGAGCTAGCGCAGTACAGATAGGAACGATTAATTTTGTAAATCCTATGGCTGGGAAAGAAATAGTTGAAGAAATGGAAAGTTTCTTGAAGGAACAAGGAATTAAGGATATTAACGAGATTATAGGAATAATATAAATTGATCATAAATCCTAATTCCTAATAATGAAAATAAGCAACTGATAAGTGAATATTAATAATTACAAAGTAGATATTGGAGGAATTTTAAATGAAGGCATATAAGAAAGAATTTATCAATTTTATGATAGAATGTGGAGTACTTACATTTGGAGATTTTGTTACTAAGAGTGGAAGAAAGACTCCGTTCTTTGTTAATACAGGTAACTATCAAACAGGAAGCCAGTTAAGAAGACTTGGAGAATTTTATGCAGAGGCAATAAAAGAAAACTTTGCAGATGATTATGATGTATTATTTGGGCCTGCATACAAAGGAATTCCTCTAAGCGTTACAACATCTATTGCTTTGTCTAGCTCATTTGATATTGATGTAAGATATTGTTCAAATAGAAAAGAAGTAAAAGATCATGGAGATACAGGAATTCTTTTAGGAAGTAAACTAAATGATGGAGATAAAGTACTAATAGTTGAAGATGTTACAACAGCAGGAACATCAATTTACGAAACTATGCCTATCTTAAAAAGCCAAGCAGATGTTAATGTTAAAGGTCTTATAATATCGGTAGATAGAATGGAAAGAGGGCAAGGTGAACAATCAGCCTTAACTGAAATCAGAGAAAAATTCGGATTTAAAACTTGTGCCATAGTTACAATGGCGGAAGTTATAGAATATTTATACAATAAAGAGATTAACGGAACTATACTTATAACAGACGAAGTTAAAGGTAGAATTGACGAATATTACAAACAATATGGTGCAAAATAAAAGTATTAAGAACAACTCAACGTGAAGCAATGAACAACCGAAAGAGAATACATATATGTTTCTCAGGACTGTGAAAAATTTCGCTTAGCATATCTAAATGCGAAGTTGCACCCAAGTCTGCATGCTCCTGCGACAAGCCCATGACAAGCAGACTTGGAACAACTTCCCGTTAATATATGCAGCAGCTTATTTTTCAATGCCTGTTCCGCATATATGTATTCTCTTTCTTTGTTTTATTATCACTTTAGTTCTTTTAGTAACACTTAATATAGAAAAAGAGAATATATATTTTATAAAAAGTTACAATATAGTTAAAATAAAGGTATTGTAACAACAGAAATATAAAAATACTTGCCTAAATATGCTTTACTTTAAATTTAAGATAAACAAAGAAATGAAATATATGTTTTTGAGGAGTGTTCATAAGAAGATTTTGCTGGAAGTAATTCTTAGAATATAAGTTGTTCCAAATGTGCTAGTTCAAAGCGTAGCCTTTGAAGCAAGCACTTTGGGTGCAACTTATATTGTTTGAATTACCCAGTAAAATCTTCAGAGAACCGGAGCAAACACATATATTCCATTTCGGTTGTTTAGCAGGAAATTTAAATGTTCATAAGACTGCAAGTGTTTTTATATTTCGGTTATTCATTGCGTTACATTAAGTTATAAACAAAATACAGTTGTAAGGAGGAAATATGAATATTTTAATTACTAACGACGATGGAATAAATGCACCAGGAATAATTGCTTTAGCAAAGGAAATTTCTAAGGAGCATAAGGTTACAATTGTTGCGCCCAAGGATCAAAAAAGTGCGTCTAGTCATTCAATATCTATTCATAGTCCGATTAAAATTAAAGAAGAATTCATTGAAGGCTTAGATTGTAAGGCTTATAGTGTTTCAGGAACGCCTGCTGATTGTACTCAAGTTGGGTTATCCTTTTTGAAAGAGAATATAGAACTTGTAATATCTGGTATAAATAAGGGGCCAAATGTAGGAACTGATATTTTATACTCAGGTACGGTATCGGCAGCAATAGAAGGAACTATATATGGAATTCCATCAATTGCGGTTTCAATGGATGTTGAATATGGGAAAGATAATGAGGATTATTCTAAGGCTGTTAAATGGGCGATAAAAGTTTTAAATATAGCAAAGGAAGAATACTTAAAAAGTGATGTGGTATTAAATCTTAATATTCCAAATTTTAATGAAAGAGATATAAAGGGCATCAAAGTCTGTAAGATTGGAAGGTCCACATATAAAACAGAATATATACTTTTAGAAAGTAATGAAGAAGGTGACTTGTATACAACAAAAGGAACAAGAAATGCTATAGAGGAAGAAGAAAGTGATTTATATTATCTATCTCAAGGATATGTTACATTAACACCGCTTCATTTTGATTTTACTAATTTTGCAATATTAAGTGATGTTACGAAAATATTTGAAAAATAAAAGGCTTGTCATATGCGTGGCAAGCCTTTTTTACTACTTATTTATAAGATTATCAATATGAACAGTAGTATAATCATTATCTTTAAGTGCTTTTACTATTTGTTGCAAAGGTGAACGTGTATCATAATTCACGTTAAGTTTGTTTCCATTTAGGTTAAAGTTTATATAATCTATTTCTATAGATGGATGATAATAAAAGCTATTAAGCGTATCATCATCTCCTTCATTAATCGTATTTACCATACGAGTCGTATCTGTTGATGGATCAGCTATACGACCTAATGGAGTTGGAACAAATAAGTGAGAATCATCTGGCTTATATATGTTCTTTTTTGTATAATCATATGGCTCGTATATGAACTGAAAATATTCACTAATTATTTTCTTTTGTTGCTCAGTATCTCTGTAATGAGGGCTTTCGTAATACGAGATAGGAATATTTAGAGCACTTGCAGTATCTATACCTTTTTCTATCACTGCTCTAGTCTCAGCTTCTGTACTATTTACGTCTTTAGACATTTCTTCACCAGTTCCGCTTGAGTCATTACCAGATTGATGAGTATATCCGTGTAAACCTATTTCTCCACCTTTATTAAGAGCATAATCTAATACATCTACAAATCCTACATTTACAATGTTATCATTCGTCAACAAATCATTATCAAAATTTGCTGAAGGAACTACAAATCTAGGTATCCATGAAATATGAAATTTCAGTCCTTGGGAAAATAGCAAATTAGCCATTATCTTTATTTTGGTTTGATTTTTATCTACAACATTTGTATAACCGCAACCAAAATCTTCAAAACGTATTAAACCAATTTTATCGCTATATAGTATAGCTGAATCTTCTGGTTCCTTTACATCGTTAGGTATTAGGTTTATTTTTTTGTTTTGAAAGTCAAATACGGCAAATAAATCAAAAATTTCTTCTATATCTGAAATTGAAATATAATAGCTACCATTATTGTTAAGTAAATTACCACGAAGATTACCTTTTCTAGAATTCTTTTCATAAGTGGTTTCATTTAAGAAAATTTTATTACTATCATTATATATTGATATGGAATTATTAGAAGTATCTAAGGTATAATTGAGTTTACTGCAAATAAAAGTTAGAGGTATATAATACCTTTGGGCTTTTAGCAGTATTGGAACATTAGTTAGATTTCCTGTGTTCAAAATATTTATGGTTACATCATTTACTTTTGTTACAGGTTTGTCCGAAAATTTAATTTTGGGTGTATACGTACTTTTAAATTTTTCCTCTGGTAGCATACTTGAGTATAATGTTTTATTAATAATAGTTAGATTCTTTCTAAAAAAATTAAAATAAGAAAGAACTTGATATAATATAAAGACAGATAGAGCTATTGCTAAAAAAGAAAATAAAGATAGTTTAGCATTCCTTTGCATATGTTTTCTCCCCTTTGAATTATGTATAAACAATATTGTAACAAAATTATATCATTATTTTGTGTCAATTATTTTGTATGAATGTTAAATTTATGTTATAAATTCTAAAAAAAGTTGACAAAGAAAACTTTTTGGTATAGTTTTATAAGCTTATGAATCTAAAATATGAAATTCAAAAATGGATTTTAAAAGATTGAAGAATATTTAAAAATTATAAATGTAAATAACATTATGTTTAAAACGTTTTCTGATAATACTAATATGTCAATATAAATTGATTTATACACTGAAAGAAAAATATTATAAATTTAAGAAATGGTAAAGGTTATAATATTTGCAGTTAGTAATCTAGAGATAAATAAATCAATAACTTGATTTATTAATAATATTTTTTATAAATTAAAGATAATATCTTAATTAGCAATAAGTGACAAGTTAAGGGGAAAATTTATTTCGCGAACTTATAGAAATATTATCTTATGAAAGTCTGATAGATTTATTAACAAAAAAGTGAAACTAATTACTAATTGATAAAAGATATCATTGACATGTATTTAATTAAAGTATACAATAATGGTATGAATTAATTGATTAAAAATTAACAAAGTTTTTAATCAAAAGTATAAAGGAGGAAAACTAATGTTTAAACAATGGGATGGATTTAAAAACGGAACATGGCAAGAGAGTATTGACGTAAGAAACTTTATACAAAAAAATTATAAGTTATATGAAGGAGATTCAACTTTCCTAGAAGATAAAACTGAAAAAACAAGCAAAGTATGGGCGAGAGCTTATGAATTAATAGTAGAAGAAGTTAAAAAAGGAATTATAGATGTAGCGACTGATAGAGTATCAGGAATAGATAACTATGAACCTGGATATATAGATAAAGATAACGAAGTTATAGTTGGACTTCAAACAGATGCACCACTTAAGAGAATAGTAAATCCATTTGGTGGAATGAGAATGGTTCAAAGCTCTTTAAAAGAATATGGATATGAGTTAGATAAAAATATCGAAGAATATTTTCCTAAGTACAGAAAGACTCACAACGAAGGTGTATTTGATGCGTATACAAAAGAAATAAGGCTTGCCCGAAGTGCTGGATTATTAACAGGTCTTCCAGATGCTTATGGTAGAGGAAGAATAATTGGTGATTATAGAAGAGTAGCTCTTTATGGTATAGATTACCTAATAGAAGAAAAGAAAAGGGATCTTGATAATCTAAATGGTGATATGCTTGATGAGTTAGTAAGAAAAAGAGAAGAAGTTTCAATGCAGATCAGAGCTTTAGGCGAAGTAAAATCAATGGCAGCAAAATATGGAATTGATATATCTAAGCCGGCATCAAATGCAAGAGAAGCAGCACAACATTTATACTTTGGATACTTAGCAGGAATTAAGGAAAACAATGGAGCTGCAACATCATTTGGAAGAACTTCAACCTTCTTAGATATTTATATTGAAAGAGATTTAGAAGCAGGATTAATTACAGAAAAAGAAGCTCAAGAAATTGTTGACCAACTAATTATAAAGTTAAGATTAGTTAGACACTTAAGAACTCCAGAATATAATGAATTATTTGGTGGGGACCCAACTTGGGTAACTGAATCAATTGGTGGTGTAGGTATTAATGGCAAGCCGCTTGTAACTAAGAATTCATTTAGATATCTTCATACCTTAATTAATCTTGGAACATCAGCAGAGCCAAACTTAACAGTTTTATGGTCAGATAAGCTTCCAGAAAGCTTTAAGAAATATTGTGCAGAAATATCAATAAAAACAGATTCAATTCAATATGAAAATGATGAAGTTATGAGACCAATATATGGTGATGATTATGCAATAGCTTGCTGCGTATCAGCTATGAAGGTTGGTAAACAAATGCAATTCTTTGGAGCTAGAGCAAATATAGCTAAATCACTTTTATATGCTATAAATGGTGGAGTAGATGAATTAAAAGGTATTAAGGTAGTACCAGGAATTGAAAAACTTACAGACGAAGAAATTCTTGATTTTAATAAAGTAAAGTCAAATTACTTCAAAGTATTAGAATATGTAGCAAAAGTTTATGTAGATACAATGAACATAATTCACTTTATGCATGATAAATATGCTTATGAAGCAGGCCAAATGGCACTACATGATACAGCGGTAGAAAGATTAATGGCATTTGGTATTGCAGGACTTTCAGTAGCGATAGATTCATTGTCAGCTATAAAATATGCAAAAGTTAAACCAATTAGAAATGAAGATGGTATAACTGTTGATTTTGAAGTTGAAGGAGATTTCCCTAAATACGGAAATGATGATGATAGAGCAGATGATTTAGGCGTAGAATTAGTAACTAAATTCTCAAATGAGCTTAAGAAACATCCACTATACAGAGATGCAAAACATACATTATCAGCGCTAACAATCACATCAAATGTAATGTATGGTAAGAAAACAGGGACAACTCCAGATGGAAGAAAGAAAGGTGAACCACTTGCTCCAGGAGCAAACCCAATGCATGGAAGAGATATTAATGGAGCATTAGCATCACTTAACTCAGTAGCTAAAATACCATATAATGAAATTTGCCAAGATGGTGTATCTAATACATTCTCAATCGTTCCAGATGCACTTGGAAAAGATGAGAGTCAAAAGATAACTAACCTAGTTGCAATATTAGATGGATATTTCACTCAAGGGGCTCATCACTTAAATGTTAATGTTCTTAATAGACAAACATTGATAGATGCTATGGAAAATCCTGATAAATACCCAACACTTACAATCAGAGTTTCAGGGTATGCTGTTAACTTCAGTAGATTATCAAAAGAACAACAATTAGAAGTTATAAGCAGAACATTCCATGAGAGCATCTAATGAGAAGTACAGTAATGTATATTAGTTAAGGATTACTATAAAATAAATAAATTTTTGGAAGAAGGGGAAGGTGAACTTTCCCTTCTTTTGCCTTATGATGAAGAAACAATAGAGTTAGATAATATTAAGTAATGATATAGTGTACCATATACAATTCGCTTAAATATTAATAGCTTATTTAAGGGAATAATAAATTAATATATATTCTAAAAGTGTTAATTCAATAAGCGTTCTCTTAAAATACTAGATAATGTCCCCAAATAATTTTATAGAGGATGAATTATATTATTTAGAACTTATGTATATTAATTTGAAGTATAATAAAGTATAGGGGGTGTAACAAATGGTAAAAGGTAATGTTCATTCAATAGAGAGCATGGGTCTTGTAGACGGACCAGGAATTAGAGTAGTAGTATTTTTACAAGGTTGTGCGTTAAGATGTAAGTATTGTCATAATCCTGATACTTGGGCTACTAATGGTGGAGAGGAATATACTCCAGAACAGCTAGTTAATAAGATTGAAAGATTTAAAACTTATTTTGCAAGTAGTGGAGGAGGAGTCACATTCTCAGGTGGAGAGCCTTTAAGGCAGCCAGAATTTCTACTAGAAACTCTTAAACTATGCAAAAGTAAAGGAATTAATACTTGTATTGATACAGCAGGTTATGGATTTGGTGATTATGATGAAATATTAAAATATACAGATTTAGTTTTATTTGATATAAAACATTTTACACCAGAAGGATACAAAAATATAACTTTAATGAATATAGATGAATCCTTGAAATTCTTAGAAGCGATGAAGAGAAATAATACAAAGATGTGGATAAGGCATGTTGTGGTTCCAGGATTAACAGATGATGTAGAACATTTAAAGGAACTTAAAAAATACATTGACGAGATACCTAATGTTGAGAAAGTAGAATTACTTCCATATCATTTATTAGGGACAAATAAGTATGAAGGACTAGGGATTAAATATCCTCTTGAAAATGTAAAAGCTATGGATAAAGAATTAATTAAAAAATACCAGAAAGAGATATTTGGAGATTATTCTTATGGCAAATAAGATGGGTTCAATGGGGATTTTAAATTTAGCATTAAGATTAACTTAAGGCATATGAAATAAAATAACGAGTCCAAAATGCTATGATTATTTTTTAGTAGGCAAAGAAGCAGATTGGGCTTATAGCGAGCCTATTAGTGAAATCTGCTGATGAAGCATAATGGAAAATATGTTTTACAGATGGGCTCGTTATTTCTTCATTATGCCTAATACTAATAAGTGTAAAATTATTCTTGTTGACAAACTAAATGGTTTGGTATTATTCTTATATTAGATATTAGTCATATGACTGACGGAAGTGGAGTTACCACATGAAGTATGACTAGGCATATTATCTTATATGCCACAAAAAGCCGACCGTCTGGGCAAAAAAAGCCTGGATTGCGTCGGCTTTTTTATATGGAAAAAATTATATAATTAAATTATTTTAGGGAGGAAAAATTATGTTTAAACAATGGGAAGGATTCAAAAACGGAACATGGCAAGAGGGTATTGATGTAAGAAACTTTATACAAAAAAATTATAAATTATACGAGGGTGATGGAAGTTTCTTAGAAGAGAAAACAGAAAGGACAAGCAAAGTCTGGGACAAAGCTTATGCCTTAATAGTTGAGGAAGTAAAAAAGGGAATAATTGATGTTGCTACAGATAGAGTATCAGGGATAGATAATTATGATCCTGGGTATATAGATAGAGATAACGAAGTTATAGTTGGGCTTCAAACAGATGCACCACTTAAGAGAATAGTAAATCCATTTGGTGGAATGAGAATGGTTCAAAGTTCATTAAAGGAATATGGATATGAACTTGATCCAGAAATTAATAAGCATTTTTCAAAATACAGAAAGACTCACAACGAAGGTGTATTTGATGCGTATACAAAAGAAATAAGAGCAGCGAGAAGTGCTGGATTATTAACAGGCCTACCAGATGCATACGGTAGAGGAAGAATAATAGGTGATTATAGAAGAGTAGCTCTTTATGGTATAGATTACTTAATAGAAGAAAAGAAAAAGGATCTTGATAATCTAAACGGTGATATGCTTGATGAATTAGTAAGAAAAAGAGAAGAAGTTTCAATGCAGATTAGAGCTTTAGGTGAAGTAAAATCAATGGCAGAGAAATATGGAATTGATATATCTAAGCCAGCATCAAATGCAAAAGAAGCAGCACAACATTTATACTTTGGATACTTAGCAGGAATTAAGGAAAACAATGGAGCTGCAACATCCTTTGGAAGAACTTCAACTTTCTTAGATATATACATTGAAAGAGATTTAGAAGCAGGGTTAATTACAGAAAAGGAAGCTCAAGAAATAGTTGATCAATTAATTATAAAGTTAAGATTGGTAAGACACTTAAGAACTCCAGAATACAATGAGTTATTCGGAGGGGATCCAACTTGGGTAACTGAATCAATTGGTGGTGTGGGCATTAATGGTAAGCCACTTGTAACTAAGAATTCATTTAGATATCTTCATACTTTAATTAATCTTGGAACATCAGCAGAGCCAAATTTAACAGTTTTATGGTCAGATAAACTACCTGAAAGCTTTAAGAAATATTGTGCAGAAATCTCAATAAAAACAGACTCTATTCAATATGAAAATGATGAAGTTATGAGACCAATATATGGAGACGATTATGCAATAGCTTGCTGCGTATCAGCTATGAAGGTTGGTAAACAAATGCAATTCTTTGGAGCTAGAGCAAATATAGCTAAATCACTTTTATATGCCATAAATGGTGGAGTAGATGAATTAAAAGGTATTAAGGTAGTGCCAGGAATTGAAAAACTTACAGACGAAGAAATTCTTAATTTTGATAAAGTAAAAGCAAATTACTTCAAAGTATTAGAGTATGTAGCAAAAGTTTATGTAGATACAATGAACATAATCCACTTTATGCATGATAAATACGCTTATGAAGCAAGTCAAATGGCTCTTCATGATACAGCAGTAGAAAGATTAATGGCATTTGGTATTGCAGGTCTATCAGTAGCAATAGATTCATTATCAGCTATAAAATATGCAAAAGTTAAAC
Organism: Clostridium sp. YIM B02569; assembly: GCF_022320765.1. Classification (NCBI taxonomy): domain Bacteria; kingdom Bacillati; phylum Bacillota; class Clostridia; order Eubacteriales; family Clostridiaceae; genus Clostridium; species Clostridium sp. YIM B02569. The sequence goes on along the minus strand of NZ_JAKJJX010000009.1, from coordinate 95,065 downwards.
CAATTAGAAATGAAGAAGGTATAACTGTAGATTTTGAAGTTGAAGGAGATTTCCCTAAATACGGAAATGATGATGATAGAGCAGATGATTTAGGCGTAGAATTAGTAACTAAATTCTCTGGAGAGCTTAAGAAACATCCACTATACAGAGATGCAAAACATACATTATCAGCGCTAACAATCACATCAAATGTAATGTATGGTAAGAAGACAGGGACAACTCCGGATGGAAGAAAGAAAGGTGAACCTTTAGCACCAGGAGCAAATCCAATGCATGGAAGAGATATTAATGGAGCATTAGCATCACTTAACTCAGTAGCTAAAATACCATATAATGAAATTTGCCAAGACGGTGTATCGAATACATTCTCAATCGTTCCAGATGCACTTGGAAAAAATGAAGATCAAAAGATTAATAACCTAGTTGCAATATTAGATGGATATTTCACTCAAGGAGCTCATCACTTAAATGTTAATGTTCTTAATAGACAAACATTGATAGATGCTATGGAAAATCCCGATAAATACCCAACACTTACAATCAGAGTTTCAGGGTATGCTGTTAACTTCAGTAGATTATCAAAAGAACAGCAATTAGAAGTTATAAGCAGAACATTCCATGAAAGTATTTAGTAAAATAAAATTATTGTGTTTATAGTAAAGTTTTGATGAATTTAAATGCACAAAAATTTTAAGAAAACATAAATGGATTGAGGCTAATAAATTAATTACAAATATAAAAAGACTATAGGACATAATATTCCAGTCCATATAGTCTTTTTGGTTTCATATGAAAATATTAATTTAAATTGTCTTTAAGTATACTAATTTTTACGAGATGAGTTAAATATAATTTTTATAATGTGTTATTCTAGTACAGAAAAATTATCTTTGTTAAAAGCGCAAATGGGACATACCCAATAATCAGGCAAATCATTAAAATCTACATGTGGAGCAATTCCACCATCAGGATCTCCAAGTTCTGGATCATAAATATATCCGCATACTTCACAAACATATTTTTTCATTTTATCACCTCATTTATAAATTAAACAAGACAAGAATAAATTTTAAAACTGTCTAAATCTAAAATTCTAGATACCATAAAGAATATATAGAGTAAAAACAACAAGTTATAGTATATTATATGATATTTTTATTGAGGTGTTAATTAATAAAAATTATATTTTATTTTAAACCGTTTGAGTTGCTAGCTAGAAGATTTGAAAAATACCCTTTTGGAAAGTGGCCTTTCTTTAATCCTTCGATAACAGTTAAATATGTTGCAGCTGTATCAAATCTGGCATCATGATAATTTCCACTACCTTCAAATAATTTTTCAGATGTCTCAACAATTTGCTCGCTTGATATGTTTAACCAATCTATCACTTCAGATAATTTTGGATTTTTGATTTCTCCATTGGCTTTTGGAATCTTACATATATCTCTATAGTAAGCCATAGTACAGAAAACATTTTTTGGATAAAAATCCTCTCCTAAAGATAATAGTTCATGTTTTAAAAATCTAACATCAAAATTAACATTATGACCAATTAGAAAATCAGCAGTCATAAAATCATCAAGAAATTCAGGTACTAAATCCTCAAAATATTGTCCATCAGATAATTCATAAAGCTTCTCTAAAGAAAAACCATGAATTTCTTGGGCAGAAGGATCCATCTCATCGACTGTAAAAAAGAAGTTTTTACCAGTAGTTATCTGAGGTTTTGTACTAGCATCAACAGTTATGTAACTTAACTGACATATGCTGCCGGGTTTTATACTAGTGGTTTCTGTATCAAAAAATAATAATTTCATTAAAGTGTACCTCCATCTTCTGCGTAAAACATTTAAAAATAATTACGTCTATATGCTTACTAATAAATTCATTATTAAGTTGCTAAATTTAATTATATAGTATTTACGAAAAAATTCAAATAAGGTATAATCAGATAAGAATGATTATTAATTAATAAAATTGTTGGATAATAATTTAAGATGAAACTTTTTATGAGCAAATAATAAATTTGTTATCTGGAAAGAATAGAATTAATATTGTATTAATTAGGAGGAATATATAATGGTAGAAAGAAAACGTAAAATATCTGTGATTGGTGCAGGTTTTGTAGGTGCAACAACAGCATATGCATTAATGAATAGTGGAGTAGCTACAGAAATATGTTTATTTGATATAAATATGGATAAAGCAATGGGAGAAGTTATGGATTTAGTTCATGGTACTTCTTTTGTAAAGCCTGTTAGCATTTATGCAGGAAGTATTGAAGAAACTAGAGATTCAGATATAGTTATAATTACAGCTGGTGCAGCTCAAAAAGAAGGGGAAACTAGACTAGATCTTATTGAAAAAAATTACAATATATTTAAGAGCTTTGTTCCACAAATAGCAGCAGCAAGCCCAAATGCTATTTTGTTAGTAGTATCAAATCCATGTGATGTGCTTGCATATATAACTTATAAGTTATCTGGATTCCCTAGGGAAAGAGTAATAGCATCAGGAACTGTATTAGATACGTCAAGATTAAAATACGTTATTGGTAAATACTTTAATGTAAATAATAATAATATCCATGCGTATGTTTTGGGAGAACATGGTGATAGCGAAGTTGTTAGCTGGAGTACTGCAAGCATAGCTGGAGAAACTTTTGAAGAATATGCTAAAAAGTTCAATTTAGAGTGGGATGATGATGTAAAATCAGTAATAGAAAGCGATGTTAAAAATGCAGCTTATGAAATAATAAGTAGGAAAAATGCGACTTATTTTGCTGTAGCATTAGCAGTAAATACAATAGTAGAAGCTATATTAAGAGATGAAAATACTATTTTAACTGTATCGTGTTTGATGCAGGGAGAGTATGGAATAGAAGATGTTTACTTAGCAGTCCCAACAATTTTAAATAGTAAGGGTGTTGTAAGAATTGTAAACCCTGTTCTAAATGATGAAGAATTGAAAAAGTTAAAAGAATCAGCAACTGTTCTAAAAGGACATATTGAAAAAGTTGTGAATAAATAACTAGAATTAACTAAATGTATTGTGTATTAAGCGAAATATAAAAATACTTGCAGTAGAGTAGGTTCTAAGTTTACTGCTGAACTCTCGAAAGGGAATATATGCGTTTGTTCTGGTTCTCTGAAGATTTTACCGGGTGATTCTAAGTAGAAGTTGTGCCCAAAATGCTAGCCTCAAAAGCAAGTTTTGAACTAGCATATTTGGAACAACTTCTAATCTAAGAATCACAGCCAGCAAGATCTTCTAATGAACACTCCACAAAAGCAGATATTCTCTTTCTTTATTTAGTAGTAAACCTAAATCAAATTCATATTTATGCAAGTATTTTTATATTTCTGCATTTAGCAATATCCCATCTAATAATTGACTTAAATATTTTAGAGTCTATATTGATTCCTAAGTTTTTCTCACATATATTTGAAAAAGCAGCTGGTAAAAGATACCACTACACATTCGTCTGTGACTTTTTCTTATAACTATCATCATAAATTTATAATATTTGAAATACTCAAAATGATAGCAAAACAAAGAAAGAGAATACATATATGTGAAGCAGGCATTGAAAAATAAGTTGCTTATATCTTAATGGGAAGTTGTTCTATTTTTGCTTGTCCTGCGCTTGTCGCAGGAGCATGAAGAAATGGTGCAACTTTCTATTTAGATATATCCAACGAAATTTTTCTAGTCATGTGGAACATATATGTATTCTCTTTCGATTGCTTATCTCATCATTTTGAGTGTTTCGCAATACTGTTTTTTAGTTCATTCCATTAAAACTAATCTCTCCAGTAATTACAGCTTTTTCATTTCCGCTGCCATCTATGACCATAAGGTCGCCGTTATCAGAAACAGAAACACAGGTAACAATTTCTTCATTATTATATGTGATTAATTTTGCCTTTCGACCTAAAATGTTGGAATGATCTCGGCAGATTGAAATTGTCTCGGAAAGATCTAATTTATTTATGAAGTTATTGTATAATACTTCGAAATTATTTAAGAAGGCTGAAAGTATCTCACTTCTTTTGAAATCTTTATCATATTCAATTTTTAGTGAAGTGGCAATTGCTTTTATACTATCATCAAAGTCACTTTCATCTATATTAATATTCATCCCTACGCCCAAAACTAAATAATGAACACTATCCATGTCACATTTCATTTCAGCTAGGATTCCACAAAACTTTTTGTCATTCAAAAGTATATCATTAGGCCATTTAATGGTTGAATTAATACCTAAATTACTTAGTGTCTTATATACAGAAGCAGCAGCAATTTGAGTTATTTTAGGAGCTTCCGTTGGAGGAAGTTTAGGTCTTAATATTAATGAAAACCAAAGACCGCCATTTGGAGAAACCCATTTCCTATTGAAGCGACCACTTCCTAAAGTTTGCTTTTCTGCAATTACTATAGTACCGTGTTCGATTTCTTTCTGTGCAAGCTCTTTTGCTTTAATATTTGTAGAATCTATTTCATCAAAGTAAACTATGCTTTTTCCAATAGCAGATGTTTTTAATAAAGGTAGAATTTCATTTTTATTTAATAAATCAGGAGAATTAAGTAATTTGTATCCCTTATTAGAAATTCCTTCTATTATATAGCCTTTTAATTTTAAGTTTTTTATATGTTTCCATATAGCAGTTCGTGAAACATTTAAAGTAGAACTTAGGTATTCGCCAGAAACATAATCTTGAGATTTTTTTAATTCATTTAAAATTTTATCTTCCATTTATATATACCTCCTAAGACTAATTATAACATAATGTGAGTATTTAAAAGCAAAATCCAAGTACCAAATAGAATAAAATGCTGGAAAAATGAAATTATTGTAATCTAATTGAAAATATTATATAATTAGGTCTGGTGTAATTTTTATAAATGCAACTAAAATGCATTTTTAGAGAGGATAATAAAATGGATATAAATAGAAAAAATAAGAATATAAATAAGAAATCTAAGGTAAAAAAAAGCAAGAAAAGAGTAAATAAGATTTCATTTAAGACATTAGCTATATTTTTTGCATTTGAATTATTTTTTACTGGATGTACATTCCCATTTTTACTTTTATATGGACCATTTGATAATGCGAAAAGCCAATATGTTGGAGCAGCAATGACTTCAATGAGTCATCAATATCTGGCTACATGGTTCTTATCAGATAAAAAAATAGCTGAAATTATGGGAGAAAACTCAACTGAAGAAACTAGTGAAACTACTAATATATCTGATATTAAAGTTCCAAAGGTTAAAGATGATACTATAGAACTTCATGATATAGAAAATTCTAAGTATACTGGTTATTATTTAGTGGTAAAGGACCCAACAAGAGTTAAAATTGGAGTAAGTTCTAAATTGGGAGTTGAAGGTGAGACTACATCAACAATTGCTGAAAACAATGATGCTATAGCTGCCATTAATGGTGGAGCATTTACGGATCAATCCTCTGCTGCTCAGTGGACAGGAAATGGTGGATTGGCATCAGGAATTGTAATGACTGGTGGTGAAGTGAAAGTTAATGATGTAGGAGATAACCCAACAACAACTTTTGGGATAGATAAAAATGGAGTGATGGTTGTAGGTGATTATACAGTAGACAAACTTAAAGAGCTTGGAATTCAGGAAGCTTTAAGTTTTGGTCCGGCATTAATAATTAATGGAAATATGGTAAAGATAAACGGTGATGGAGGATTTGGGACAGCCCCTAAAACTGCTATAGGACAAATGAAGGATGGCTCAATAATTCTCCTAGTTATAGATGGTAGAGAAATTGGAAGCATAGGAGCAACATTAAAGGAATTACAAGAGATTATGCATCAGCTAGGTGCATGGAATGCAATGAACTTGGATGGTGGAAAATCGACAACATTGTATTACTATGGAGAAGTTAGAAATAAACCATCAAATAGTATGGGAGAAAGAACTATTCCAACAGCAGTTATTGTTAAATAAACAGAAGGTGAGGTAGAATTATGAAGATGTTTAAGAAGATAACTGCATGGGCATTGTTATCTATACTATTACAAATTTCTGGCTTATATATTTTAGAAAATTTTATTTTTAAGCATACGTCAGAATTTAAAAGTAATAAAATAGAAGTTCAGAAGAAAGATATTACAAAAGATATTAAGGCTAGTATTCCAAGTAAAGCTAAGGATGTTAGCATATCATATGATGGTAAGTATTTAATATATAAATTAGATGAAGAGTTATATTTGGAGGACACTGCTACAGGTACGAGTAATAAGGTCACAACAGAAAGCAAAGGAACTATTATGTATTGTGATTGGCTTCAAGAAAGAGACATATTAGTAATAGCAGAGAAAGCCAAAAAAGAGGGCGAATCTAAAGTTCAAATTATAACTTATAATGTAAAGAATTCAACAGAGTCTTTAGTTAAAGAAATATGCTCAGCTGAAGATGATATGGAAGTTAGTAAGATAAGTGCATCTATATTTACAAATGTGTATTATGTAGATATTTATAAAGGTGGATTAAAGAGTATAGTTTATAGAATTGATATAAATAATGATATGAGTAAAGTGCAACTTAAGACTAATGTCTTAGGAAATATGCAAGTAGTTCCCCACAACGATAGATTAATATATGAAGATAAGTTGAATAGTAAATTTTTTGTTACGAGTCCTAATAAGCAATTAACATTTAGTGGTAATAAAAATCTGACGCTTCTTGGAATCGACAGAAATGATGTGATTTATATTGGTGAGCTTAACGGTGATAAAATTACCAGTATCACTTATGGAAAAGTTGATGAAGATACAGCAAATTGGAAAAAGGCAACACTTGATTCGGTTGTAAGTGCTAATGACTTGTATTTTAGTAATAAAAGTGAAATACTAGTCAATGATAATCTTAAAGGTAGTGTTAAGAATTTAAGTACAGGAAAAGAAGTTGAATATGAAGGAAAACTTGTTCAGATTAAAGAAGATTTCATAGCGACTGAAGATAATAGCGGAAAATTAGTTTATAAAAGTTTAAATAATAGTAAATAAAGATTGTAAATAAAGAGTGTTTAATTAAATTGAAATTAAACACTCTTTATTAAATTAGATCTTATAATGTATATGTTGTAACTGAGTTTCTACCTTTTGTCTTAATTGAGCATTTGTTTTACTAAAATTTTAAATGTAGGTTTATTAGTACAACATATAGAACAATGTTCTGATATAAACTAATGAGTGCATTTACATTGTTGATAGTAATCTTTTATGATATAATGTTGGGAATAAATAGTAATCAATATATACATTTTATATAAACATTTAAGACACTATAATAGCGTAAGGAAGATAAAGAATATATATACCTAAAAAGTTTGATTTATAAAAATTTATCTTAAATTATTAGGTGGCAAAAATGAATAAGTCTATAAGAACAGAGTAATATTATTTAGTTGAAATATATATGTTCTTTTAATAGGATTTGTTCTAAGTATGATATAATATAAAACATACATATCGAAAAAGGAGGAAAACATGAATTCAGTACTTAATATGATTTTAATGATTCCAGGGATGCTTATCGCTTTTACATTTCATGAATATGCACATGCATTAATAGCAGATAGAATGGGAGATAAGACACCAAGGTTTCAAGGAAGATTGACTTTAAATCCAATTGCGCATATTGATCCTATAGGATTTGTGGCTGTACTTATCTTTAGCTTTGGATGGGCAAAGCCAGTACAAACTAATCCATCGGCATATAAAAACTATTATAAAGATGACTTGAAAGTAAGTTTAGCTGGACCAATTGCAAATTTTTTAGTTGCCATAGCAACTTCAATAGTTTTGGGACTTTATTATAGTTTTGCATATAGATTTTTACCAGATGCATTAGCTGGTGTTTTAGAGCGAATGATATATATGACGCTTGTTATTAATGTAAATATAGGATTATTTAATTTAATACCAATACCAGGACTAGATGGCTTTAGTCTTTTAAGAGATTTAAGTCCAAATACGTTCTATAGATTTGAAGAAAAATTTTATCAATATCAAATGTTCATTATGTTAGCGTTAATCTTTGTTGGAGGAAGAATAATTTCTATACCAGCCGGCGTTATACGTAATATGCTTTTAGGAATTACTAATTTAATAACACGTTTCCTATTTTAAAAATAAAGTTGACAAAATTTAAGATAATTTGTATAATTTATTATCATTAATATTGAAAAATTCTAAGAAGAGGAAAGTAGTTTAATTAATTCCTTTAGCGAATAGGGAGATGGTGTAAGCCCTATGGATAGATTAAGTGAAAAGAGCCTTGGAGAAATCACCTGAAATAAGTAGTTAAAAAGATAATAATCTAATATAGCTGGTATGATATATTAATTATTATTTTTAAACCTTTAGTAGGGCTGGTCGCAAGTTAAATTGCGTTAAAAGTTGAGAGGTATTTTATTTATATAAAATACAATAAGAGTGGTACCGCGGATAATTCGTCTCTTTTTATTTAAGAGGCGGATTTTTTTTGTTCTTTAGGAATCTATATCGAAGTTAAATTTGTGCATTTATTATGAGAAATACTGACTAAGAAAATTAAATTTTGAGGAAGAATAAAGAAATACATTCTTACAAATTATAAAGCTATTTAATTTATGAAGAGTTTGTCTAAATATAAGGAGGATATTATGGATTATAAAAGTAAAGTTGCAGAACTAATAAAAAAACATGTGGAATTAGAAATTGAAGCTATTGAAAAATTGATTGAAATACCGCCAAAGCCAGAAATGGGAGATTATGCATTTCCATGTTTCCAATTGTCAAAGGTTATGAGAAAAGCTCCAAATATGATAGCAGAAGAATTGAAGAATTCTATGTCAACTGATGGATTTGAAAGAATTGAGAATTTAGGGCCATATGTTAACTTCTTCGTTGATAAAGGAGTATTTGCAGAAAATACGATCAAAAAGGTTTTAGCAGATGGAGAAAATTATGGAGCATCAAATATAGGGGAAGGGAAAACAGTTTGCGTTGAATATTCTTCGCCTAATATAGCAAAACCTTTTCATGTTGGTCACTTATTCACTACAGCTATAGGTAATTCTTTATATAAGATGTTTAAGAAGGAAGGATATAATACTGTAGGATTGAATCACTTGGGAGATTGGGGAACTCAATTTGGTAAGCTTATAAGTGCGTATGATAGATGGGTAGACGAAGAGGCATTAGAAAAGGCTCCAATTGATGAATTACTTAGAATATATGTTAAATTCCACGAAGAGGCTGAAAAAGATCCTTCATTAGAAGATGAAGCAAGAGCAAACTTTAAGGCACTAGAGACTGGTGATGAAAAAGCAACAGCACTTTGGACTAGATTTAGAGAGTTGAGCTTAAAAGAATTTGAAAGAGTTTATAACATTTTAGGAGTTAAATTTGATTCATTAGCTGGAGAAGCATTTTATAATGATAAGATGGATGTTGTTGTTGATGAATTGAAAGAAAAAGGACTTCTTGTAGAAAGTAATGGGGCTCAAGTTGTAATGCTTGAAGAATATAATATGCCACCTTGTATAGTACTTAAAGGTGATGGGGCATCGATATATGCTACAAGAGACTTAGCAGCTGCTATGTATAGAAAGAAAACTTATGATTTTCATAAATGTGTTTATGTAGTTGGAACTCCTCAAGCACTTCACTTCAAACAAGTATTTAAAGTGTTAGAACTTGCAGGACATGAATGGTCTAAAGACTGTGTTCATGTAGGCTTTGGGTTAGTTAAATTTGCAGATAGAAAACTTTCAACTAGAAATGGATCGATTGTTTTACTTGATGATTTACTTCGTGAAGCTGTAGAGAAGACAATGGAAGTTATAAATGAAAAAAATCCAGAACTTGAAAATAAAGAGGAAGTTGCAAAGAAAATTGGTGTCGGAGCGGTAATCTTTACTTATCTTAAAAACTCAAGAGAAAAAGATATTGTTTTTGATTGGAAGGAAATATTATCATTTGATGGAGAAACTGGCCCATATGTTCAATATTCATATGCAAGAGGAAATAGTATATTAAACAGAGGTAAAGAATGTACTGGAACTGTTGACTATAGTAAATTATCTTCAAAAGAAGAATTTGAGTTAGTTAAGAGTATAGCTAACTTTAATAGCGTAATAACTTTAGCCTTAGATAAGTTAGAACCTTCAATATTAACAAGATACGTAATTGAAGTTGCAAAAGGATTTAATAAATTCTATAATGCGCATTCAGTATTGAACTTAGAAGATGAGGATTTAAAAGCTACAAGATTAAACTTAGTTAAAGCAAGTTTACAAGTAATAAAAAATGGATTAGAGTTACTTGGAATAGATGTAGTAGAAAAAATGTAGTTATTTAATATTAAATTTATTATAATTTTTTGAAATAGAGGGGTGTCTTATGTAGCAACCCTCTATTTTTTGACTCATTAATTTCTTTTATATGCCTTAAAAAAGTGATATATGGTATAATTGAAAAAAGCATGGAGAGGGTGTGGAATGAATTGTTTATAAATAGAAATATTAAATATAGGGATATCTTAATATTTGCTTTAATAGGTGTAATTGGATACAAACTTATAGATAATTATAATTTTTTCTTTGATATAGGCAGAAAAGTTTTATCTATTATGTTGCCTTTTATATATGCTATTATTTGTGCTTATATATTAAATCCAGTAGTAAGTTTTTTTGAAAGTAATTTCAAAACTAAAAGAGCAATATCGATATTGATTACATATTTTATAATTATAGCTTTAATTATTATAATATTATTTTTTACGATACCAAGTATAGTAGACAGTATAGTAAATATAACTAAAGAAATGCCGGCCTATGTGGAAATTATACAAAAGTGGATCAATACTCTTCTTCAAAATGAAAGAATAAAGACACTGATTGTACAAGCAGGACTTTTAAATAAGCTACAGGAAATGTCAAGCCAGATAGGAAGTGTAACCATAGGGCTACTACAAAATTTTATTATGTACTTATTATCATTTACATCAAATTTAGTTAGTGTGATTTTTGGCTTTTTAATTTCAATTTATGTTTTAATGGATAAAGAAAAGTTGTTAAAACGTGCTAGAACCATAATATATATGATTTTTAATGAAGAAAAGGGGAATAAGTTAGTTACATTTATTAGAACCTATAATAAAATGATAGGAGTTTATATAGGGATAAAAGCAATTGATTCAGCAATAATAGGTTTTATATCACTTATAGGTCTATTAATTGTTGGGGAACCCTATGCACCACTAATAGCCCTGATAGAAGGGATTACTAATATGATTCCTTATTTTGGACCACTCATTGGTGAAGCAGTCGGTGCAGGAGTTGCAATATTTGTTTCACCTATGAAGACTTTTATGGTGTTTATACTTTTACTTTGTATTCATCTTTTTGATGCTTGGTACCTTGATCCTAAGCTTATAGGAAAAAAGGTTGGAGTCAGTCCATTAGGGATAATATTAGGAGTTGCAATAGGCGGTGGCTTTTGGGGACCTTTTGGAATGCTTCTAGGATCACCTACAATGGCAACCATAAAAATATATTATGAGAAAACAGTAGAGGAGTTTAGAAAAAAGAATCCAGGATTAGTTAAGAAAGAAAGTCTTGGAGAAATTGATTTATAAAAGATTATAAAGAATTTAGGAGAAGTTTTATGAAGGAATTTATTGATTTATTAAATGAACGTCAAAGTTGTAGAAAGTATTTAAATAAACCTGTTGAAAAAGAAAAGTTAGTAAAATGTATTGATGCTGCCAGATTAGCTCCATCAGCATGTAATAGCCAACCATGGCATTTTGTAGTAGTTAATAATAAAGAGCTAGTGCCTAAGGTTTCAGAATGCTTACAGGATGCAGTTATGAATAAATTTACTACAGAATGTCCAGCTTTTATAATAGTGGTGGAGGAAAGTGGAAATTTAACTTCACGAGCTGGAGCATTAATTAAACAGCAGGATTATAGATCTGTTGATATTGGGATTGCAACTGAGCATATATGTTTAGCGGCAACAGAACAAAATTTAGGTACTTGTATTTTAGGTTGGTTTAATGAAAAAGAACTAAAGAAACTTTTAAATATAAATAAATTAAAGCGAATTAGATTAGTAGTGGCTGTTGGATATCCAGAAAATGATAATATAAGAAAAAAAGTGAGAAAGAATATAGATGAAATTCTAACTTTTATAGAATAGTCATGGATAAATTTTAACGACACTATCAATAATAAATATATTTGGTAGTGTTTTTACTTATACAATTTATATGATATATTTCAAAAATAATTCTTTATCATAATTCAAAAAATATTGCAAGAATTTCCGTCGTGATTGTGAATCGTGAAATGTGCATTGTGAATTGCAACATATATATTTAAATTAATCAGATAGATTTTATAAGCTTTTCTGAAATGAAAAAATAAAGTATAATAAATAAGTATAAAAGGATGTGAGTTAATGGCAAATATAGGTGCGTTTTTTGATTTAGATGGAACTTTATACAGAGAAGGACTAATAACAGAAGTATTTAAAAAGATGGTTAAATATGAAATTATAGGTTCAGAAAGATGGTATAATGATTTAAGGCCTTACTTTATGAAGTGGGATAAGAGGCAAGGTGATTATGATCAATATCTGTTGAAAATGATTGATATATATATTGAGTCAATTAAAGGATTACAGAAGTATCAAATGGAATATATAGCTAAGAAAGTTGTAGAACAAAAGGGCGATAGAGTATATACTTTTACGAGGGACAGAATAAAGTGGCATCAAGCTAATAACCATACTCTAATTATAATATCTGGATCGCCTTCAGAACTTGTTGGAGAGATGGCCAAGAAATATGGCTTTACAGATTATATAGGTGCAAAATATATTATAGATGATAAAAATGTATATACAGGGCAAGTTACACCAATGTGGGATAGTAAAAGTAAATCGAAGGCGATAAATGAATTTGTTAAAAAGTATGATATAGATTTAAACGATAGTTATGCATATGGAGATACAGCAGGCGATTATACTATGTTTAAAAATGTAAAACATCCTTATTGTATGAATCCAACTAAAGAACTTTTGCAAAAAGTATTGAAAGATCGAGAATTAATAAAAAGAGTGAATGTTGTTGTTGAAAGAAAGGATGTAATATACAATTTGGACATTGAGGATATACAATTCTTATAGAAAAGAGTGATACTGTGATTATTCGTGAAAATAAGGTGAAGGTTGAAGAATATAGTGAAGAATTTATGATGAAGTCTCTAGATAAAGAATATACACCAGAAGAAATTATCTTCTTTGATTTAGAGCATTATGTATATAAGAAGCCTAAGTGTATTGGAGTATTTGGGGCGTGTGAGTATGATAAGAAAAATAATAATATTCTAGTAACCCAATATATGATTGAAGATAGAGATGAGGCGACACATATATTGTATCTCGCTAAAGAATATTTTATAAAGATGAAACAAAAAGGAAAAAAGGCCATTATCACTTTTTCAGGGAATAATGATTTTTCAGTTATTAATTATCTTTTCAAAGAAAATAATATATATTATAATTTTAGTGAAGAATTTGATTCGATTGATATTCAAAAAGAATATGAAAAGAATAAAAAATTGTCTATTGGGCTTAAAAAGTTAGAAAAAGTTTTTGATATTGTAAGAGAGGGAGAGGTAATCAGCGGATCTAATTTAGCTAAAACTTTTCACAAAGTTATGAAAGATAAAAGCTATTTCAAAAGAATGCCAGAAGAGAAAATTGAAAAAATTCTTCTGTATAATGAGCAGGATGTCATAAATTTATATTATATATATGTAAACTGGAAAAAATATATTTATGAAGATATCATCGAAGAAGCTATCGCTGAAGATGAAGTTGAAGATTTAGAAAATCTAGAAGAAGCGGATGATATTCAAGAAAATTCATTGAGTAATAATTCTAATTAATGACTGCAAAATAAATAAGATAGAAATAAATAATTTAGAAATAATTAAATTTTATTTCTGATTTTTAAATGACTCCAAGTTTTTGGGGTCTATTTTAATGCTTTAATAACAGCTAGGATGCTTTTAATATAATAAAGCATCCCTTTCTGTGTTGATCTATTTTTTTGATATGTTAGAGCCGTCTGAGCAAATGACGATGGTTCCATCTTTATCTGTTCTATAAGTTTTTATATTGCTCTCATCCAATAATTTTGTAGTAATAGCATCAGGATGATTGTATATATTGCCTTTACCTACAGATATAACTGCTATTGAAGGATTAACTTTTTTTAGAAAGTCTTTACTAGTAGAAGTTGAGGATCCGTGATGTCCCACTTTAAGCACATCTGCACTGATATCTTCATTATTATTAAGAATTTCTTTTTCTACTTCCTTTTCGGCGTCACCAGTAAATAAAAAAGAAGTGTTACCATATTGAATTTTTATTACAGGAGAGTAGTTGTTTAAATTATCATAAAAATCCTTATTAGGAGAGAAGACATTTACTTTAGTATTTTCACCTAAGTCAATAGAATTACTATTATTTTTCAATACATGTACCTTTAAATTTTTATCTTTTAAAGCATCTGCCATGTCCTCAAAGCTTTTTGTAGTGGATTCAACTTTTGGAGCATAGAAAGTTCCTATACTATAAGTTTTTATTATATCATCCATATTACCAATATGATCTTCATGTGGATGAGTTGCAATTACATAATCTAATTTATTTAAATTTAGCCCTGATAAATAGTTAAAAAGTTTTCTTCTATCAGATTTAGGTCCAGAATCTATTAAAAGATTTTTGTTATTCACTTGAACGAGAATGCAATCACCTTGGCCTACATCTATATAATGAACAAGTATTTTGTTTGTATCAGCGTTATTAGCTTTATTTGAATTGGATTTTGTAAGGCCACAACTTACTATGGAAAATGAAAATAATAGAATTGCAAGAAAAGTTAATAAATATTTTTTAATATTATACTTATTTTTGTTCATAAAAAAGTTGTCTCCTTGATTATATAGTTTTAATATAATTCTACCATTTAAGGAAATGTAATGGAAACAAAATTATTCTAAATGCAAGCAAAAGAAAAATAAAAAGTTAAAATAAAACACGAACATAATTGTAAAAAGACGATATAATATTCATATAATGAGCTTTTTGAGCTTTTTTATAGCATAGTCAGATAGGGGTGGAGGAATTAACTTTGTTGAATTTTAATTTAAGAAATTTCTTATGAACTCGAATGATTTCTAGATGAAAAAAACTTTAAAATGAAAAATGCAAAGGTTGAATATTGCAAAAAGTATGATATAATTATTTCAATATGTGGAATTTGAAAAGAAAAATGCAATATTTAAATATGAAAAAATTCATATGGGGGGCCATGAAATGAAGAAAGAATTTTCTATGAGTAATGACAAAGTGATGATAAACTTTACAGCAAAGTACTGTAATAGCTTTGAGGCTATACTAGAAAGTGATGGATTTAGACGAATTTTAGAGGTTTATCTAAGAAGAGCTAAAAAGAAAAATTCAGTAGCATACAGATATTTAAGTAAGACATTAGATACAGATAGTCTTATAGACATTAGGAGAGATTTAACTGTAGTAATAAAATATTTAACAGTTATGAGTGTTGAGGAAATTATGGAGATTAGTGACTCATATTCGAAATTATTGGAAGATAGGGACAAGTTTGTAGTATTTATAGAAGATTTCTATTTATTTTGGAGAAAGCTTGAAAGATATACAATAGTTCATAGATATAAGGTTCAACAAGGCCTTGCAGCAGTTAGTTTTACAGAAGCAAATGCTAACTTTTCTACATTAATTCTAAGTTTGTACAGAAAAATTGAACAGCATGTTGCAGGATATCAGCCAAAAGTTTATAGACAAATACCAGCTGGTGGAAATGCCTGCATAATGATTCATGAAATGGAATGGGTAAGACCAAATGGATATGAAGCTTTAGAGGAAGTACCATTTATTGATCATATACTTTTAGAAACACCATTTATAACTTATCCTAAAAAGAATACAAGAGATGGAATGTTCACAGAGATAAAATATAACCCATTAAAGTATGCACAAATAAATAAAGAACATTGGTTTTGTTATCCAGCTAAGATAGGCGGGTTACTTACTTTCATTTATTTCCATAGAGATTTTATGGAACATGGAATAACTTTATGTAATCTGTTCGAGATGGCTAGAAGTGAAGAAACAAGGGGAAGAAAGCCTGATATTATTTATGTGTTTGGAGCTAAAGATAACGATGAAGATCTAAAAACAGTGTTCTTTGATGATGTTCAAAATGATATAATGCTTGGATATGTAAATCATTCAGAAAAGATAGATTATTTTGGGTATATAAAGAAGATGACATTAACATTATACAACTTAATAATGATAAAGAGAGGATATTTGCCAATACATGGTTCAATGGTGAATATTATTTTAAAAAGCGGAGATGAAGCTAATGTTGTTATCATGGGAGATAGCGGAGCTGGTAAATCTGAAAGTTTAGAAGCTTTTCGTAGTTTAAGCGAAGATTATATTTCAGATATGACTATTATCTTTGATGATATGGGAACTTTTAAAATAGAGGATGGATTAATTAATGGATATGGAACTGAGATTGGTGCATTTGTCCGATTGGATGACTTAGATCAAGGATACGCCTTTAAAGAAATGGATAGAAGTATATTTATGAATCCTGATAAGGTCAACGCTAGACTTGTAGTACCAGTAGCATCATATAAGGAAATATCAAAGGGACATCCAATAGACTTTTTCTTCTATGCTAATAACTACGACGGCGTTAATGAAGGAGAAAAGTATTTAGATTACTTTAAAACTCCAGAGGAAGCAATTAAAGTATTTAAAGCAGGTGCTAGAATGGCGAAGGGAACAACAACGGAGAAGGGGTTAGTAGAGTCATTTTTTGCAAATCCATTTGGGCCAGCGCAAAAGCAGGATGAAACAAATATTCTTATAGAAAAATATTTTAAGATAATGTTTGAAAATGGACAAGTGAAAGTTGGACAAATTAGAACTTGTTTAGGTGTAAAAGGGCAAGAAAAAAATGGGCCAAGAAATGCAGCTATAGAATTATTCGATGAAATTAAAGGCATGAAATAAATACTAAGGCACAATCAAATAAATAACAAGTCCAATTGCCAGCCTATTTACCATTATGCTACGTTGGCAAATTGACCCGCTATGAGGGCAATTTGCCGCCTTGTCTAACGAAAAATATCCATGGCAACTTTGGAATTGTTATTTATTTTCATGTGCCTAAAAGAGATTAAGGTAAATACTTTACCTTAATCTCTTTTTAATTTATCTCTTAAAGCCTTAAAAATATTTAAAGATCTATAAGAAATACTTGAAAAGTTTTGTCTTGATTGTCTATTATATAAATTCATTTTTAGCTTACTGAAAAATGATTCAAAGTGTCTAATTCTACCAACAGCTTTTTCTTTTGTAAAGCTCAATAATGAACTTGGTTTATCAAATAAAAAATTAGCTGGCACAAATTGAAATGCAAAAGACATTTTTTCAAATTGCATTAACGAAGCTATAGTTAAACTAAAATCAATAAGATAATAAATAATAATAAAGAAAATAAATACCTCACCAAGTGTTTTGGGAATATTATTGATTATGTTTACCACTATAGGATGTATTATCTTAATTATGCCTACCTCACCAACTCCCCAGAGTAGAGAATAAAGTAAACAAACACGACCATGTATATTAAATGGATCGCCAGTATAATCCCACCATTTTGTCTTAAATGCTTTTTCTAATACAAAACCAGTAATATATTCTAAGACTGTTGTAAAGAAACAGGCTAAGAAGAATAAGGCGAAAATATTATGTTTGTAGTTATCAAGAAAGACTACAAGAAATAAGACACCAAATCCATATATAGGACAAAAGGGACCATATAAAAAGCCTCTATTAACAAACCTACGTTCATTTTTAAAATAATACAAGACTTCGAGGCACCAGCCAGCAAATGAATAGAATACAAAAAAATATATTAAATTATAAAAATTAAAATTTAATACTGTACGCAAATGTATACTAACCTCCTAGTAAAATATAAGTATTAATAATTTATTCCATTATATATCAAAACATAGCTAAAGAAATATTAATTTTACATTAAAAATTTCTTATCACTATGTATAAAGCTTAAGTATAAATAAATATTATATTGAGATTAGCAGCTATAGAATTAGCGTTTAAGTCATTTTTATTTTAACAAATATAATATTAATATTTATTATGCTGCATTATACTCTAGATCTTTCTTGAACGAAAAAAGAGATAGAATATAAACTGGCAATTCCAACTAAACAATAAATTATTGTAGATAACATTGAAAAACTTCCAAAAAGGAAATCTACTAAGTTAAATCTAAAAAAACCTATTAAGCCCCAATTAATGCCGCCTATAATTATAAGGGCAAGTGAAATTGAATTTAAAATTTTCATAAAAAACACACTCCTTATTATAAGATACCTTTAGTATGTATATAAAAATGTGTTTTTATTCTATTTTTTTATAATTATTCTAATGATATATTTCTGTCTATAGGTTGAGATAGAGAAATAAATGTATCAGTTCTTTGTACTCCATCAATGTTATTTATCTTGTTAAGTAAAACATTCTGCAAATCTAAAATATTAGCACATACAACTTTAGCAAACATAGAATAATCACCAGTAGTTAAATGCAATTCAACTACTTCCTTTATGTTTGACATTTGGTCAAATACATAGTTAAAAGAAGATGTTTTATCAACATAGATACCTACAAAACAACATACATCGTATCCTAGCTTAGGAAGGTTTAAAATTATTCTAGAACCTTTTATTATTCCTAGATCTTCCATTTTCTTCATTCTTACATGAATAGTACCACCGCTTACGTGGCATATTCTGGCAATCTCCAAGTAAGGAGTTCTACAATCTTTTATTAATAAGTCAAGTATTTGTAAATCTAATTCATCTAAATGATTATTTGAAATTAAATTCATTATATCACCTCATATCTTTTATATCATATACTTTTTCTATTTTATCAAATATACGCGAATAATTAAAGATAAAACTATAAATTTGTTAAAAAAAAATTATAATATTGATATTTTAATAAAAATTATTACTTTTTGATTATAATGTATACTGATGAAATCAACACCAATTAAAAGGAATGCTTGATAATAGTTTATATATAAATTATCATTAACCATATAGACTTTTTTATAGGAGGATATGTGAGTAGATGAATCTTTTTACATCAATTATTTTATTTGTAGTAATGCTTCTTGTTATATTTGTAGCTTATGCATTATGCAAAAAATTTATATTTGGTAAAGTGCGTATAAATAAGTGGATACCTTTAGCGATAGCTGCAGTATTATTTGCGGCCCAAATATTCGTAGGTGCATCAAATACTTATATTTCAAGTGGATTATCTATTTTTGCAGTTCTATTTTTCTTATGGTTCATGGATATTACACAAAGAGGCGGACTTAAGAAAAAAGAAAAGCAAATAGTGATTAAGCCAAAAGCTAAACCAAATAGAGTTAAAAAAAATAAATAGAAACATAGAAAAGAAATAGAATGTATGATTTATAACAATGTAAATGTTTTGAAATTATATATTCTATTTCTTTTTATATGAATTATTTTTTTAAGAATATATATGCGTTGCAAAAAATCTTCATCATAATTCTAAAAATATTGCAAGAATTTTAGCTGTAATTGTGCATAGTGAATTATGAATTGCTAATTGCAACATATATATTTTAAGTATATAAACAATATTATTCTTGACCTCTAAAAATGGGAGAACTAATAGCGATTTTGTTATTATCCAGTGCTATTTTTATTACATACCACAACTCAGTTTTTAAGGGCTCGTGAGAATACAAGTATTTTACTTTATTTAAATTCAAGTTAGATATTTTTTTTATTATAGTCCCACCAGTAGATATTATATCAATTTCTAATATTTTGTGATTAGGATCATGGGCAAAAATTGAAAATTGTAAATTATCATCTTCCATAGGTATAATATCGCCCATAAATTCATTATTTATTGTAAAGTACATAGTTAAAGTTCTGGATTCTGTTGAATAAGTGTGTCGTTTTCTAAAAGCGTCGACTAGAGACTGAGTTGTAAGCTCTTCTGCAATTATACATGTTAAATTTTCATCGTCACCAAAGTTTAATCTATGATTATCCTGACCATTGATTGCGCCTAGTTTCCAGTTTTTATCGAGTAAATGGTAATAATATTTTTCATATCTTAAATACTTGTTTGGATAAGATCCATTTCCAACTTCTATTGAAGTTATTAGTTTATTTAAAATAGAGTTGTATTCTAAATATGTTATTGTTTTGTGGGGATGGTTAATTGAAATAAATGCATTAGGATTATTAAGCATCCATAAAACTAATAGTTGCATATTATTTACTGTTCCAGTAAAGAACCTGTTTGGATTTACTACATTAATGTCTCCAAACGGATTAGTTTTGCTTTCAAAACCAACCACAGCTAAAAAGTTTTCATGTTTTTTATTATAACGAACAGTTAAATATTTTAGCGCATCCCATCTACTTAGCTCAGAGCTTTTTACTTTTATTGTTTTTGTTAAATGATTATTATGGTCTGTTAAAATAAGGAAATTAAGGCCATTATGTCGTGCATAATCAAATGCTTCAATTGGAGTTCCATGTCCAGTGGAAAAATTGCAATGAGCATGAGGAATTCCATAGTAAAAATTCAGATCATCTATATTAAGCTTATTTTTAGGTGATTTTTTTTTCCCCAAAGTTATTACCTCTAAAAATTATTTATAGTATATATATATTGCAATGCACAATGCACAATTCACAATTAATAATTAATTATGGTTTAAATTATTATTTTATTTCGTATTTCTAAAGTGAGCAAAATAATGACAATAAGTGAATGTAATGTTAAAATAACCTTAGTGTTTAGTGAGGTGATTGTTATGGTGAAAATTTATAAAGACAAAAAACCTGTTTTGGATAGCGATATTTATATTTCAGAAACTGCAGTAATTATTGGAGACGTAACACTTAAGAAAAATGCGAATATATGGTTTGGTGCTGTTATAAGAGGTGATGAAGCATCAATAACTATAGGAGAGAATACAAACATCCAAGAAAATTGTGTGGTACATGTTGATTATGGATATAATACAGTTATAGGAGATGGTTGTACTATAGGGCATGGCGCAATAATCCATGGATGCACCATTAAAAATAATGTTTTAGTAGGTATGGGATCAATAATATTAAATGGAGCAAAAATAGGCAATAATACAATTATAGGAGCAGGAAGTTTAATAACTCAAAATAAAGAATTTGAAGATGGCGTTTTGATACTTGGAAATCCAGCAAAAGTGATACGAAAGTTAACACAAGAAGAAATTGAAGGAATTAAGAAATCATATATAAGTTATCTGGAATTGAGTAAAGATTTCAAGTAATTTAGATTTAACATGTTTTATATAAAGAAAAGATACGAGTTATTATCATATTGTGTAGTAATAAATTTACATTCAAGGTTCTAGTAATGTGAGTACCAAATTGAGGATAGCAATGTAGAAAGTTAATTTCAATATATAGAATGATCAAGAAAAGTAATAAAGAAGATAACATCGATTAAGTTGTTATGATTAATGGAGGAAATTAAAAATGATATCAGTAGGGCAATATAGTAAATTAAAAGTAAGTAAAAAAGTAGACTTTGGATATTATCTTGAAGATAATTTTGGTGATGAGGTCTTACTTCCAAACAGTGCGGCAAAGGGACATGAAATAAAAGAAGGCGACCAATTAGAAGTATTCATTTATAGAGATTCAAAGGATAGGATGATTTCAACTCTAAAAAAACCATTATTAACAGTTGGAGAGATTGGTTATCTAGAAGTTGTAAGCCAAAATAATATTGGGGCATTCGTAAACTTTGGGCTTGAAAGAGACTTATTCGTCCCATTAAAAGAGCAAAGTTACAAGCTTAAAGAAGGAAAAAAATATCTATTTTATATGTATGTAGATAAAACTGATAGATTAGCGGCAACTACTAGAATACACTCTTATTTAGATATAGCAGAAGAAGGTAAATATAAAGTTTCTGATGAAGTAAATGCTATAGTTTATGAAATAAATGAGAATGCGACCTTAAATGTTGCAATAGATGGTGAATATAGAGGGTTAATATTAGCCAATGAACATTTTGAGTACATATATCCTGGACAGGAAATAAAGGGAAGAGTTAAGAGGATTTATGAAGATGGGACTATTGGAGTTACAACGAGAAAGAAAAGGTTAGAAGCAAGAAGTGAATTAAGTGAAACAATACTTAATTATTTAAAAGCAAATGGTGGATTTATGCCTTATAATGATAAATCGTCACCTGATGATATAAAGAGAGAATTTAATACAAGTAAAAATTATTTTAAAATGACATTAGGCGGGCTAATGAGAGAGAAACTAATTACACAGGATAAAGAGGGAACTAGGTTATTGTAATAATATACCTATATAAGAAAATGAGATATTTAAAATGCTTAATTCTAAATATCTCACTTTTTATTTATGGAAATTATTGCACATCGTTTGATATTCGTGTTCTGAATAATAAATTTTTAAGAGCTTTCCAGTTAAATGGAATTAAAGGATAGAAATATTTATCACCAGCTATTGTTTTTGTACTTGCCATAACTATTAGAATAAATATAATACCACCTATAAAGCCCCAGAAACCAAAGAATCCACAAAGTATAAGTAAAATCATCCTTGCAAATTTTAAAGCAAAATTCATTTCTATGCTAGGTTGAGTAAAGTCTCCTATGGTAACGATGGACATATATAATATAGACTGAGGAATAAACCAGCCTGTTTTTACAGCGTAATCACCAAGGATTAAACCACCAATCAAAGACATTGCACTTCCAAGTGGGCTTGGAGTATTTAAACCAGCCAGCTTTAATATATCAACAGCAAATTCTAAAAGCATGAATTGACCGAGCAGAGGCAAAGCAAATTCCTCTTGCGGTTTCAAGAAGTCAAAATAACTCGGTATAAAAATATTCCCATTTACAATCATCAAATAGACTGGAGTTAATAATATTGTCGCTAACATTACGAAATTTCTAACAATTCTTAGGTAGTTTCCAGTGAATAAAGGGAAATAATAATCATTTATATCTTGTAAAAAATCGAAAATTCCTGTTGGGAGAATTATTACGTTTGGAGAATTATCCACAATAATAATTATTTTTCCTTCAACTATATGTGCAGCAGCCACATCAGGCCTTTCGGTAAATCTTACCTTTGGAAATGGATTAAGCCAATTTTTTGTGCACATTACATCAACTAAACTTTGGTCAGAAAGCGTTAAAGCTTTTATATCTACTTTTGATATGCTATCAATTATTAAATCAAGAACTTTTTTATCTGCTACTCCATCTATATACGCGATACATACATCTGTTTTTGAGACATTACCAACTTGATGTATATCAAAAACTAATCTAGGATCTCTTATTCTTCTTCTAATGAAACCAGCATTAAATACTAACTTTTCAATGAAGCCATCTCTTCCACCTCTTAAAGTTTTTTCCTTTTCAGGTTTTGATGAATCTGAACCTGGATAAGTACGCAAATCTAAGAGTATAAATGAATCATAGCCATCAACATACATTATTGTTTGGCCAGATAATAACGCGATTAAAATTTTGTCTAAATCAGTTTCAGTTTTAACGGATACGTGTGAGACTTTATTGTTGATAAAGTCATCAATTGTTTTGTATGAATTCATTGTTTCAGGTGTTATCTTAAAGAAAGATTTTAATATTTCCTCCATGATAGCATCTTTAATAAAACCATTCAGAAAATATAAAACAGAGCTTCTTCCCCCAACAATGAAGTTTCGTTCAACGATATCGAAACTTTTATCTACAACTAAATTTGAATGAATTAAGTCAATATTTGCTTGGTAATTGTTTGCAACATTCAATTATTTTACCTTCTCTCTCTATTTAAATATACATATCTAGTATGTTACAGATAAGAAATAGTATTCATGTTTATCAAATATATAAGTTTATAATTCTTTATACAATTATTAGAGGGAGAAGTTTTTTTAATGCTATTTCACTTTTATAGGTGATGCATTTCTCATAAATATGAAAAGTTTTTTGGGTATAGTGCACTTTTTGTACGCAAAGTTTTTAACTGTACTTGATAAGTTCCTAATTGTGGTTCGAACTTTTTTTGTGTGAAATGATATTGGTTGAACTGTGTGCTCTCTTTAAAGGAGTATACTTTTTTCAGAAGTGAAAAGATATTAACTGTGATTAATAAGTTCCTAATTGTGCTGTCGCACTCTTTTTAGATGTGAAATGATCGTAATTGCACTTCGTGCTCTTTTTAACTGTGAAAGGATCCTAAATGCACTTTGTGCTCTTTTTAGCTGTGCGTACTTTTTTCAAATGTGTAAAGATCTTAATGTGCTGTCGCACCTTCTTCAAAGCTGAAAAGATCTTAATTGTGCTGTCGCACTTTTTTTAAAGTAAAAAGTTCTTAATGTGCTATCGCACTTTTTTCAAATGTGCATATTTTAATAGTATCAATACTATTAGAAGGTGAAATGGATGTGCGGAATTGCTGGATTAGTAAATTTTAAAAAGAATATAGTACAAGATAAAGATATATTAAATAATATGATAAAGACTTTGGAGAAGAGGGGACCTGATGCAAAAGGATATTATATATCTCCAAATGTTTTATTAGGCCATAGAAGGCTTATAGTTGTAGATCCAGAAGGTGGATTGCAACCTATGACTAAAATATTTGAGGGTAAGAAATACACATTGGTTTATAATGGTGAGCTATATAATACTGAGGATTTAAGAAAAGAATTAAAGGCTAAAGGATTTACTTTTGATTCTTATTCAGATACTGAAGTATTGCTTACATCGTATATTTGTTGGGGGAAGGACTGTGTAAATAAGCTTATAGGTATATTTGCATTTGGAGTTTTTGATGAAGATAAAAGAGAAGTTTTTTTAGCTAGAGATCAAATGGGGGTTAAGCCATTATTCTATACTGTTCATGATAATACCCTTGTTTTTGGTTCTGAGATAAAAACTCTTTTAGCAGATCCAAGAGTTAAAAGAGAAATTGATATGGAAGGATTAACTGAAATATTTGGGCTTGGACCTGCGACAATACCAGGAAGCGGAGTATTTAAGAATATAAAAGAAATTGCACCAGCCAACTGTTTATTAGTTTCAGGTGATGGAAACATTAAAAAGTGGGAATATTGGACAGTTGAAGCAAAAGAATTTCATGAAACAGCAGAAGAAGCGATAGTTCATGCGAGAGAATTATTAATAGATGCAGTAAAGAGACAATTAGTTGGAGATGTACCTGTTTGTACATTCCTATCAGGGGGATTAGACTCCTCAATTATATCAGCAATAGCTGCTGAGGAATTTAGAAAACAGGGAAAGAAGCTTACTACTTATGCGATTAATTATGAAGACAATGAAAAGTATTTTAAAGCGTCATTATTTCAACCGACATCAGATGAATACTGGTCAGAAGAAATGGCAAAGTTTATAAATAGTGATCATAGAAAAGTAGTTTTGAATCATTCAGATTTAGCAGCTGCATTAAGAGATGCTGTGATATCAAGAGATTTACCTGGTATGGCAGATATCGATTCATCAATGCTTCTATTTTGCAAAGAAATTCGTAAAGACTTTGTAGTTGGACTTACAGGAGAGTGTGCTGATGAAATCTTTGGGGGATATCCTTGGTTTACAAGGGATGAAATGTTCTATTTAGATACATTCCCATGGTCAAGGTTTGTTAATGATAGAAAGGCTATAGTTAATAAGAAATTAAAAAATATGCCGCTAGAGGAATTAGTTAGAACTCAATATGAAAAATCTCTAAGTAAAGTCCCTCATCTTGATGGGGAGAGTAAGAGAGATTATAGGATGAGGGAAGTGTCATATTTAAATCTAAAATGGTTCATGGTTCAGCTTCTTACAAGAAAAGATAGGACTAGTATGTATAATGGATTAGAAGCAAGAGTTCCATTTGCCGACATTAGATTGGTTGATTATGCGTTCAACTTGCCAGCTGATGTAAAATTATATAAAGGCAGAGAAAAAGGATTATTAAGAGCAGCCTTTGAAGGAATATTGCCAAATGACATTATATACAGAAAGAAGAGTCCTTATCCTAAGACACATAATCCAGTTTATACAGACATTGTATGTAAGATGATAACTGAGATTTTAGATAAGAAATCTTCACCAATTCATGAAATCATTGATGAAAAGGTAGTTAGAGAGATAATACTCACAAAAGGAGAATCATATAAAGCTCCATGGTATGGGCAGCTAATGACTGGACCACAATTGCTTGCTTTCTTGATTCAAGTAAATATTTGGCTTGAAGAATATAATGTTAATCTACTAATTTAATTTTCAATTCATAATTCACAATTATGGGTAAGCTACTTTGGAGTTTTAAAAATATATATCTAAAAATTTAATTGTGAATTGTGAATTGTGAATTGTGAATTGTGAATTGTGAATTGTGAATTGTGAATTGTGAATTGTGAATTAAAAAAGTTCTGCCTTCCAGCAGAACTTTTTTCTAGATATATTTGAACTTTACAGATATTTCTTTAATTTCACCTTTTGAATTTTTTCTAATTGAAAATTGTTTTATGTCTTTAAAATCATTTTCTAATTGATAAGTTAATTCTGTAATAGTAGCTTTAGCTTTCTTAGTTAAACCACCATCTTCAATAATTTCAAATCTTGATTTTCTGCAAGTTGTTTCATCATTTTTATCATCAATAATTACATAATATTCAGGTGCTTCTTCTATGACCACATATTCCTTATTTAAAGTTAAAGTTGAACAAAGATCATTATCTATACATTTTATTATCATTTTAATACCTCCTAAATCCCTTTTATATGATAGATTGTACTATAGATATTATCTTGTTTCAACTATAATTAAAAAGATAAAAAAAGTTTGTCAATATTCATAAAAATTGATCATTAAAATATTGTAATAAATGTAATGTTTTAATTACCTTATGCTTATCTATGATATTTAATTAACTTAAATATTTCGTTAAGCAAGAATGGGATTAAAGAAATACATATGACTAGAAGCCAATCTCTGGCACTTAAAATAAATACATTAAATACATCAGCGAAGAATGGAATTATAATTATTAAAAATTGAATACACATACCAAGTAGAATTGATAGCAATAAATATTTGTTTGTGAAGAGTCCAACCTTTAAAAGAGATTTTTCTCTGCTTCGCATAGAGAGTGAAAAAAATAATTGGGAAAAACTTAAAACTACAAAAGCTAAAGTTTGAGCATGAACTAGGGAGCTCATATACAATCTTTCACCAAGAAGAAAAGCAGCTAATGTTACACCACCAATTAGTACACCATTTAAAGCCAGAAATAACCCCATGTGTTCTGCAAAAAGTGATTCTTTTGGATTTCTAGGTGGATGCTCCATTACGCTTGGATCCTTTGGATCTATACCAAGAGAAAGAGCAGGAAAACTGTCTGTTATTAAATTCACCCATAAAATATGAATTGGTAATAATGGTGGATCAAAATTTAATAGAATAGCTACAAATAAAGAAACTATTTCGCCCAAGTTACAGGACAATAAGAATATTATAGCTTTTCTTATATTTGCATAAATATTTCTTCCTTCCTCTACAGCTTTTACTATTGTGGTAAAGTTGTCGTCAGTTAAAATCATATCAGCAGCACCTTTAGCGACGTCAGTCCCTGTAATACCCATAGCAACACCTATATCAGCAGCCTTTAAAGATGGAGCGTCGTTAACGCCATCACCAGTCATAGATACAATATTCCCATGGAATTTAAATGCTTTTACAATCTTAACTTTATTTTCTGGAGAAACTCTAGCAAATACCTTATAATTGTTAACTATTTTATTAAATTCTTCATCGCTATAGCTATCAATTTCAGCGCCAGTCATGCATTCATTTATACTATTTGCAATTCCAAGTTCACTAGCAATTGCAAAAGCAGTATTTTTATGATCTCCAGTTATCATAATAGGAGTTATTCCAGCTTGCTTACATAAAGCAATTGATGGTTTAACTTCCTCTCTAGGAGGATCTATCATTCCCATTAATCCTACGAAAGTTAAATCTTTTTCGAGAGAATCTATGCTGACGCTTTCATCCTTTATGTCTTTATAGCTTAAACCGAGGACTCTTAAGGCTTCGTCAGACATTAGATTAGATATTTTTAGGATTTCATCCTTTTTTTCTTGTGTGAAATCAATTATTTCTCCATTTAATAAGATTTTGTTTGAAAGTTTAAGTAAATTATCAATAGCTCCTTTTGTGAAGACTTTAAAATGTGAATCATATTTATTTACTGTAGTCATAAGCTTTCTATCGGAGTCAAAAGGAATTTCATCAACCCTTGAGTGATCTGTGCTTAAATCTTCTTTATATAAGTCATACTTGATTCCAGCATCAAGCAAAGCAATTTCAGTAGGATCTCCTGTTTTACTACCATCTTTTGAAGTAGCATCATTGCATAAAATCATTCCTTCAAACAACAATTTGGTATCATTATCACCTAGATCGCAATTATCAATAGATACAAGTTTATTATTTATACAGCATTTTTTTATTGTCATTACATTTAAAGTTAAGGTTCCAGTTTTGTCAGAGCATATTATATTAACAGAGCCTAAAGTTTCAACGGCTGGAAGTTTTTTTACTATAGAATTTTGCTTTATCATTCGCTGTACACCCATTGCTAGTACTATTGCAACAATTGCTGGAAGGCCCTCGGGAATTGCAGCAACAGCTAAACTTATAGCTGTTAAAAGCATTTCGAACCAATCTCGTCCTTGAAACATTGATATGACAAAGATTAACACGCAAATACCTACAGCTCCAAAGCCTAAAGTTTTTCCAAGAGATGCAAGTCTTCGCTGCAATGGAGTCGTATTGTCTTCCTCTTTATTTAGCATATCAGCTATTTTTCCTATTTGTGTATTCATTCCAGTATTTACAACGACACCAGTTCCGCGTCCGTAAGTCACTAAAGTGGACATAAAGGCCATATTTATCATATCACCTATAGGTATATTGCCATTTGCAAGGGTAACATTACTATCTTTTTCAGCAGGGACTGATTCGCCAGTAAATGCTGACTCATCTATTTTTAAATTAGCACTTTCAATTAATCGTAAATCAGCAGGGAGATATCTTCCTGCATCTAGTACAATAATGTCACCCACAACAACTTCTTCAGAAGGTATTTCTTTTATAATACCATCTCGCTTAACTATGGCTTTTGGGGTAGATAATTTTTTTAATGCTTCGAGAGATTTTTCAGCCTTAGATTCTTGAAATACCCCTATTAGGGCATTTATTAAAATTACAAGCAGTATCACGATTGTGTCACTATATTCGTGCATAAATGCAGAAATAATTGCTGCAACTAAAAGTATATAAATCATAACATCGTTTATTTGAGATAAGAATAGCTGCCAAAGGCTCTTTTTGCTTTGAGAAGCTAATTTGTTTTCTCCATATTTTTCAAGGCGCTCTTTTGCCTCTGATTCGGAAAGCCCAACATCAGGATTAACATTTAATTTTTGCAGAACTTCTTGTGAAGGTGCATCAAACCACATGGATAACATCACTCCATTCATAATTTAGTATATACATATATATATTAGAGGTTTAATGAATTTATATACATGGGAAAAAATGAAATATACATATCAAAATCAAATATTAAGTAGAGAAAATAACTGGATTTTGATATAATTAATTATATATATTGCAAAAATAATTATTCATAATCATTTTAAAGACATTGCAAGAATTTTATCTTTAATTGTGAAATGTGAATTGCAACATATGTACAATAGAGCGTAATTAGCTATTTTTAGAGTTTTAAACTTTTAGATAAACTTTATTTTTGAGTTAAGAAAGGATTGAATATACATGGAGATTGGTAGAGTGCGAAGAGGTACCGTAACTTCTGAGAGAAAAATTGTTCCTGAAAAAAAGGATTTTTCCCAAAGTTTTAGTCAGGAAAGACATAAAAAATCAGAAGAACAACTCAAAAAAATGATAGATGACATAAAAAAAAGGGGTAACAGGCTCGTAACTACTAAGACTTATGTTGATGTAGTTATGTACAAGAAGATGATAAAAGAATATTTAGAATCGATACTAAAGTTCATGTATGAGACTAAAAAAGATATTAGCTTTTGGCAGACTCAGTATTTCGTAACGGTTGATACTGTTGATGGAAAACTTGAAGAATTAACAAAAGCACTCCTTTCTGATGAAAAAGATAATATAAATATAGCGTCAACAATTGATGAAATTCAAGGGATGATTGTTGATATATATAGATAATAAATGATATACGTGTTGCAATAACATATTCACATTTACAAGGCTATTAAGTTAATCGTTCAATCAAGATGGGAATGTGGAAATCTAATTTCAGTAAGCATATAAATGTATATTTTTTATAAATAGAAATATATTAGAACATGTTTAATAATTATTCTACATGTTCTTTTGTCGTTTTTAATCTTTATTGAAATTATATATAGATACCCCAATTAAGACCCGAACTCATGCATATGTCTCGCCGAAATAAGGATTATGCTATTGTTCCAGTTTCTAAGGAAATTATGATGGATGATTCTAAGATCACAAGTTGCACCCAAGATGCTAGCCTCAAAGGCGAGCTTTGAACTAGCATACTTGGAACAACTTTTAATCTAAGAATCAAAACCATCAAATTCCTAATGAAACATTTCACAAAAGCATAATTCTTATTTCTAGTTGAGATATATTTCATAGTATAAATCTAACTTATAATCGGGGCATCTATATAGATATCCAATCAAAAATTGGAATTATTAGATGAAAATATTTACAAGGTTGATAAGAATTTAAGTTCATATCTTCACTAGAAATCATAAATATATTTTCACAGCTTTTCGGAACAAAATATTTATGATTTCGGTAAGTTATCGCATAAATATAGTTTTAAAGTTGGATATTCATACAGATTTGGTATTTCAATTTTAATATGTTATTATAATTAATAGTGAATATCAATTAATTAATATTACTATTAAGTATTTTGATTTAATTCTTAATTTAGATATTAATATTTTTTAGGGGGAATTAGAATGAAAAAAAAGGTATCATCATTTTTGATTATGATATTGTGCGTTCTTACATTTGCAGGTTGTGGCAGTAGCTCAAATCAAAGCAAATCTGAAGATAATAAGAAATCAACAAAAGATATTAGCTTTGTAACACCAGATGGGCTTACAGCTATAGCAGTAGCTAAACTTATAAAAGAAAAACCAGAAATTAAATCTGGATATGATGTTAATTATACCATAGAGCAAAACTCTGACAGCTTAGTTACAAGCGTTATGAAGAGTGAGCCAGATATTGCAATTGTTCCTTCAAACGTGGCGGCAACTGTGTTTAATAAGAACAAGGAATATAAAATAGCAGGAACAGTTGGATTTGGATCGTTTTATATAGGTACAACTAATCAAAATCAAAGCGTTGAAGATTTAAAAGGAAAAGAAGTTTACAATATTGGGAAGGGATTAACGCCTGATATAATTGCAAGAACAATACTTAAAGAAAAAGGTATTGATGCAGATAAAGAAATTAACTTTAGCTATGTGAATACAGTAAATGAGCTTGCACCAATAATTTTATCTGGAAAGTCAGAATATGCAGTAATTCCAGAACCGGCTTTATCAACAGTTCAGAGTAAAAATGATAAGTTTAATGTAATGCTAAATTTAAATGAAGAATGGAAAAAATTAAACGACTCTCAATATGGATATCCTCAATCAACAATTATAGTTAAGAAGGAATTGTTAGAAAATGATAAGGAATTTGTTTCAGAACTTTTGAAGCAAGTTAAAGATTCAGAAGAGTGGATATATAATAATAAAGAAACTGTTGGAGATTATTGCGAAGAAATAGGAGTTTCGGCAAAGAAGCCAATAGTAGTAAAAGCTATTGATAGGTCAAATATAAAATACGTAGGAATAAAGGATTGTTATAAAGAATATGAAACTTATTTTAAAAAATTAAATGAATTTGATCCAAAAACAATAGGAGGAAGTATACCAAATGATGAAATATTCATGGAAAAGTAGATTATATACTTTACTATCATGTATATTTTTTATAGGGATATGGCAGCTAATTGCAGTAATAATAAATAATGACATATATATTCCAAGATTAGAACAAGTATTAGAAGCTATTAAGAATATTTTTGGTGATAAAAATTCGTTAAAGATAATTTTTAGCAGTTTTTACAGGACTGCGACTAGTTATGTATTAGCTTTGATTTTTTCAATGATTTTAGGGGTGCTCGCAACAGTGTATCCCTTTTTCAAGTATTTAATGGAGCCTGTAAATTCATTTAGCAAGACAATTCCAACTATGGTGTTAGTAGTTCTTTCATTGGTGTGGTTTGATAAGGATAGTACACCATTTGTTGCAGGATTTGCTATCATTTTTCCAATCCTTTATGAAGGTATACGAAATAACCTTTTGCAAATAGATAAAAAAATAATCGATATGACGAAGATATATGAAGTGAGCCTAAAAAATAAGGTCAAAAAGATCTATATTCCAACTATGAAATTTTATTTTATGAGCATCTTTGTATCGACATTTTCATTGACTTTTAAAGTTGTAATTGCAGGAGAAGTATACGGGCAGCCAAAGTTTGGGATAGGATCACAGATACAGGTAGAAAAAGTTAATTTTAATACTCCAGGGATTTTTGCATGGATTGTAATTATTGTTATTGTATCTCTAGTTTTAGAGTTTTTAAATAAGTTGTTAAGGAAAAGAACATATAGGTGGTCCAAATGAATATAAGTATTAAAAGTCTAAATAAGTCATATGGAACTGAGAAAATTTTTAAGAATTTCAACATAGATTTTTACGACGATAAGATAAATTGTATAATAGGAAAATCTGGGTGTGGAAAGAGTACTCTATTAGACATTATAGCAGGTCTAATAGATGTTCAAAGTGGAGAGATAAGTGGCGTTTCATTAAGTGATATAAGCTATATATTTCAAGAAGATAGGTTAATTGAGTGGCTTACTGTTAAAGAAAACTTGGAAATTGCATTAGAAAAATATTTCAAGGATTCTGATTTAGAGAATAGAATTGATGAAGTATTAAATTTAGTTGGAATTTACGATACAAAAAACAAATATCCAAATGCACTTAGCGGAGGAATGAGACAAAGAGTTAACATAGCAAGAGCATTTGGAAAGCCATCAAAGGTCATTTTAATGGATGAGCCTTTTAAATCTTTAGATTATAAGTTGAAATATGCCATAATTGATGAATTTAAAAATTTATTAGATAAAGAAAAAAGAATGGTTATATTGGTTACTCATGATCTAGATGAAGCTATATATTTCCGAGGGAATATAATAGTATTTAACAATAGACCAGTTAAAATAGCAGGAACATTCATTGAGAATTTAGATAAATGTAAGGAAGAAATTTTAAATATAATATAAAAGTTATATAGTAGGAATGCACTACTAGTACACATTTTTAATTATATATACAAATTTTGCTTCCAACTAAAACGAATAAGAAACTTGCTATTACAAAACTGGAAATACCCAAAAATTTTTTATTTGCATTTAATAAATTAATGCCAAGCAATGTATCACAAAGGCCTAAGCAAATAAAGATTAATGGGAAAAAATAATCTGGATCAGATTTACTTGCTATGATATTTAGTGAAAATAAAGGCAATAGAATTGCTAAGCAGAAGCTTACAAAATAAAATAGCTTTTTCATAAAAGTTATTCACCACCTTACAATTGGGAAATTATGTATTATATTAAAGTATATACAAGCCATATGAATTTTATTCATTAGAGGAAGGAGATTTTAAATGATAAAAAAATTTATTTCATTTTATAAACCATATAAATTATTATTTATTTTAGATTTAGTAGTAGCACTTATCGCATCTTTATGCGATTTAGTATATCCAGTTATGACAAGGGATCTAGTAAATGAATCGATTCCTAATAAAGATTTAAGGACAATTATTGTATTTGCCATAGCATTACTTATAATTTTTGGAATCAAGGCTGCATGTGGTTACTTCATGCAGTATTGGGGACATGTTGTAGGTGTTAGAATGCAGGGGGATATGAGAAGACATATATTTAAGCACCTTCAAAAATTACCTAATAGCTTTTTTGATAATAATAAAACAGGGGATATAATGTCTAGAATAATTAATGACTTAATGGATATCTCAGAGCTTGCTCATCATGGGCCAGAAGATTTATTTATATCAATAGTGATGCTTATAGGTTCATTTATAATATTGTGTACAATCAATATACCTCTTACAGTTTTAATATTTGCATTCATACCATTTATAGTATGGTTTACTTTATATGAGAGAAAGAAGATGAATAAAGCTTTTCTTGAAACTAAAGTAGAAACAGGAGCAGTCAATGCAAATCTTGAAAATAGTATTTCAGGAATAAAAATATCAAAAGCATTTGTAAGTCACGAAGCCGAAGAAGAAAAATTTGAAAAAGGAAACAAAAAGTTCATCAATGCAAGAGAAAGAGCATACAAAGTAATGGCAGAATATTCTTCTGGTGCAGGATTTGGAATGGACGTGCTAAGTTACGTAGGTTTAATAGGGGGAGGAATATTTACACTTATTGGACTTATAAACATTGGAGATTTTATGGCATATATGCTGTTTATAAAAATCTTTATGACCCCAATAAAGAAACTTATTGATTTTATGGAGCAATTTCAAAATGGAATTACTGGTTTCCAAAGATATATAGAAATAATGAGTCAAGATAAAGAAAAAGATAAAGCAAATGCGACTGAACTTGAAAATGTTCAAGGGGAAATAGAATTTAAAGATGTTAATTTTAGCTATGAAGGAAAAGAAGTTTTGAAAAATATTTCTATTAAAATAAATAAAGGAAAGATGTTGGCATTAGTAGGAGCTTCTGGTGGAGGTAAAACAACATTTTGTAATCTTATCCCAAGATTTTATGAAGTGGATAGTGGAGATATTTTAATAGATAATAAGAGCATTTATGATGTTAAATTAGATTCTCTTAGAGAAAATATTGGAATAGTTCAGCAAGAAGTTTTCTTATTTACAGGAACTATAAGAGATAATATACTGTTTGGAAAGACAGATGCAACTGAAGAAGAATTACTAAGAGCCGCTAAGATGGCTAATATTCATGAATTTATAAATACATTACCAGAAGGGTATGATACTTACATTGGTGAAAGAGGTGTTAAATTATCTGGTGGGCAAAAGCAGCGTATTTCCATTGCAAGAGTTTTTCTTAAGAATCCTCCAATATTAATTTTGGATGAAGCAACATCGGCACTAGATAATGCAACAGAACGCATAATTCAAGAATCTTTAGAAAAGTTATGCGCTGGAAGGACAACCATAGTAGTTGCACATAGATTGTCTACCATTAAGAATGCAGATGAAATTATTGTACTTGGAAAAACAGGCATAATAGAAGCAGGAACTCATGAAGAATTAATGGAGAAACAAGGAGAGTACAGTAATTTACATAGACTAGCAGCAGTGTAAACTTTAGATAAAAGAAGGTTGCCAAAAACCATATGTTTTGGCAACCTCTTATCAGTTATTAGATTCATTTTTTAATGAATTTAGCAATTGTACTTTTTTATATATAGTAGATATATCCACATCAACATCCATAGCTTGAGCAAGCTTGTTATGCAATTCAGTTTCAGTAGGATTCTTCTCGCTAGTTTCAGAATCTTTTATTTTGTTGTTGAACTTTGCCTGAACTAATCTGGAGTTTTCTTCACTTTTTAATCTTGCCATATTTTCCAATTCATTTGAAAAAGTCGTTGAATTGTCATTTGATGATGATTGTGAAGCTGATGAATGCAAAGTATTGTCAAAAGATTTAGCATTATTTTGTTTTTTATTGGAAGGATTTCGAGGGTTAGTATAAGGTCTCTTTATTATTTTATTATCTATAGCAGCACCAGATACACTAGCCACAATATATTCACTTCTAGAAATTATTCTGTTATCACTCATATAATATCCCCTCCCTAAAATTATAAATTCAGCTTCAATAATTAGTATTAATATATTACTTATATATTCGTATATCTACTAGAAAAGTTTACTAAATATTCTATAATATAATGTATATTTATTAGATTAATATATATACGTTGCAAAAATAATTATTCATCATAATTATAAAAATATTAAAAGAATTTTAGCTGTAATTGTGAATTGCAACATATATAATATAATAAGAGAGTAAAATATATGATGATATAATAAATTTATACTTAACATTCTAAAGCTTAAGCACTTATTTAAGAATGGAAGATTCAAATTCGATTGAAAGATATGATACAGAGATTCTAAATAATAGTATAAAAAAATAGTATGAACTACTTTTTAGCTAAGTTCATACTATTTTTTAACTTTATTTTATAAATATTATTCTACTTCGTATATCCAGCCTTCTGGAGCTTCAACATCACCAAGTTGAATTCCTAAAAGTAAGTCATATAATTTTTGAGTTATAGGACCAACTTCAGTTTCGCTAAAGAATACATGCAATTTATCGTCATGTTGGATTCCACCAATAGGAGTTATTACTGCAGCAGTACCGCAAGCACCAGCCTCTTTAAATTGATCTATTTCATCAATAAATACTTCTCTTTCATAAACAGGCATTTTCAAATAATGTTCAGCAATGTAAAGAAGAGATCTCTTTGTTATACTTGGCAAAATAGATGGTGATTTAGGAGTAACGAATTCATCATTTTTAGTTATTCCAAAGAAGTTTGCAGCACCTATTTCTTCTATCTTTGTATGAGTAGCTGGATCTAGGTAAATACAATCAGCAAATCCTTTTTTTACAGCTTCAGCATGAGCTTGTAATGAAGCAGCATAGTTACCACCAACTTTATTTCCGCCAGTACCATGAGGAGCAGCTCTATCAAAGTCATCTAAAACTATATAATTGCAAGGAGATACACCATCTTTAAAATAAGGTCCTACTGGTATACAAAATACACCGAAAATATATTCTGGAGCAGGCTTAACACCAATGTTGTTACCAACTCCCATTAAATATGGCCTAATATATAGAGTTGCACCACTTCCATAAGGTGGTACATATTTTTCATTTGCCTTTACAACTTGTTTAACCGCATCGATAAATTTTTCTTTTGGAATATGTGGCATAAGAAGTTTGTCACAGCTTTCATTCATACGATCTGCATTCAAGTCAGGTCTAAATAATTGAATTTTTCCTTCTTTTGTTGTATATGCCTTAAGTCCTTCAAAACAACTTTGGCCATAGTGAATAACCGTAGAAGCCTCACTTATACTAAGCATATTGTCTTCGACAAGTTTTCCTTCATCCCATTTTCCGTCTTTCCAAACTGAAATATAACGAAGATCTGTTTTTATGTAATCAAATCCTAATTTACCCCAGTCTATATCAGCTTTTTTCCCCATTTTTATATTCCTCCAAATCTATAAGGCTTATTGCCATTGTTTATTATTGTTATTTAATAACATCTATTTTAGCACTATCCAAAAAAAATTTCCACACATTTGAAAAAAGTGTAAAGCACAATTAAGAACTTTTCACATTTGAAAAAATGTCCACATCAAAAAACCTTAAGTAATCTAATAATAAATCAATTAAGGTTTTTCATCAAATTATATATAATAGTAGATTATTCCCAAGCCTTAGCATCTGATGGCATACGCCAGTCACCTCTAGGACTTAAAGAAATACTTCCGACTTTAGGTCCATCAGGAAGAGCACTTCTTTTAAATTGTTGAGTAAAGAATCTAAAAATAAATTTATCAAGCCATTTTTGTATTTCCTCATCAGAGTAATCATCTTTAAAGGCAGCCCTAGCTAAAAAGAATATTCTCTCTTTAGTTGAGCCATGTTTAATAAAGTGATATAAGAAGAAATCATGAAGCTCATAAGGACCTACAATATCTTCCGTTTTTTGAGCGATTTCACCGTTAGCATCCTTAGGTAATAATTCAGGGCTTACAGGTGTATCTAGTATATCCATAAGAATATCGCGTACAACTTCAGTAGATTCATGTTGAGCTACATATTGAACTAAATATCTCACAAGAGTCTTTGGAATAGATGGATTCACAGAATACATTGACATATGATCCCCATTATATGTACACCAGCCAAGAGCAAGCTCTGATAAATCACCAGTACCTATTAAAAGTCCTCTTTCTTTATTAGCAAGATCCATTAAAATTTGAGTTCTTTCTCTTGCTTGAACATTTTCGTAAGTTACATCATGAATGTCTTTATCGTGACCAATATCTTCAAAATGTTGAAGAGAAGCTTTAACTATATTTATTTCTCTAAGATCTGTACCTAATTCCTTACATAAATTAATAGCATTATTGTAAGTCCTATCAGTAGTACCGAAACCAGGCATAGTAATGGTTACTATATTTTTTTTATCAATACCAAGTAATTCAAAAGTCTTTACTATTACAAGTAAGGCTAGTGTGGAATCCAAACCTCCAGAAATTCCAACCACTGCTTTTCTAGAACCTGTATGCTCTAATCTCTTTGCTAAGCCAGCAGCTTGAATGTTAAATATTTCTTTGCAGCGAACTTCTCTTTCTTTTTCGTAAGAAGGTACAAATGGATGTTTATCTACAAATCTATCAAATGTACTTATTGAAACATCACTAAATTCAAATTTAATTGTGTTAGGATTCTTATTGATAAACTTAGATGAATCTCTAAAACTCAAATTTTTCATTCTTTCAGACTTTAATTTGAATACATCAACTATAGAATATATTACTTCGTTTTCTCTTTGAAATCTGTCATTTTCTTTTAATAATGAACCATTTTCACTTATTAATAAATGCCCGCTAAATAATACATCTGTAGTGGATTCGTGAACACCAGCAGAAGAATATATATAGCTGCAGATTGATCTAGCACTTTGATTTGATATTAGGCTTTTTCTATAATCCATCTTACTAACAAGCTCATTTGATGCAGAAAGGTTTCCAATTATATGAGCTCCCATAAGAGAAAGATAAGAACTTGGTGGAATTGTTACCCATAAGTCTTCACAAATTTCAACTCCAAAGTTTGCAATGCTTGATGAAAAAATTAAGTTTACTCCAAAAGGAACATCTTTTTGAAATGGTAAATCTACTCTTTCGTCCTCAATTGAAAGACCTTCAGTAAACCATCTTTTTTCGTAGAATTCACTGTAATTTGGAAGATATGATTTAGGAACTATTCCTAAAACATTTCCTTTAAATAATAAAAAGGCACAATTGTATAAAGTACTTTCACAGAGAAGTGGAGCACCTACAGCAATTAATGTATCATAGTCTTTAGTAGATTCTAATATTTCAAAAATTCCATCTAAAGCTTTGTTTAGTAAGTATTCTTGTAAAAACAAATCTCCACAAGTATAAGCTGTTAAGCAAAGTTCTGGGAAAACTATGAATTTACTTTCATTTTTTCCTGCATCATTTATGCACTGTAAAATATTTTTAACATTATAATCAACATCTGCAACTCTAGTTTTAGGGCAAGCAGCTGCGACTTTTATAAAATCCATTTAATCACTCCTTGCAATTATAAAATTTAAGTTTTTTTATTGGTTTATAAGATATAGTTCTAATATAATTAAATACGTTTTAAGTATATTTTGCTTAGTAAACATAAACATATCCTAATAATTATATACTAACATGTTTGTGAAATCAAAAAAAGATAAAAGGTATAAAATAACTCTTTTTAAGTTAATAAATATCTTGAAATATTCATAAATACACTGTATAATATAAAATAAGATTACAAATTCCAGTATGTATGTAAAAATTGGACAGTAAATCTTAGAACTAATATTATGATATTTTTAAGGAGGGAAGTTGTATGGGGGCGGCAGTTTTTTGGTTAGTTATAGCTATATGCGTATTTGCAATAGATATTTTAACTAGTAATTTTTGTTTTACACTATTCGCAGTAGGTGCTGTCGTAGCTGCAGTGTGTGGAGTAATGGAAGTACCATTTATAATTCAAATAATAGTATTTTCTGTACTGAATATAATATCATTTGCAGTTGGATACCCGTTACTCAAGAAAAAATTTAAAGCAGCAAACGAAAGAATACCACTTATGGAAGAAACATATGTAGGAAAAATTATGATAAGCGAAAAAGAGATTAGAGATAAAGCCCAAGTTAAAGTTGGTGGAGAATATTGGACTGTAATAAATGAAGGCGATATTATTCACAAAGGGGACAAGTTTACTATCAAAGGAATAGAAGGTATAAAATTAAAAATTGAAAAGGTTCAGGAGGACTAGATTATGAGTGTTATTATAATTTTAGGGGTTATTTTACTATTAATATTAATAGTAGTTATCTCATCAATTAAGGTTGTAAATACAGGGCATTTATATGTTGTAGAAAGATTTGGACAATTCCATAGAGTATTGGAACCAGGATTACATTTTATTGTGCCATTTGTAGATTTTGTTAGAAGGAAGATTTCTACAAAACAACAAATTTTAGATGTGGAGCCACAATCGGTTATAACTAAAGATAATGTTAAAATATTAGTAGACAATGTTATATTTTATAAGGTATTGAATGCAAGAGATGCAGTTTATAATATTGAAAGTTTTCAATCAGGTATTGTATACTCAGCTACAACTAATATGAGAAATATCTTAGGTAATATGTCATTAGATGAAATTTTATCAGGAAGAGATGCGATAAATCAAGATTTATTAAGCATCATTGATGAAGTCACTGATGCTTATGGTATAAAAATACTTTCAGTTGAAATTAAAAATATAGTTCCACCAGCTGAAATCCAACAAGCAATGGAAAAACAAATGAAAGCTGAAAGAGATAAGAGAGCTATGATTCTTCAAGCAGAAGGTTTGAGACAATCTCAAATAGAAAAAGCAGAAGGAGAAAAACAAGCTAAGATTTTATCGGCAGAAGCAGAAAAGCAAGCAAATATAAGAAGAGCAGAAGGTTTAAAAGAATCTCAGTTATTAGAGGCAGAAGGTAAAGCAAAGGCTATAGAAGAAATAGCTGCTGCAGAAGCAGAAGCTATACGAAAAGTAAACCAAGCTATTATTGAGTCTGGAACAAATGAAACTGTTATAGCATTAAAGCAAGTTGAAGCACTTAAAGAAATGGCTAACAGTCCAGCAAACAAGCTTATATTACCAAATGAGACTTTATCATCTCTTGGGAGTATAGCTGCAATTGGAGAAATGCTAAAAGGATCAGGAAAGAAATAATAAACTAAATACACCTAAAAGAGAGCAAGATAATTGCTCTCTTTTAAGTAGTGAACCAAAATCTTTGATTTTGTGTGAATCAGTTAAGCAGACATCTCGAATTTATGAT
Source organism: Clostridium sp. YIM B02569 (assembly GCF_022320765.1). Classification (NCBI taxonomy): domain Bacteria; kingdom Bacillati; phylum Bacillota; class Clostridia; order Eubacteriales; family Clostridiaceae; genus Clostridium; species Clostridium sp. YIM B02569. Next base: position 53,367 of record NZ_JAKJJX010000009.1, on the reverse strand, counting down.
TCGATGATGGTCGCTTACTCTGTGAGTACCCGGTGAACGAATGTGAATCGAGTTTCCTTTAAGTAGAGAACCAATGTAGAGCGTGCAAATTTTAATTTATTTGCTAGAACTTTTACATATTTAATATATTGCAATTCACAATGCACGTTGCACAATTCATAATCATGGCTAAAATTCTTGTAATATTTTTAGAATTATGACGAAGGATTATTTTTGCAATATATATGATTTTGAGTAAATAGAATAATTGTGTTTAAGATACCGTTTTTGGTGCAATTATTATATTATATAAGTAGGTTAATTAAATACAGTAATTTATTATTTATAGAAGGGATTCGGTATAGCTGCGCATGGATTATAGAGATAAAAGAAAAGAGAGAATATTAAATAGTCAAATGAAAAAGTTAATAAAAAGGGAAGAAAAATTCTTTTATAAAAAAGAAAATGAATATATAAAAAATAAAATATTGCCTGTAAAAGAGCAATTAGAAGAAAAAATTCCGAAAAATATGATAGAAACTTTTGAGAAAGCATTTGAAAAGGGATTTTATTATGTCTTTGAAAAAGGTACTACAGTAATAGAGAAAAGCTATAATTCAGAGAAAATTAAGAATGAAGCAGATATAGATGAGTATATTTTATCTAAGCAGATGAATAACAAAAATTTAAGCAGAATAGATAAAAGAGTGAAAAAAGGTGTACTTATAAATAAAGGAATCACAGCAGCCGAAGGCACATTACTTGGTATATTAGGAATTGGAATACCGGATATACCCGTGTTTATTGGAGTAATATTAAAAACTGTGTATGAGATTTGTGTGAATTATGGATTTGATTATAAGTCTAAAAGTGAAAAGGCATTTATATTAAATATAATTTGTGCAAGTTCTATAAAAACAGATGAAAAAATTCTATACTCAAATGAAGTGGATAGAATTGCTTATAGTATTGAAAATAATCATGACCTTAAGGTTGATATAAATGAATTAATTGAGTCAGCTTCAAAATGTTTATCTGAAAATATAGTTGTGTCAAAAGTTATTCAGGGGATACCGATAGTTGGAGTATATGGTGGAATATCAAATTATAGATTATTAGCTGATATAAGCGAAGTGGCAAGTATAAAATATAAAAAAAGATTATTATCTAAATTGAAAAATACGCTTTAGCTTAGATGAACTTGTTGCGTTTGAGTGAGCCTCAATTTCATTATTGAAAGATTAGCAAAAAAATATTAATATAGACTATATATGTTGCAATTCACAATTACGGCTAAAATTCTTGTAACATTTTTAGAATTATGATGAAGGATTATTTGTGTAATATATATTATAAAACAAATTGAGGTGAAGAAATGAAAAAGAAAAATATAATGAGCTTTATACTTTTATTAATACTTTCTTTTTCTTTAATTGGTTGTAATCTTAAAGATGATTATATACTTCAAACAAAAGAAGATACAGATGAAAAGCCATCTGCAGATAAGGTTAATGAAGTTTTTGAATCAGATAAGATGAAGGAATTAATGGATAAATTAAAGTCTAACCCTAAGGAAATTTCTGATAAAGTTAATGAAGTAGATAGTGATACTACACGTGTAATGAAAGAATTAAATGATAAAGCAGATGAATTAACGGACGAGCTCAATAATGCTGATTTTGAAGGAAAAAGTGAAGATATTAAAAATAAATTTGATGATATATCTAATAAATTAGATGAAATTAAAGATAATGTTGATGATGCAAAAGATAGAGCAGATACATTTAAGGATCCAATTGATAAAAAGCAAGTAACAGATACAGTAGATGAATTTACATCACATATGAATAACCTTGAAAGAGCGATAGATAGAATAGCGACCACTAGATAAAATTTATAGTTCCAAATTTTTGACAGGTATGATGGGCTAATGAAGCTTTCATTATGCCTGTTATAATTTAGAATATAAAAAATACTTGATTCTTTTGCTTTAGTATGATAAAGTGATAAATAGAAAGTGATGTAGGGGGTTATTACATATGAAAATAAATAGTTTAATAAAAAAATTAACAGTAGTTGCTATCATAGCTACATTGGGAGTAAGCTTGGTTGCATGTGGCGGGAATGCCAATAAATCATCAGAATCAAAGGCAGCAAAAAGTGCATTAGATAAGGATGAATTAGTAATAGGTTTAGATGATACTTTTGTTCCAATGGGATTTAAGAATGAGAACGGGGAAATAGTTGGATTTGATGTTGATTTAGCAAATGCAGTAGGTAAAAAACTTAATAAAAAGGTGAAATTTCAATCAATTGATTGGAGTATGAAAGAAACTGAACTTAATAACGGTAATATAGATTTAATATGGAATGGATATTCAATTACTGATGAAAGAAAAGAAAAAGTTGAATTTTCAAAGCCATATTTAAGTAATACTCAAGTTATAGTAACATTAGCAGATTCTAATATTAAATCTAAAAATGATTTAGCAGGTAAAAAAGTTGGTGCTCAAAATGGATCAACAGCAGTAGATGCAGTTGAAGCAGCTGGTGATATTGAAAAATCTTTTGATGGTGGAAAACTTGTTACATTTGAAGATAATAACGCTGCATTAATGGATTTAGAAGCAAAGAGATTAGATGCCATTGTTGTAGACGAGATTTTAGCAAGATATTATATGAAAGCAAGAGGAGAAGAAAAATATAAAATCTTAACTGATAATTTTGGAAGTGAAAAGTACGGTGTTGGAATTAGAAAAGGTGATACTAAATTTGTAGAAGCTTTTAACAAAGCTTTAGATGAAGTGATTTCTGATGGAACTGCAGCAGACATATCAAAGAAATGGTTCGAACAAGATATAATTCTTAAATAGTGCAAATTAGATAATCACAAATATTTATACAAATAGTTTGAAAATAAAGAGGAGGAAATAACTTTGAGTTATATTTTAGAGATAATGCCTCAAGTATTAGAGGGATTACAAGTTACATTAGAAATTTTTGTACTTACTTTAGTATTATCTATTCCGCTAGGAGTAATAATCGCTGTAATGAGGACATCTAAATCTCTAATACTTAAACAAATAAGTGGAATATATATTCTTATAATGAGAGGCACTCCTCTGTTATTGCAAATTATTGTGATCTTCTTTGGACTTCCTCTAGTAGGAATCAGCTTTGATAGATTTCCAGCAGCAATTTTAGCGTTTACTTTAAATTATGGAGCTTATTTTGGAGAAATATTTAGAGCAGGTATAGAGTCTATAGATAATGGACAAGTTGAAGGGGCTAAGGTTCTAGGCTTAAGTTCTAAACAAACATTTTTTAGAATAATACTTCCACAAGCATTTAAAACAGTAATACCACCAGTTGCGAATGAAATAACAACTTTAGTGAAGGATACTTCATTAGTTTATGTAGTTGGTATGGACGAGCTATTAAAGATAGGTAAGACTGCTGCTAATAGAGATGTTTCGTTGGTACCACTTTTAATAGTTGGTGCTGTTTACTTAGTAGTAATAGCAATTTTCAGTCAAGTATTAAAGAAAATTGAAGAGAAGTATGACTATTATAAATAGTGTGGAGGAGATTATATGCTTAAAGTAAGTAATTTGAAAAAGAGATTCGGAAATACAGAAGTTTTAAAAGGTGTTAATCTTCATATAAAAAAAGGTGAAATATTAGTTGTCGTTGGAAATTCAGGTGGCGGAAAGACAACTTTACTTAGATGTGTAAATGAATTGGAACATTGTGATGAAGGCGATATAGAAGTTAACGGAAAAGTTTTATGTAAAAATGGTAAGTATGTAGATAAAAATGCGTTAAAAGAAATAAGAAAAGATATAGGATTAGTATTTCAAAATTTTAACTTATTTCCGCATATGAGTGTTTTAGAAAATCTTATTGAAGCACCACAAAAGGTGTTAGGATGGTCAAAAGAAGAAGCAATAAAGAAAGCAGAAGAAACTTTAGGTTTCTTAGACTTGTTAGGAAAGAAAAATAACTATCCATTTGAATTATCTGGTGGTCAAAAACAAAGAGTTGCTATTGGAAGAGCATTAGTGCTTGAACCTAAAATAATGTGCTTTGATGAGCCAACTTCTGCACTAGATCCAGGATTAACTGGGGAAGTTGCAAATTTAATAAAGCGTTTAAGTGAAAAAGGCATGAGTATGATGATTATAACTCATGATATGGATTTTGCTAAAAAAGTGTCAGATAGAATAGTATCAATGGATGCTGGAAAATTGCAAGAGGGTCTGATGTTTGAAGAAGACTAGCTATATCAAGAATGAGGTTGGATTAAACCTCATTTTTTTTAACAAATTATATATTTAAGAATGTAAGTTTTGATATATTATAAATTGAGAAGGTTTAAATTTGATAATTTAATTACACGAATTAGTGTTGAAATATGTGGCAAAGTGTGGTATTATAAGAATGTAAGATAATTCAAGATTTAATCAATACTGTACATTCGCCTCTGTTTCAGAGATTGGGTCTAGGTATCAGGTTATAATCTTTGGAAAAAGGGAGGATTTTTATAATGGAAGATAGAACTTTAGTATGTAAAGATTGTGGAAAGGAATTTGTTTTCACAACAGGAGAACAAGAATTCTACAAAGAAAAAGGATTTGATAACGATCCAGTTAGATGTCCTGATTGTAGAAGAGCTAGAAAGCAACAAAGAAACAACAGAAACTTCGATAGATAGTAAGTTGTTGAGTCATAAGAGAAATCTTATGGCTCTTTATTTTTTGTGCAGAGAATTATAGAATTTGAAATGCTGAATGTTTTATTTTATCAGGTATTACGTAAATCACTGTATTTAGATAGAGAAGTATACAGTTAGAAAAATAAAAAAACACTATAATCATCCGACAGTTTCTGTTTCGAGCTGCAAAATAGTGAAATATCATAAAAAGTAACGTAGAAATAGCGGTAATATTCTAAAGTATTATTGCTATTTTTACATACATATCTTTTAATAATATTTGTATATATAGGATAATTAAAATACAATATTAATATACAATTGTAATTGAATAACGAAAAAGAGTTATCTAAATGTAAATTAATATGATGGAGGTTTTTTTATGTGTACAAGCTTTGTGTATAGGGGACAAGATACAATTATTGGGATGAACTTTGATAACAATGGTATGAAGTATGCTATTGATACTAAAAATCCTAACTGGTTTACCATACTTGTTGATGGTGGGCGTGGAAAATCTCCATCATTTGGAGTGGATAAGTTTGGACGTTTTTTCAACAATCTTGCAGTCGATTCAAATGGTAAAGGTTTATACAGAAGACCAAGCAAAAAAGTTACTCATACAACCAAACTTATTATAGATATTATTAATGATGTTATTTGTACTGAAAATTTAGAAGAGTATCTAAAAGACATTGAAGTTGTTAATATGCCAAACTGGAGTTGCCACAATATGATTTGCGACTCTAATGCAAATGTTTGGATAGTAGAGCCTGGTCGTGGAAGTATAAGTAATCCAGCAAAATCTTCACCATTTTATGTTATGACGAATTTCTCACTATGGGATAATTTATATGAAAATATTAAGTGCGATTGTAATAGATTTAAAACAGTGTCATGTGCATTAGAAAAGACAAAACAAGTAAATGTTGAAACAGCATTTACTATTCTTGACACCGTAAGTCAAAGAAATGGAGAATGGATTACTGCATTTTCTATGGTCTACTCAAAGAATCTTCATACAGTATATTACAGCTTGAATGGAAATTTTAATGAAAGGTTTGAATATAAGTTTTCGGTATAATAAACTTCACATTGTTTAAATAAAAAAGACTTATTACTTTTATGCTAAAAGGTAAGTCTTTTTTGCGTTATTTATTAGATTTCTAGCTTTAATTTGAAGCTCTTAATAATTATCTGCGTCTTTTTTTGAGCATATATGTATGCTCAAATTGATGCTTTACACAATAAAAACATACAAAATTTAAGAAAAAGAAAAAATACCCTATAGTACACAAAAAAAATAATAAACACACTAAATACGAATTATAAAAGAAAAATATGAATATATAATTCGCATAAAAGCAAATTAAATGAAATTTTAACATGAAATGAGTTGACAACATACGTGTTAGATGATAATCTTATGGTATCGATACGAAAGTTAGTAGAGTGTTATCGGAAAACATTCGCCATTACGAAGGTGTAGTGAGTAGGTAAATTAAAAAAATAACAAGTCCAATATACAAGTATATTGATGCGGTATTTTTTGAATGCACCTAGGCTAAATCTCATAATATTTTTTGGAGGAATTAAAATGTTAAATATTAGAAGCGTATTCGTTGAAAAGAAAAAAGGATTTAATGTAGAAGCTCAAAGTTTATTAAATGATTTTAGAGATAACTTAGGAGTAACTGGATTAGAAGACGTAAGACTTGTTAATAAATATATAATATCAGATATACCTGAAGAATATTATAATAAGGCTTTACACACAATTTTTTCTGAAGCAACAGTAGATGTAGTTTACGAATCAGAATTACCAATGAATGAAGGAGAAGTAGCTTTTGGTGTAGAATATTTGCCAGGTCAATACGATCAAAGAGCAGATTCAGCTTCAGAATGTCTAGCTCTATTAACCGCAGAAGACAAGGTTGAAATAAAATCAGCTAAAGTAGTATTATTAAAAGGAAACCTTTCAAAAGATGATATTGAAAAAATTAAGAAATATTATATAAACCCAGTCGATTCAAGGGAAGTAGATATAAATAGCAAAGATTTATCATCGCTTTCAAACATACCTAAAGATGTACAAATCTTAGATGGATTTACCAGCAAGACATTGGATCAATTAAAAGAATTTCATAGTGGACAAGGTTTAGCTATGAGTATTGATGATCTTCTTATGATTCAAGATTATTTCAAAGGAGAGAAAAGAGATCCAAGTATAACTGAAATTAAAGTTATAGATACATACTGGTCAGATCATTGTAGACATACAACATTCTCAACTATCTTAGAAGATGTCCAAATTGAAGATAATAAATACACAGCTCCAATAAAAGCAAGTTATGAAAGTTATATAAAATCTAGATCATATGTTTATGGCGAGAAAGAAAAGGATAAAACTCTTATGGATATGGCAGTAATTGCTATGAAAGAACTTAGAAAAAGAGGAAAACTTGAAGATTTGGATATTTCCGAAGAAATAAATGCTTGTTCAATTAACGTGAAAATTGAAACTGATAAAGGCATGGAAGATTATTTAGTAATGTTTAAGAATGAAACACATAATCATCCAACAGAAATCGAACCTTTTGGGGGAGCGGCAACATGTCTTGGTGGAGCTATAAGAGATCCTCTATCAGGAAGAACTTATGTATATCAAGCAATGAGAGTTACAGGGGCAGCAGATCCAACAGTTCCAGTTGAAGATACATTAGAAGGAAAACTTCCTCAAAGAAAGATAACACTTGGAGCAGCTCATGGATATAGTTCATATGGAAATCAAATTGGTCTTGCAACAGGTCAGGTTGAAGAAGTATATCATCCAAATTACGCAGCTAAGAGAATGGAAGTTGGAGCAGTTATTGCAGCAGCACCTAAGGAAAATGTGGTAAGAGAAGAACCTGTTTTAGGCGATGTAATTATCTTACTAGGTGGAAGAACTGGAAGAGATGGTGTTGGAGGGGCTACAGGTTCATCTAAGGAACATACGGTAGATTCAATAAATGAATGTGGAGCAGAAGTACAAAAAGGTAATGCTCCTACAGAAAGAAAACTTCAAAGATTATTTAGAAATTTTAAAGTAGCAAAGATGATTAAGAGATGTAATGACTTCGGCGCAGGTGGAGTTTCAGTTGCGATTGGAGAACTTTGCAGAGGATTAGATATAGATTTAGATAAAGTTCCAAAGAAATATGAAGGCTTAGATGGAACGGAACTTGCGGTTTCAGAATCACAAGAAAGAATGGCAGTAGTTGTTAAGAAAGAAGATGCAGATGAATTTATAAGACTTTCAAATGAAGAAAATTTAGAGGCTAACTTAGTAGCGCATGTTACTGATACAGATAGACTTAGATTATTCTGGAGAGGTAAAAACGTAGTTGACTTAAAGAGAACTTTCTTAGATACAAACGGTGCTACTCAAAAGACAAATGTTACAGTTAAAGCGCCAGTTAATTATCCATATGTAGTAGCAGATATTGATGTTAAAGAAGAATGGATAAATAATTTAAGAAAATTAAATGTATCATCAAAGCAAGGATTATCAGAAAGATTTGATGCAACAATAGGACATGGAACAGTACTTATGCCATTTGGTGGGAAGTATGCAAAAACTCCAGCAGAAGGAATGGCAGCTAAAATCCCAGTTCTAGATGGAGAAAGTGCAGATGCTACATTAATGACATTCGGATTTAATCCTGAACTTGGTACTTGGAGCCCGTATCACATGGCATACTATGCAGTAATTGAAAGTATGTCAAAGCTTGCAGCAATGGGTGGAGATTACAGAAAAGCTAGACTTACATTCCAAGAATACTTTGAAAGATTAGGAATAGAAGCTTCAAGATGGGGCAAACCATTTGCAGCATTGCTTGGTGCTTATGAAGCTCAAATGGCATTTGAAACAGCAGCAATCGGTGGTAAAGATTCTATGTCAGGAAGTTTTGGTGATTTAGATGTACCTCCAACATTAGTATCATTTGCTGCAGGAGTAGAAAAAGCTAGAAATATAATATCACCAGAATTTAAAGAAGCAGGATCAAGTTTAGTTTTACTTCAAACTGAAAAACTAGAAGATGGAACTATAAATGTCGAAAAGCTTAAGAAGAACTTAGATGTACTATATAACTTAATTCAAAGCGGAAAAGTAATTTCAGCATCTGCTGTTAAGTATGGTGGAGTTTCAGAAACTGTTACTAAAATGACACTTGGAAATAGAATTGGTGCAGAAATTGAAAACTTAACAAAGGATGAGTTATTTGGATTTAACTATGGAACTATAGTACTAGAAGTTAAGAATGGTGTTAATGTAGAAGAAGAATTCAAAGAGTGTTTATATAAAGAAGTTGGTAAGACAATAAGTTCAGCAGTTATAATTTCTAAGGAATATGATTTGAATTTAGATATAGAAGCTTTAGAAAAAACATACGAAGAAAAATTAAGCTCAGTATTTAAAATTAAAACTGAAGATGTAGAAGGAAAAGTAGAAACAGTTTTATATGATAAGAAATCAACACTTTCGCCTGCTATTAAAGTAGCTAAGCCAAAGGTTGTAATTCCAGTATTCCCAGGAAACAACTGTGAATATGACTGTGCTAGAGCATTTGAAAAAGAAGGGGCAGAAGTTACTCAAGTAGTATTTAGAAATATTACTAAAGAAGCACTTAATGAATCTATTGAAAGACTTGCAAAAGAAATAAGTACTGCTCAAATTCTTATGATTCCAGGAGGCTTCTCAGCAGGGGATGAACCAGATGGTTCAGGTAAATTCATTGCCAATGCTCTTAGAAATGAAAAGATAAGCAATAGCGTAATGGAATTACTTAAAAATAGAGATGGATTAGCACTTGGTATTTGTAACGGCTTCCAAGCGTTAATTAAATTAGGCTTAGTACCATATGGTGAAATAGTAGATATTAAAGAAGATATGGCAACACTGACTTACAATAATATAAACAGACATATGTCTTCAATTATAAGTACAAAGGTTGTTTCAAATAAATCACCTTGGTTCAGTGAAGTTAATGTGGGAGACATACATTCAGTTGCAATCTCTCATGGTGAAGGAAGATTTGTTGCACCAGAAAGCTTAATTAAAGAATTAATTGTCAATGGTCAAGTAGCAACTCAATATGTTGATTTTGATGGAAATGTATCACTAAATATGCCGTTCAATCCAAATGGCTCAATGTACGGAATAGAAGGTATAACAAGTCCAGATGGAAGAGTTTTAGGTAAGATGGCACATAGTGAAAGAATAGGAACAGATTTATATAGAAATATTCCAGGAGATTTTGATCAAAAGATATTCAAAGCAGGAGTAAATTACTTTAAGTAATGCACAATTTACAATGCACATTTCGCAGCGAAGGAGCAAATTCCTTTAGAATTTGAAAAGATATATGTGGATTGTTGATGGATGTAATAAAGTTTACAGAATATAAAAACTCAAATATAAAAATAGTTTTATATTTAAAAACTTAAAAAGGTATATATGTAAAAAGTTAAATTTTTAAATATGTATAAAGTTAAGTATATAAATATTTAAAAAGATAAATATGTAAATATTTATAGTTGTAATGCGGGTTGGGGATATTTAAAGGAAACTCGACTCACTTCGTTCGCTGAGTGATCACAGAGTAAGCGACCATCATCAAATCATAGATGCTCAAAGAGAAAGTTCATGTTTCCAAATATAAAATTTGGACACTCACTTTTGAGATGTCTGCTTAAGTTCGAAGGGCGAAATCAAAGATTTCGATTCTCACTTATAATGCGGGGTACAGCCCTTAAGAGAAATATATAAATGTTAATAGGAACATTACAAAAACAGGAGGCTTAAAAATGCAGGTAGCAATATTTTTTGGAAGTAAATCAGACACAGAAGTTATGAGAGGAGCAGCAAATGCTTTAAAGGAATTTGGAGTAGAATACAAAGCGTTTATACTTTCAGCTCATAGAGTACCAGAAAAATTAGAAGAAACATTAGAAGAAATTCAAGCTCAAGGATGTCAAGTTATTATAGCTGGAGCAGGTCTTGCAGCACATTTACCAGGAGTAATAGCATCAAAGACAATACTTCCTGTAATAGGAGTTCCAGTTAAGGCAGCTCTTGAAGGTGTTGATGCATTATATTCTATAGTACAAATGCCAAAATCAATCCCAGTTGCAACTGTTGGTATAAATAACAGCTACAATGCAGGAATGTTAGCGGTTCAAATGTTATCAGTTAATAATGATGAATTAAAAAATAAATTAAAAGAATTCAGATTAAATATGAAGAAAAAATTCATTGAGGAAAATGCGGAAGGGGTAGAACTATAATGGAAAAATTAGAAATGTTATATGAAGGAAAAGCAAAGAAAATTTACGCAACAGATAAGGCTGATGAAGTAATTGTATATTACAAAGATGATGCAACAGCATTCAATGGAGAAAAGAAAGGTCAAATCGAAGACAAAGGTATAATGAATAATGCTATAACTTCAGTATTATTTGAAATATTAGAAAAAGCAGGAGTTAAAACTCACTTTATAGAGAAACTAAATGATAGAGAACAATTATGTAAAAAGGTTGAAATAGTTCCACTTGAAGTAATAGTTAGAAATGTTGCAGCTGGAAGTATGGCTAAGAGATTAGGTCTTGAAGAAGGATTTAAGCTTAAGACTACTGTATTTGAATTATCATATAAAGATGACTCACTAGGAGATCCATTAATAAATGATTATCATGCAGTTGGAATTGGTGCAACTACTTTTGAAGAATTAAAAGTAATCTATGATATGACAGCAAAAATTAATGACACTCTTAAAGCTGTATTTAAAGAACAAAACATAAACTTAATTGACTTTAAAGTTGAATTTGGTAGATGTGCAGATGGAACAATAGTTTTAGCTGATGAAATATCACCAGACACTTGTAGATTCTGGGATGCAACAACAGGAGAAAAATTAGATAAAGATAGATTCAGAAGAGACTTAGGTAATGTTAAAGATGCTTATGTTGAAATATTAAAGAGAATTTCTAAGTAGTATATATTTAGAATCAAATTTACTATAAAATTTATATTAGAATGCAATTAGCAATGCACAATGAGGGAACTAAGTTCACAGAGGAAGGTTGAGAATTCGTACATTAAGTCTTGAGTGTTATTTTAAATTCTTATCTATCTGATGAATTTTGATGAATTATGTGATTTAGAAGTCCAAAAAAATTTCATCCTTAATTGTGCATTAGTTCTCATGTATTTTAAGTTTTTCAAAAATAGATTAGTGAAAGGATTGTATAGATGAGTAATCCGAATTTTGAATTAATAATGGATCCAAGTAATGATAAATTTAAGGATGAGTGTGGGGTATTTGGAGTATATACTAATAAGCCAATAGATGTAGCATCAATGACTTACTATGGACTTTATGCTCTTCAACATAGAGGGCAGGAAAGTGCTGGAATTGCAGTAGCAGATGGTGAAAAAATTGACATACATAAAGGATTAGGTTTAATCACTGAAGCATTTAAGCAGGAAGATTTAGAAAAGCTAAAAGGTCATATAGCTATAGGCCATGTAAGATATTCAACTGCTGGTGGAAAAGGTATTGAAAATGCTCAGCCAATACTCGTTTCATCAAAAATGGGACCAATAGCGATGGCTCATAACGGAACTTTAGTAAATGCAGATGTAATAAAAGAATTGCTTGAAGATGGAGGACAAATTTTCCATACTACAACAGATTCTGAAGTAATTGCATGTCTTATAGCAAGAAGTGCTAAAAAAGGTTTTGCAAAAGCAGTAGTTGATGCTATGTCGGCTGTTAGAGGATCATTTGCATTAACTATTATGTCAAAGGATAGATTAATTGGGGCTAGAGATCCACATGGAATTAGACCACTTTCATTGGGGAAAATTGAAGAAGGTTACATTCTAACTTCAGAAAGCTGCGCTTTAGATGCAATAGGTGCTGAATTTGTAAGGGATATAGAACCAGGAGAAATAGTTATAATAGATAGTGAAGGAATACAATCATACAGATATTCTGAAAATACTAAATGTCAGACATGTGCTTTTGAATATATTTATTTTGCTAGACCAGACTCGAGAATTGATGGTCTTGAAGTTCACACAACAAGAGTTAAAGCAGGAGAGCAGTTATATAAAGAGCATCCATTAGATGCAGATGTTGTTATAGCAGTTCCAGACTCTGGAATACCAGCAGCTATCGGATATGCAAAGGCTTCTGGTATACCTTATGATACTGGATTTATTAAAAATAGATACGTTGGAAGAACTTTTATATCACCATCTCAAGAAATAAGAGAAAGAGCAGTCGCAGTAAAGTTAAATCCACTAAAATCAAATTTAGAAGGAAAAAGAGTTATACTTATTGATGACTCAGTAGTAAGAGGTACTACATCAAAACATTTAGTTGAATCACTTAGACGTGTAGGTGTAAAAGAAGTTAGTTTCTTACTAGCATCACCAAGTGTTAAGTATCCATGTTATTTTGGAATAGATACACCTTATAGAAGTGAGCTTGTTGCTGCTAATAACACTATAGAAGAGATTAGAGATATGATTGGAGCAGATTATTTAGGATATCTAAGTGAAGAAGGCGTTTATAAGAGCTGCGGTGATAGAGAAGAATTTTGTATGGGATGCTTTAATGGCGTTTACCCAGTTGCAACACCAGTAGAGAAAGAGATATAGACATCTACGGCACATTCATCTATTGTTTTTTGAATATGTCAATAGCATTTTGAAAGGTGGAGTTAATAAATGATTACTTACAAAGAAGCGGGAGTTAACATAGAAGAAGGATATAAGTCAGTTAAGCTTATAAAAGAATACGCAGCAAGAACTATGAGTCAATATGTTTTAAATGGTCTTGGAAGTTTTGCTGGGATGGTTGAATTACCATCAGGCTATGAAAAACCAGTTTTAGTTTCTGGAACTGATGGAGTAGGAACTAAGCTTGAAATAGCATTTAAGAACAAGAAGTACGATACAGTTGGTATTGACTGCGTGGCTATGTGCGTAAATGATATTTTATGCCATGGGGCAAAACCATTATTTTTCTTAGATTATATAGCTTGCGGGAAGCTTGAAGCTGAAGTTGCAGCAGATTTAGTTAAAGGTATATCGGATGGATGCGTTGATTCTGACTGTGCCTTAATTGGTGGAGAAACAGCTGAAATGCCTGGATTCTATTCAGATGGAGAATATGATATGGCTGGATTTGCAGTTGGTATAGCTGATAAAGATAAGATTATTAATGGAAGCAATATTAAAGATGGAGATAAGTTGATTGGTATAGCCTCTTCTGGAATACATTCTAATGGATATTCATTAATCAGAAAAGTATTCCCAGATTTAAATGAAGAATTTAATGGTGAAGAAGTATGGAAAACATTAATTACACCAACTAAGATTTATGTGAAACCAGTACTTAAATTGTTGGAAAGCTATGAGATTAAAGGTATGGCTCATGTTACAGGTGGTGGATTTATAGAAAATGTTCCAAGAATGTTTAATGGTGGAGACTTCACAGCTGTAATTAACAAAGATTCATATCCACTTCCAGCTATATTTGAAAGAATCATTGAAAAAGGTGTAGATAAGGAACATATGTATAACACTTTTAACATGGGAATAGGGTTTGTTCTTGCTGTTAAAGATGAAGATGTGGAACCTATTATAAAGGCTTTAGTAGAAATGGGAGAAAAAGCTTATGAAATAGGATACGTAACATCTGGGGGTGAAGGTATTTGTTTAAAATAGCGGTCTTGGTTTCTGGGGGCGGAACAGACCTACAATCGGTAATAGATGCGGTTGAAAGTAACTATATGAATGTTAAGATAGAGATGGTTATAGGAAGCCGTGATAATATTTATGCTTTAGAGAGAGCAAAAAAGCATAATATAGATACTTTTGTTGTTAATAGGCGTGAATATGGTGAAGAATCCTCTAACAAGATCTTAGAATTAACAAAGGGAAAGGTTGATTTAATAGTTCTTGCAGGATTTTTGGCAATTTTAGATGGGGAAATATTAAAAGAATTTGATAATAGAATTATAAACATTCATCCATCTTTAATTCCATCTTTTTGTGGACCTGGAATGTACGGATTAAAGGTTCATGAAGCCGTAATTAAAAGTGGTGTAAGATTTTCAGGATGTACAGTTCACTTTGTAAATTCTGAAGTTGATGGTGGTGCAATACTTCTTCAAGAAGTTGTGCCAGTTTATTTTGAAGATGATGCGGAAACTCTTCAAAAGAGGATTTTAGAAAAAGAACACGAAATATTACCTAAGGCAATTAAGTTAATTAGCGAAAATAAAATTAGAGTAATTGATGGTAGAGTCAAGATAGAAGAATAAAGGAGGCCTTTTCGTGAAAAAGAGAGCTTTAATAAGCGTATTTGATAAAGAGGGAGTTTTAGATTTTGCTAAATTTTTAGTATCTAAAGATGTTGAAATTGTATCAACAGGTGGAACTTATAAATATTTGAAGGAAAATGGATTAAATGTAATTGAAATCAATGAAGTTACTGATTTTCCTGAAATGTTAGATGGAAGAGTTAAAACACTTCATCCATTAGTTCATGCTGGAATATTAGCTATAAGAGACAATGAAGAGCATATGAATACATTAAAAGGAAGAAATATTCATACCATAGATTATGTAGTTGTAAATCTATATCCATTCTTTGAGAAAGTTAAAGAAGATTTAGAATTTGAAGAAAAGGTTGAATTTATAGATATTGGCGGACCTACAATGCTTAGAGCAGCAGCTAAGAATTTTCAGGATGTTGTAGTAATTTCTGATAAAAATGACTATAAAGTTGTTATGGAAGAGGTTGAAGCAAATGGCGAAACTTCTTATAAGACTAAGAAGAAATTAGCTGGTAAAGTATTTAATCTTATGAGCGCTTATGATGGGGCTATTTCAAACTTCTTGTTAGCTGATGATGAGGAAGAATATCCAGAATATCTTTCAGTTTCATATAAGAAGATGCAAAGCCTTAGATATGGTGAAAATTCACATCAAACTGCAGCTGTTTACGCATCAACAATGCTTGATGGAGCTATGAATACTTTTGAAACATTAAATGGTAAGGAATTATCTTATAATAACTTTAAAGATGTTGATATAGCTTGGAAATGTGCTAATGAATTTGATGAACCAGCATGTTGTGCATTAAAACATAATACACCTTGTGGTGTTGCAATTGGAAAAGATTCTTATGAAGCTTATATGAAGGCATATGAAGTAGATCCAACTTCAATATTTGGGGGAATCATTGGATTTAATAGAAAAGTAGATAAGAAAACTGCTGAGGAAATGGTTAAAATTTTCTTAGAAGTTATAGCTGCACCAGAATATGATGAAGATGCTTTAGAAGTTTTAAAGACTAAAAAGAACTTAAGAGTTCTTAAATTCCATAAAACTCCAAAGGCAGATAAATATATGGTTACAGTTGATGGGGCAATGCTTGTTCAAGAGGAAGATAATAAATTAGTAGAAGAAATTAAAGTTGTAACTGAAAAGAAACCAACTGATGAAGAAATGAATGATTTATTATTTGGAATGAAAGTAGTTAAATACGTTAAATCTAATGCTATAGTTGTTGCTCATAACGGAATAGCACTTGGAATTGGCGGGGGTCAAGTTAACAGAATCTGGCCAACAGAAGATGCTTTAAAGAGAGGAAAAGGAGCTACAATCCTTGCATCAGATGCTTACTTCCCATTTAGAGATGTAGTTGATGAAGCAGCGAAAAGTGGTATTAAGGCTATAATTCAGCCAGGTGGTTCAATGAATGATCAAAAATCAATAGATGCTTGTAATGAACATGGAATAGCAATGGTATTTACAGGATATAGACACTTCAAGCATTAATATAGATAAGTTATTTATATTAGGTGATTAAGCAATAAATTCTATATTGGATTGAAAATATATAATAAAAACCCTGTGTTTTTTTAAGTTAATTGTTATAGATAAACAAGTTATGAATTAGACTTATGCTTTGAAATGACTCCCACATTAGAAAGAAAGGGTACTCTTTTGTGCAGTGTTGCATCTGAGAATATGGCTGTAGGATTTCTTCATTAGAAGTTGTTCCATTTTTGCTTGTACCAATCTTGCATTGGGAGCATGCAGAAATGGACGCAACTTTTAATGTTAGAAATCCAAAGTTGTATTCTCTAAGACAACCGAAACAACAGAGTATCCTTTCTTTCGGTTGGTTGTAACATAAGCTATGAGTGTATGCTGTTTATCTATAACGGAATATTATTTTGGAGGTATGTAAATGAAACTTCTTTTAATTGGTTCAGGTGGTAGAGAACATGCTTTGGCTTGGAAACTTGCAAAAAGTGAAAAGGTTGAAAAAATATTTGTTGCTCCAGGTAACGGCGGAACTGCAATTGAAAATAAATGCGAAAATGTAAACATAATTGATATTGATGAATTAATTAAATTTGCTAAAGAAGAAATTATTGACCTTACAATAGTTGGGCCAGAAGATCCTTTAACAAAGGGAATTGTTAATAAGTTTAAAACAGAAGGATTAAAGATATTTGGACCAGCTGAAAATGGAGCAATGCTTGAAGGAAGTAAAAGCTTTTCTAAAGAATTTATGAAAAAGTATGGCGTTAAGACAGCAGAATACGAAACATTTACAGATGTCAATGAAGCGCTTAAATATTTAGAAGTCTGTCCTTATCCAACAGTAGTTAAAGCAGATGGTCTCGCAGCAGGAAAAGGCGTTGCTATATGTGAAACTAAAGAAGAAGCAATAGAAGCAGTAAAATCTTATATGGTAGATGATATCTTCAATGGAGCGGGTCAAAAAATAGTAATTGAAGAATTCCTAGAAGGTGTTGAAGCTTCAATTCTATCTATCACTGATGGGAAGACGATAATTCCGTTCATATCAGGTAAAGACCATAAGCAGATATTTGATGGAGGTAAAGGACCAAACACAGGTGGAATGGGTGTATTAGCTCCAAATCCTTATGTGACAGAAGATGTGATGAAGGATTTTGAAGAAAATATTATGGCTAAGACTTTAATTGGTATTAGAGAAGAAGGCTTTGATTATAAAGGAATAATCTTCTTTGGTATCATGATTACTGCAAAAGGAACTTATCTTTTAGAATATAATGTAAGAATGGGAGATCCTGAAACACAATCAGTTCTTTATCTAATGGAAAGTGACCTAGTAGAAGTTATCGAAGCGGCATTAAGAGAAGAACTAGATAAAACCACAGTTAAGTGGAATAATGGTGTCTGCATAAATGTTGTTTTAGCATCTAAAGGATATCCAGGAGACTTTGTTAAGGGTTATGAGATAACAATTGATGAAAAAGTTAAAGATAAAGTATTCTTAGCAGGAGCTAAAGCAGAAGACGGAGTTTTAAAGACTAACGGTGGAAGAGTGCTATCAGTTATTGGTCTTGGAAAAACTCTAGAAGAAGCTAGAAAAGACGCTTACGAAAATATTAAATATGTCACTTTTGAAGGGGCATATTGTAGAAGTGATATAGGAACACATAAATAAATATATATTAAAGAAATGAGCTATTAGGTATTATTATTATTTAATCAATAACACCTAATAGCTTATATATATTTCAAAAATAATTCTTCATCATAATTCTAAAAATTTTAGCCGTAATTGTGAATTGTGCACTGTGAATTGCAATGTATATGTTAAAATTTAAAATTGTTTCATTTTATTCACCATTTGTTCATTGATTTGTAATTAATTCCATGTTAAAATAATCATGAAATAGTAATATTATGTATATAAGGAAACTGTGATTCGAATATTTACTTGGGCACTTTATATTCGATGAGTTAATAGTGCAACCGACCTTTTTATTAAGGTCGGTCTTTTTTTGTTGACTCGAATATAGATAAGCCAACTATAAACTATATCTAGACTATGAAATATGTACTAACTAGAAATAAGAATTATGCTTTTGTGAAATGTTTCATTAGGAATTTGATGGTTCTGATTCTTAGATTGGAAGTTGTTCCAAGTATGCTAGTTCAAAGCTTGTCTTTGAAGCTAGCATCTTTGGTGCAACTTGTAATCTTAGAATCATCCATCATAATTCTTTAGAAACTGGAACAACAGCATAATCCTTATTTCGGTGAGCTATATGCATAGATTTAGATTTCACTTGGCATATCTATAAATAAGTATATAGATAATAAATTAAAATTGAGGTGCAATCTTTATGTTATTTTTTAATAGGTTAAAGAAATATGATGAACATGGGTTTGATTCAAAAGGAATTCATAAAAACGGTACAAAATTTAATGAAGAGGGTTTTGATAAAAAAGGGGTTCATAAAAATGGCACATATTTTAATACAGAAGGCTACAATATAGACGGGTACGATAAATATGGATATGATAAAGAAGGATATAATAGTGGAGGATATGACAGGCAAGGATATAACAAGATGGGATATAATATAAAAGGATATGATAGACAAGGGGAATTTTTAGAAACAAGATATAAATGGAAAGTGAAATAGAAAAATAAAAATTGCTATAAATTAATTCAGTATATATTGCAAAAATAATTCTTCATAAAATTTCTAAAAATATTGTAAGAATTCTAGGTGTAATTGTGAAATGTGCATTGTGAATTTCAACATATATGTTTACTTAGCAGATTTATGAAAAATTCGTTGTAAAGTACTAATGCAGGGTTACATCTTCTTGCGCATGTTCTTAATTCATTAGGACAAGCAAAAGGAGACTAGCCCTGCATTAACTGTTTTTAATAGCTTATTTTGTGTAGTTTGGTTTGAATAGATATATTGAAATAATAAATTTACATTAAAATTTTAGTGAAGTGAATGTTTAGTTAAAACCAAAATGGAGAAATTCTATTGCAACATATATAGTGCAAGAATTTTGGCCATAATTGTGAAATGTGCATTGTGAATTGTAACATGCATATGCAATAAGTTTTTTATTAAAAATTCATAGGAATATATTGACATGCAATTCTACAAGGCGTAGTATAAAAACATGAATACTACACCTTGTAGAATTATATAGAGGAGATGATTGAATATGAAGTTAGGGAAGATATCGGACGCTGAAATGGAGATAATGAAAATAATATGGAACAAGAATGATCAAATTACTACAGCTGAGATTTTAGACGCGCTTCCAAAAGAAAATTCATGGAAGGTAACAACAATAATGACGTTGATATCAAGATTAACTGAAAAGGGGATTTTGAGTGTAACTAAAGTAGGAAAGTTAAATAATTATTTTCCTAAAATTACTGAAGAAGAATATAAAGCTATTCAAACTGATAATTTCTTAGAAGATATGCATAAGGGATCAGTTAAAAGCTTTATGGCAACATTGTTTAATAATAAGAAAATAAGCAATAAGGATATTGCAGAGTTGAAAGAATGGCTCAAAGAGGTGTAGACATATGAATATTCTAAATTATATTCTGCAAATGTCACTAGCAGGCAGTTTTATGTTTTTAATACTTTGTTTATTTGGGCCATTTACTAAGAAAACTTTTAGTGCTACTTGGAATTATTATATGCTATTTATAACGCTTTTGATTTTTATTATACCTATTGGGAGTTTTGTTAAACTGCCTCAAATAGTGGAATATAAGAATTATTTATCAATGCAGGATACAAATACAGTAGCACAGCAAAATTATGAAAAGATGCTTAAGAGCAATGATAAAAGTGATGAGATAAGAGTTTTGCAAGGGGATGGTACTCTTAAGCCTGTAAGCCAAAGCCAAGTGGATTTAAAGCAGACAAGTATGATGCAAAAAATAATGAATAGAAATATGCTGATTTATGCATGGATATTAGGTGTACTCATACTAGTAATTAAGGAAACTTACGTATATATTTCTTTTTATAAAAAACTTAAAAGTGTAAGTGATATTATTGATGATAAATCAATAATTGATGTTTTTGAAAACTGTAAGAAAAAATTAAATATATATAGGAAGATAAATCTAAAAGAATGTGGTGGCATTAAAAGTCCAATGATTACAGGAATATTAACACCTACTATCACAATTCCTAAGATGAACCACAATTTGGACAAGCTTGAAATAATACTGGATCATGAATTAATTCATTTTAAACGTAAAGATTTATGGGTGAAGGCAGTAGCGCTTTTAGCAAATATAATCAATTGGTTTAATCCTATTGTTTATATTATTAGAAATAGGATAAATATAAATTGTGAGCTGTCTTTAGATGAACAACTTATAAAGAATATGGATAAATCAAAAAGAAAATATTATGGAGAAATTATATTAGAGTTAATAGAATATTCTCAGAATAAATCCCTAAGCTTAGGGGCATCAGTTTGTAAAAGTAGGAAGGAGATTGAGACACGCTTGAAAAATATAGTGTTTTTTAAAAAGTCAAAAAAAATAGTTGTTTGTATTTCACTTATGGTAACCATGATTTTTACATCTACTAGTTTGCTTGCTTCAAAAACTGTATTTGCTAGTAATAGTGATACAGCAAAAAGTGCTAAAGGAGCAGAATTTGCAGTATTTGTATCAGATGATGGGCTATACATGTCTGAACTAAAAGAAAATAACCCAATTCTTCTTGATAAAAATGAAA
This sequence comes from Clostridium sp. YIM B02569, assembly GCF_022320765.1. Classification (NCBI taxonomy): domain Bacteria; kingdom Bacillati; phylum Bacillota; class Clostridia; order Eubacteriales; family Clostridiaceae; genus Clostridium; species Clostridium sp. YIM B02569. Next base: position 32,021 of record NZ_JAKJJX010000009.1, on the reverse strand, counting down.
AAATTAAATTGCCGAAAATATCTAAAGATGGGTTATATGTTGCTTATACTAAAGAAGATAATTTATATATTTGCAATATAGAGACTCGTGAAGTAATTGAAGTAGCTAAAAATGTAGAGTCATATGATTGGAATAACTCAGGAAACTTAATTTGCTCTTCTAAAAATGCAGGGATGTCTATGTATAATACCAATACTAAAAAGTTAGTGGATATTATAAGCAATGAGTATGATTATTTTAATATCAATTGCGATAGTAAAAATAAGGTATATGCTAACAAACAGCTAGAAACTACTACAGACAAAGGGAGAACTATTAAATCAATAGGTATAATTAGCTATGATTTAGATACTAAAGAAGAAAAGGTTATTTTGGAAGAAAAAGAAGGAAATAATAAAGAGATTGGAAATCAATATACAGTATCTGAATTATTTGAATCTATTGGATCAAGACCTAATGTTGAGAGGGTATCAAGTGATGATAGATATATGTATATATGGAACAAACCTAATTCAGGCTCAATGTCAGCAGATATGACAGAATTTGCAGTATATGATCTTTTAAACAATAAAGTTATAGAAAATAATAATATGATTGCATTGGCATATAAAGATAATATTTCTCAAAATCCAGTAGATAGCAGCATAGTTGCTGTTAACAATGGAGAATATAGAGATATGTATAGCAACAAAACATTAGGAATTTTCGATATCAAAGCTAACAAATTTACAAGTCTAATTCCAGAAAATCAAGTATCAATGACACCGGATTATTCTAGTGATGGAAAAAGTATAGCATATTCTGGAGCTGATGCCTTAAAAGATGATATGTCACAAAGTTCGAAAAACTGGGAAAGTGAACCACACTATATTTATCAAGTAAACACTGAAACAAAAGAAATAACTCAAATTACAAATAATAAATCATTTGATTTCATGCCAAAATATTTATCAGAAAACCAAATATTATTTGTAAGAAAAGATGGAGATTCATTTAGTTTATGGAAGACAAAGGATGGAGTAGAAACTAAGCTTGCTGATTCTTTGAATTTTAGATCAACTTCTTATACAAATACTTGGTACTACGGTCATTATAAAACTGAAAATGTTATAGATGTATATAAAAAGTAAACATTTCATATATATGTTGCAAAAATAATACTTCATCATAATTCTAAAAATATTAGAAGAATTTTGACTGTAATTGTGCATTGTGAATTGCAATTTATATAAGTTCAATATGATAAAATACTCAATTGTATATAAATTGAGTATTCTATTATTTTAGTGATATAATTCTAAGGAAGTAATTATTTTATCAGGATTAAATTTAAGAGTATATTTGAGCATAATAAATATTAGAATTAACAAATCAAATGAATGGATGAAGAACAAGATGGAAAACAAAAATTATTTATACAATAATTATATAAATATGGCGAGAAATTTAAGGTCAGAAAATAACTTATTAAAAGCCATTTCATTTTATCAGAAGGCATATGCCTTAAATATAGGAAAAGAAGATATAGAATTGCTGATGGATATGGCATTAATTTATGATGAAATTGGATTATCTGGTGATGCAGAGAAAAAGTATCGAGAAGTAATTGAATTAGATGAGGATGATGCTAGAGCATATTATGGCTTGGCAATAATATATGATGAAAATGATGAGTTAGAAAAGGCTAAAAATTATTATGAGAAGGCCATAGAAAAAAATCCTAATTATGATAAAGCATATTTCTTTTTAGCCAATATATATGATGAATCAGGTGAAAAGGATAAGGCGATAAGTAACTATAAAAAGGTTATTGAGATAAATCCTAATTATATGTGGGCATATGCAAATGTAGCTTGTATTTTAGAAGAAAACAATGAAAATATTGATGCACTGAATTATATAAATAAGGCTCTAGAAATTGATGATAGACATTACAAGATATTATTTAATAAAGCAGTAATTTTAAATAAGTTAAATAAGATAGAAGAGAGTAAAGGATATTATTACAAGTCTATTGAAGCAAATCCCAATTATCCCTATAGTTTTTTAAATTTATCTGTAGAATATAGAGAAGAAGGTAATTTTAAAAAAGCTATTGAAGTAATAAGTAAGGGAATAGAAGAAAATGATGATGAAGGTTTTTTATATTATAATAGAGCTTGCTATTATGTAAATATAAATGAAAATTTAAAAGCATTAAGAGATGTAGAAAAAAGTATAGAATTAAATGAATTCTTTTTGGAGTATATGAAGAAAGACAAAGAATTGGATCCAATAAGAGAACTTGAAGAATATAAGAACCTTTGGGGAGATATCCAACTTGAGACATAGACTTATGCATATAGTATACCGAAAGAAGAAACATTGTTGCTTCGCAGGACTATAAAAATTTCGCTGAAAGTGCTAAATTGGATACAACCTGCTGCTTAGAACCTTCAGCGATATTTTCATAGCTTTTTGGAACAAAATATTTATGATTTCGGCGAGTTATATGCATAAGTTCATGTCTTAGCTTGGATACCTATATACAGTACTGGAAACAATAGAACGGCTGCCCTTTGAGCAGTGCGCATATCCTCATTAATATAATCTGCTTTTTTAGGAATAAAATATTTAAAATAACAAAGGATAAACTTAAAGAATTCTTTTTGTAAATAAGGTGGATTTATTATAATATGGAGGAATAATAATGCGTAAAAGAATAATTCGTTTGATAACGTTTATAATATTCATAACAGTATTCACAAGTAATTTAGTATATGCACAAATTCCAAGTATACCTCAGCAGTTTGGCCCTAAAATATCTAATTTGCAGAATAAGGAGGATATTATTAACAGCTTAAATCAAATTAAAGTTATACGGGCAAATTTAACTGTATATAATATAAAACCAGATACACCAGTTGATGACTTAAAGAAGTTTGATGTTGAGATACAGCGTTATATTGAGCAGCTTAGAATTATTAGGACTAATTTGGTAAATCATGCGGATAAATATTCAAATTCAATTTCTGACGTGTTTTTTGCAGAACAAATTGTAATTATAGCTAATTGCTATATTGTAAGCTTAAAGCACCAACAACTCTTAGTAAGAGCAATAGAAAGCAATGTGCCGGAAGCTTCAACGTTATTTTATTCAACGTATATGATACCTATATATTATTACCTTACATTAGGTGATGAACAAATAGCTTATACTCAAACATATACAGTAATTTCTTAATAAATTGAAATATATATTGCAATTCACAATGCACATTTTACAATTTACAGTTCACAATTAAGGCTAAAATTCTTTCGATATTTTTAGAATTATGATGAAGAATTATTTTTGCAACATATATATATTCTAATGAAGAAAAATTTGAAGAACTTTGAAATAGATACCATTATATAAGAAGAGATTTTGTTGAAATACTGGATAATAAGATAAAAAGCAAAAGAAGCCAAGTTTTAAATATTAAAGCTTGGCTTCTTTTTGTTATAACTTAATGTAATTAATTTGCATACTTAACAGTAGATAAGTCTGATGCATGTTCATATTCTATTGTTTCATTATTATATAGGAATTTTACACCATCAATCCATTCGCCTTTAGATTTGTTATTAGATTGAAGGAAATTCTCAATTAGAGTATTAGCTGTAACTGAACCACCAGTTGATCCTTGAAACTTTGGAACCCATTTTTTATTATTTGAGTCAGTTAAGTTTATAGTAGCAACTTTTTTGCCGTTAACAGTATCTATAGATTTAACTTCAATTGGTAAATTGTCAAATTTTTTCTCTGATACAGCTTTTGCTAATTCTTTTAGCTTGTCCTGTAGAGTTGAATTTTCATTTACCTCAATAGTACCTGATTCATTTGGTTCTAAAGAATTATCATCTATACTATATATAGAAAGTTTTACCTTATTTACTTTTTTTGTATCGCTTGTAGCTTCATTAGCTTTTTTACTATCAGCATTAGAAGAGCCATTGTCGTCTTTATTTTGCTCTACAGTAGTAGTGTTATTATCACTAGGCTTAGGGGAATCACTAGGCTTTGTGCTACAAGAAACCATTACGGTACTTAACATTAAAACTGTAGCTATAATTAACTTTCTAGTCATGATATGTACACCTCCTATGTTTAAAAATTAATATTATAGATAATATTAACTAATTTAATTAATTATATCATATGAAATTGCTAATTAAAAGCATACAAGAGACTGGAAAAAATTGAAAAAAATTTGACAATGTATTTTGAGTATAGTATATTTTGATTATCAAACTATTTGATTTTAAAACTTTTTGATTAAAGGCGAGGCATACTCAGAAAATATAAAGTAAATATGTTTGTTTATATATTTTGTCTAAAGTAAAGTGAAACTTTTCATGTAGTTCATTCTGAATTCAAAATGAACTTTCCTCAGTCAATCTTAGGACAAAATATCTTTATGTCGTTTGCTTGTTATTTTATTTCATATGTCTAATTGGTCAATAGATTGCGTATTTGGTATGATATTTAGAATTTTCATTACCAAATTTTTCATTTTATAAACACTGAATATAATTTTTGTTAGAAGATATTTTTGGATGCCAAAATGGAGAGTGCAGATAAATGGATAAATCAACAAAACTGATTAACGAGCTTTTGGTGCAGTTATTTAATGATGTCTTACAAATTGAGGAGCAAAGTTTAAAGAATGGTGTACTTTCAGATCTTTCAATAACAGAAATTCATACTATAGAATCTATTGGTATGTACAGTGAAAGAACAATGTCAGAGGTAGCGCAGAAATTAAAAATTACAGTAAGTACTTTAACAACTGCTATCAATAAATTAATTAAAAAAGGATATGTAGAAAGAAACAGGATAGAAACAGACAGAAGAGTTGTCCTTATTAAATTAACTAGAAAAGGAAAGTTAGCATTCAGAATCCATCAGAGATTTCATGGAGAAATGATAAATAATGCAATAGAAGGATTAACGTTAGAAGAGGAAGAAATTTTAATTTCTTCTTTAAGTAAAATAAATAACTTTTTTAAAGAAAAATATGAATTAGTATAATGAAGGAGAAAAATATGAGTAATATTAAAATTGCTGGAATTGGAGCATATCTTCCATCTCTAGTAGTTACTAATGATAGAATAAGTGAATTCGTTGAAACAAGTGATGAGTGGATAGTGCAAAGAACAGGTATGAGAGAAAGAAGAATCTCAGAAGGAGAAAATACATCTGATATCTCAACAAAAGCAGCTAAGCTTGCCCTTGAAAGAGCTGGTATTGATGCAAAAGATTTAGAACTTATTATTGTTGCTACAATTAGTCCAGATATGTTTATACCATCGGTTGCATGTCTAGTTCAAAGTAATTTAGATGCAAGTAAGGCAGCTTGTTTTGATATAAGTGTTGCATGTTCAGGATTTGTATACGGCTTGGAGACAGCTAAAGCTTTAATGATGTCTATGAATTATAAAAATGCATTAGTAGTTGGAGCTGAAGTTCTTTCAAAAGTAACAGACTGGACAGACAGAAGCACTTGTATTTTATTTGGAGATGGCGCTGGTGCTGCTGTACTTAAGAGGGATGAGGCACCAGGAATAATTAAATCATATTTAAGAGCGGATGGGAAAAAGGGGGAAGCACTTACTATAGGCGCTACTGATTTTGATACTCCTTTTTCGAAAGAGAAAAAATTAGCTAAAAGAACTATCGATATGAATGGTAGAGAAATACTTAGATTTGCAGTATCTGCAATAGATGAAGCCGTTACTGAAGTTATGAAAGATACTAATGTTTCATTTGATGACATTAAATATATAGTACCTCACCAAGCAAATTATAGAATTATAAAATTAGCAGCAGAAAAGTTGAAATTAAGCGAAGATAAGTTTTATTTGAACTTAGAAAAGGTAGGAAATACATCAGCTGCAACAGTACCTATAGCTTTAAATGAAATGTATGAAAAAGGCTTACTAAATAAAGGTGATAAAATTATTCTTGTCGCATTTGGTGGTGGGTTAACTTATGCAGCAACATTACTTGAGTGGTAATTAAAAATAATAGTTAAATAAGCTTTTATTATTTAACTTTAAAATAGATTTATATATAAGAATGGAATGGTTATGGAAATAAATATCATATCATTTGAGATTAAAAATAATACAAGATGCAATTTAATATTTATAAAAAAACCAATGTATAAACGTTGGAGAATATGAACTTATTTTTAACTTTTTAGTAATCTCATTGATAAAAATATGCTATAATAGTAAAATTACTTATCATGATAGGTGAAATGACTATTATACATAGATAAGATTAAAATACAGGAAGTTCCATTATTATAGTAAGAGATAGTACATTAAGCGATATTTTGTGATTGGTAATGGTAGGAGGAATATGTTGTGGAAAAAAATAGAGTATGTGACCTGTTAAAAATAGAATATCCTATATTTCAAGGTGCTATGGCAAGAATTGCAGATGCATCTTTAGCTTCAGCAGTAAGTGAGGCTGGTGGACTTGGAATAATAACTGGGGCAGCACCAACTGAATGGGTAAGAGAACAGATAAAGAAAACAAAAGAATTAACAAATAAACCATTTGGTGTAAATATAATGTTAATGGCAGAAAATGCTGAGGAAATAGCAGAATTAGTATGTGAAGAAGGCGTATCTGTTGTTACAACTGGTGCAGGAAGTCCAGGAAAGTATATGGAAAAATGGAAAGCTCATGGAATAAAGGTTATACCAGTAGTAGCTTCTGTAGCATTAGCTAAGAGAATGGAGAAGTCAGGAGCTGATGCAATTATTGCAGAAGGTACTGAATCAGGTGGGCATGTAGGTCAGTTAACTACTATGACATTAGTACCACAAGTTGTTGATGCTGTAAGCGTACCAGTTATAGCAGCTGGAGGAATAGGTGATGGTAGAGGAGTAGCTGCATCATTTATGCTAGGCGCTGAAGGAATTCAAGTTGGAACAAGATTCTTAGTGGCAAAAGAATGTACAATACATCAAAATTATAAAGATAAAGTACTAAAAGCCAATGATATAGATACAGAAGTAACAGGAAGACCAACAGGTCACCCAGTTAGAGTTCTAAGAAATAAGCTTGCAAGAACTTATCTTAAGTTAGAAAAAGAAGGAGCATCTGCTGAAGAATTAGAAAAGCTTGGAATTGGTGCGCTTAAAAAGGCTGTTGTAGATGGTGATGTGGATAATGGATCACTTATGTCAGGTCAAATAGCAGGACTTATTTGCAAGGAACAATCATGTAAGGAAATGATTGAAGAATTATTTACAGAATCAAATGAAATATTTAAGCGTTTTGGAGGGAATCATGAATAGTAGTAAGACTGCATTTCTTTTTCCAGGTCAAGGAGTTCAAACTATTGGAATGGCAAAAGAACTTTGCGATAATATACCAGAATGTAAAGAAATATTAGATCGTAGTGAAGAAATTTTAAATATGCCTATTAAGAAAATGATGCTTGAAGGGCCTGACGAAATTTTAACAGCAACAGAAAATGCACAACCTACAATACTTGTTGCATCACTTATCGCGTTAAAAGCACTAGAGATAAATGGCATTGAAGCAGATTATGCAGCAGGCCTTAGCTTAGGAGAATATGCAGCGTTAATATACGGGGGAGCACTTTCTTTAGAAGAAGGATTACTTCTTATAAAAGAAAGAGGAAGAATAATGGGTAGTGCGCTACCAGAAGGCCTTGGAAAAATGGCTGCTGTGTTAAAATTAAATGATGAAAAGATACAAGAGTTATTAACTAGAGCAGGTGAATTTGGAATAGTTGAAGGGGCTAACTATAACTGCCCAGGCCAAGTAGTTATTTCAGGAGAAAACAAAGCAATCGATGAAGCCGTAAAAATTGCAAAAGAATTAGGAGGCCTTGGAATTCCGCTAAAGGTTAGTGGACCATTTCATAGTTCCCTTCTTGAGCCTGCAAGTGAAGAATTCTTTAATACTATAAAAAATGTTGATATTAAAGAACTTAACAAAGTAGTTTATTCAAATGTTAAAGGACTTCCTTATGAAAAAGAAGATGATGTTAAAGAATTATTAAAGAGACATATAAGAACATCAGTCCTTTTTGAAAAGACTATAAATCATATGATAGATAGCGGCGTTGATACATTCATAGAAGTAGGTCCTGGAAAAGCACTTAGAGGATTTGTTAAGAAAATAGATAAGAGTGCAAGTCTTTTAAATGTTGAGGATATGGATTCATTGAAAAATACAATTGATAAGATTAAAAGCAATCTTTAATATATAAATATATATTTATTAAAAGTAAGTCTCTGCATTTTTATCTTAACTGACACCTGGTTTGCTAGGATTTTAAATGTAGGCTTATTATTGTAAAATATAAGAATAATTATTTAGAATGAGTAGATAGATTATAAATAATTATTTGCAGCTCAGTTATAGGTTAATTGTTTATAACAATAGGAGGTAATTTAATATATGCTAAAAGGAAAATGTGCAATTGTTACAGGAGCATCAAGAGGAATTGGAAAGGCAATAGCTTTAAAGCTTGCATCTCTTGGAGCTAATATAGTTTTAAATTATAGAAGTAATGAAAAAGAAGCATTAGAAGTTGAAAATGAAATAAAAGGCATGGGTGTAGAAACTTTATGTGTAAAAGGTGATATATCTAAGTCAGAAGAAGTTGATAATCTTATCAATTCTGCCAAAGAAAAATTTGGTACTATAGATATAATGGTAAATAATGCAGGAATCACAAAAGATGGATTAATAATCAGAATGAAAGAAGAAGACTTTGATAATGTTATTGATGTAAATCTAAAAGGTGTGTTTAACTGCTTAAAAGCTATCACTCCAATTATGATGAAACAGAAACATGGAAAGATAATAAATCTTTCATCAGTTGTTGGAATTACTGGAAATGCAGGTCAAGTAAATTATTCTGCATCTAAAGCAGGGGTAATTGGAATGACAAAATCACTAGCTAGAGAAATTGGTTCAAGAGGAATTACTGTAAATGCAGTAGCACCAGGATATATCGAAACAGATATGACAGAAGCTCTAGCAGATAAATACAAAGAAGAGATGAAGAAGACTATACCGCTTAAGAGATTAGGAAAAGCAAGTGATGTAGCAAATGTTGTAGCTTTCCTTGCAAGTGAAAGTGCAGATTATGTTACAGGGCAAGTTATCCAAGTTGACGGTGGAATGTTAATGTAATGGAGGAAGTTAGATTTATGGAAAGAAGAGTAGTAATTACGGGGATGGGAGCTCTGACTCCGATAGGAAATGATGTAAGTACGTTTTGGGATAATGCAAAAAGCGGAAAGCTAGGAATAGATTATATAACTTTAGTTGATAAAGATTTAGTAGATGTAAAAATAGCAGCAGAAGTTAAGGGCTTTGATCCAGATACTTTAATAGGTAAGAAAGAAGCAAAGAGATTAGATAGATTTGCTCAATTTGCTTTGGTTGCATCAGATGAGGCAATAAAGGATTCAGGAATAGATTTAGAAAAAGAAAATCTAGAGAGATTTGGCGTAATGCTTGGATCTGGTATAGGTGGATTTGAGACTATTGAAACTGAATGTACTAAAATTGCAACTGGAAAGTCTAAAAGAGTATCTCCATTTTTCGTTCCTATGACAATAATAAATTTAGGTGCAGGAAATGTAGCTATTAAATATGGATTAAGAGGACCATGTACATCAGCAGTAACTGCTTGTGCAACAGGAACAAACAATATTGGTGATGCATTTAGAACAATAAAACATGGTTATGCAGATGTAATGCTTGCAGGTGGAGCAGAAGCACCTATAACTAGACTTGGAGTTACTGGATTCCATAGTATGAAGGCATTAAATTCAGGAAATAATCCAGAAAGAGCTTCTATTCCTTTCGATAAGGAAAGAGGTGGATTTGTAATGGGAGAAGGTGCAGGAGTTGTAATTCTTGAATCTTTAGAACATGCTGAAGCTAGAGGTGCAAATATCATAGCTGAAGTTGTAGGATATGGATCAACTTGTGATGCATATCATATTACATCTCCAGATCCAGAAGGAGCAGGAGCTTCAAGAGCTATGGCTGATGCGTTGCAAGAGGCAGGAATTAAACCAGAACAAGTTTCTTATATAAATGCTCATGGAACTTCAACAGAATTAAATGATAAATTTGAAACAGCAGCTATTAAAAAAGCGTTTGGAGAAGAAGCATACAAAGTTCCAATATCTTCAACAAAATCTATGACAGGTCATCTTTTAGGAGCGGCAGGAGCAATTGAAGCAATAATATGTGCAAAGGCTCTTGAAGAAGGATTTATCCCACCAACAATCGGGTATAAAACAAAAGATGAAGAATTAGATTTAGATTATGTTCCTAATGTTGGAAGAAAGCAAGATTTAGAATATGCACTTACTAACTCTTTAGGCTTTGGTGGACATAATGCCACTTTACTTTTGAAAAAGTGGAAATAATAAAGATATATTTGGTAAAATAAAAAGTGTTACATATATTTTATGCCAGAAAAGTTAAATGCAGTTAATAAGAAATATTAACTTTTGAATGTAACTTAGTACGGCATAAAATATATAAATAATATTTTTGAATAAGATATATATATATATACATTGCAGAAAATAATTCCTAAGAATAATTCTAAAAATATTACAAGAATTTCACACGTAAATGTGAATTAAAAATTGAGCATTGTGCATTGCGAATTGAAATGTGAATTGAGCATTGTGCATTAAGCTGTGAATTGTGCATTATGAATTGTGAATTAAATTATGAATTGTGAATTGTGAATTGCAACATATATAAGAGGAGGATATTTTTATGGACTTTGAAAAAATTAAAGAGCTTGTTAAATTGGTTGACTCTTCAAGTTTAGCCTTTTTTGAGCTTCAAAGTGGAAATGATCATATAAAGATGGATAAATCATTAACTAGAGGATTAGCTGATAATGGCTCAGGAAATTATACTCCAGCTGTAAATAATCAGGTTAACACTGCTGCTAGTTCACTTAGTTCAGTAGAAAGATCAGAAAATCATATAGTGGAGAAAGAAGAAGTAAAGGCTGCTGAAAAAGAAGTAGTTATAGACGATAAGGATGTAAGTATTATAACTTCTCCTATGGTTGGAACATTTTACTCTTCAGCATCACCAGAAAGCTCACCTTTCGTAGAAGTTGGCGGCACAGTTTCTAAGGGAAAGGTTATTTGCATTATAGAAGCTATGAAACTTATGAATGAAATCGAAAGCGAATATAATGGAGTAATAGTAGAACGCTTAGCTAATGACGGAGATATGGTAGAATATGGCCAGCCATTATTTAAGGTTAAGGGGGAATAATTAATGCTTGATATAAATGAAATAAAAAAAATTATACCACATAGATACCCAATGCTTTTAATAGATAGAGTAACTGAAATGGAAATAGAAGAAAAACAATTTGTAAGAGGATATAAAAATGTTTCTGCAAATGAAGCATTCTTTCAAGGGCATTATCCAGAAGAACCAATTATGCCAGGAGTACTTCAAGTTGAAGCTTTAGCTCAAACAGGAACAGTTGCTATTCTTTCAATGGAAAGATTTAAAGGTAAGACTCCATTATTTGCAGGTATCAATAAAGTTAGATTTAAAGGAAAAGTTGTACCTGGAGATAAGCTAGATTTATACTGTGAAATTATTAAGATTAAAGGACCTATAGGTATTGGAAAAGGGATTGCCTCAGTAGATGGAAAAACAGTTTGTGAAGCTGAAATACTTTTTGCGTTGCAGTAGGATAGGTGATAAAAATGTTAAAGAAAGTGCTAATTGCCAACAGAGGAGAAATTGCAGTTAGAATAATTAGAGCTTGTAGAGAAATGGGAATAAGTACAGTAGCTGTTTATTCAGAAATAGATAAAGAAGCACTTCATACTCAACTTGCAGATGAAGCTGTATGTATTGGTTCTGCAATGCCTAAAGATAGTTATTTAAACATAACAAACATTCTAAGTGCATGTGTTTTAACTGGAGCTGACGCTATACATCCAGGGTTTGGATTTTTATCAGAAAATCCTAAATTCGCAAAGATGTGTAGACAGTGCAATATTAAATTTATAGGTCCTGATTATGAGACAATTGAGCTTATGGGAAACAAGGCTAAAGCAAGAGAAATTATGAAAGCTTCTGGTGTCCCAGTAGTACCTGGATATGAAGGTGAAATCAGAGATGAAGCCCATGCTTTAGAAATTGCAAAAGGTATTGGATACCCAATAATGATAAAAGCATCAGCAGGCGGCGGCGGTAAAGGAATAAGAGTTGCTAATAATGATGAAGAATTCTTGATGGGCTTTAAAACTGCTAAAACAGAAGCAAAAGCTTGTTTTGGGGATGATTCATTATATATAGAAAAATTTGTTCAAAAGCCAAAGCATATTGAATTTCAAATATTAGCTGATGAACATGGCCATGTTATACATTTATGTGAAAGAGAATGTTCAATGCAAAGAAAGAACCAAAAGGTTTTAGAAGAAGCACCATCAAATGTATTAACAGAAGAATTAAGAGCTAAAATGGGTGAAATTGCAAAGAGAGCAGCTTTAGCTGTAGATTATAAGAATGCAGGAACTATAGAATTCTTGTTTGATAGAGATAATAATTTCTACTTCATGGAAATGAATACGAGAATACAAGTAGAGCATCCAATTACTGAAATGATTACAGGCATAGACTTAGTAAAAGAACAATTGAAGATAGCTTCAGGAGAAAAATTAGCTTATACTCAAGATGATATAAAGATTAAAGGTCATGCAATAGAATGCAGAGTTAATGCAGAAGATCCAGAACATGATTTCAGACCATGTCCGGGAACAATCGAAGAGCTTTGTGTCCCAGGGGGGATGGGAGTAAGAGTTGATTCAGCTATATTCTGTGGGTATAAAATTCCTCATTGCTATGATTCTATGATAGCTAAATTAATTACTTTTGGTGATAATAGAAATGAAGCTATTGTAAAAATGGATAGAGCATTAGCAGAATTTGCAGTAGGTGGGGTAAAGACTAATATTGATTTTGAATTATCAATACTTCATACTAAAGAATTCTTAGAAGGAGATTATGATACTTCATTTTTAGCAGAAAAGATGGTGAAGAAGAATGCTTAAGGATTTATTTGTAAAAAGACAATATGCAACTGTTAAATCCTCAACGTTAAAAAAGAGTGTTTCTGAAGAAAAGCCTAATATACCATCAGGTATGTGGGAAAAATGTGATAAGTGTAATTCGATGATATATGCAGAAGACTTAGAAAATTCTAAGTTCGTTTGTGCGACTTGTGGTCATCATTTTAGACTTAATGCAAAAGAAAGAATAAAAGTATTTTTTGATAAAGATACTTTTAAGGAATTCTGGAAAGACTTAAAAACTACTAATCCATTAGATTTTAAAGGCTATGAAGAAAAATTGAAAAGCACTAAGACTGATAGTACAGAAGCTGTTGTTACTGGAGTTGGAAAGCTAAATGGTATAGAAGTAGCATGTGCTATTATGGATAGCTTCTTTATGATGGGAAGTATGGGAACTGTAGTTGGTGAAAAGATTACAAGACTTATAGAACATGCTACAGAAAATAAGCTTCCATTAATGATTTTTACAGCATCTGGCGGTGCTAGAATGCAGGAAGGTATTTTTTCACTTATGCAAATGGCGAAGATAAGTGCAGCTTTAGCAAAGCATAGTGAAGCTGGTCTTTTATATATTTCTATATTAACAGATCCAACAACTGGAGGAGTAACTGCAAGTTTTGCAATGGAAGGTGATATCATTTTAAGTGAGCCGAATGCATTAATAGGATTTGCAGGAAGAAGAGTTATTGAAAACACAATTAAAGAAACTCTTCCGGATAATTTTCAAAAAGCAGAATTTTTACTTGAAAAAGGTTTTGTTGATGCCATTGTTGAAAGAAAGAATATGAGGGCATGTATATATAAAATTCTTATTTTGCATGGAGTGAGGAATTAATTATGGATAAAGATTTTATGAAAATTAATGTAACACCATGGGAAAGTGTTGAAATAGCAAGGCACAAAGACAGACCATCTGGGCAATATTATATAGAAACTATATTTAAAGATTTCATTGAATTTCATGGAGATAGAAACTTTGGTGATGATCAAGCTATAATTGGTGGAATCGCATCTATTAATGATATAAATGTTACAGTTATAGCAATAACTAAAGGATCAAATACTAGTGAGTATATAAAAAGAAATTTTGGAATGCCTAATCCGGAAGGATATAGAAAAGCATTAAGACTTATGAAGCAGGCCGAAAAATTTAAAAGGCCAATAATTTGTTTTATAGATACTATGGGAGCATTTCCAGGTATGGGAGCAGAAGAAAGAGGTCAAGGGCAGGCTATAGCAAATAATCTTTTTGAATTAAGTAGATTAAAGACACCAATAATTTCAATTATAACAGGTGAGGGCGAAAGCGGAGGAGCTTTAGCTTTAGCAGTTGCAGATAAAATTTTTATGTTAGAACATTCTATATATTCAGTTCTTTCACCAGAAGGATTTGCTTCGATTCTATGGAAAGATCCAAGCAGAGTTAAAGAAGCAGCAGCAGTTGCAAAAATTACTGCTAAAGATTTAAAGGGTTTTGATATAATTGACGGTATTGTAAAAGAACCTAGGGGTGGTGCACATAAAAACCCTGTTAAAACAGCAGAGGTTCTTAAGAAAACAATTGTAGATAGCTTGTTAGAATTAAAAGAAAAAGATTTAAATGAACTAATAGATAATAGATATAATAAATTCAGAGCTATGGGAAACTTTTATTAATTATATTTCTAGTTGCGATATATTTTATATAGATAAACAATATATAACCTAGACTTATGCAATAATCCACCGAAAGTAAAAACATTGTTATTTCACAGGACTATGAAAATTTCGCTGAAAGTGCTAAATTGCAGGTTGCACCACTAATGCTTGCTCCCAATTTCATTGTGACAAGCATCAATGGAACAATCTACAATTAAGACCTTTTAACAGCTCATTTTCAATGCCTGTTGCATAAAAATGTTTCTACTTTCTAGTATGATATTTATTGCAAAGTATAAATCGAATTCTTAAGTTGTTTATCTATAGTATAAATCTATAGATATCCAACTGTAAAACTAGACTTATATTATACTTTACCGAAATCATAAATATTTTGATTCCGAAAAGCTATGAAAATATCGCTGAAGGTTCTAAGCAGCAGGTTGTATCCATTTTAGCATGCTCCAACTTTCAGTTTGACAAGCTAAAATGGAACAACCTACAGCTAAGAACCTTTAACAGCTCATTTTCAAATGTTTTCTTCACAAATATATTTATGATTTCTAGTGAAGATATGAGCTTAAAGTTTTAGTGACTTTGTAAATATGTTCATCTAATAAGTCTAATTCTTAAATTGTTTATCTATAGCTTACAATTGATTTATATATGGCAAGATTTAATATAGGGGCTAAAGAGTAGAGAAGTACTCTTTAGTCCTATTTTTTTGTTTATCTATGAATTATCAGATTATTTTGAAGTATAAGAAAAGTTAATGTGTTATAATGTGCCTAGAGAATACGTTGGAGGTATCAAGTTATGGAAAGCAATAGTACAAGAGTTGCAAAGATAGCTACTAAAATGGCTATATGTGATAGACATGAAGAAGAGCATTTAAAAAAAGTATATGCAGAGAAGGGGATTAAAGTTACCGCAGTAAATGTGGGTGGAAATATAAACTCATCAATAGCTAAAATACTTGAAAGTGCATTAGTTGCTGCAAAAAGAAACGAGTTAATAAGAGAAGAACATTTGCATGAAGGTGCTGTTATAGGTGCAACTAGAGATGCGGTTATTCAAGTTGCAAATAGAGCAAATGGCCAAAATGTAGGTGGGAAAATTGGAATAGCTAGAGGTGGAGAACATATTTCAGTGTGTATATTCTTAAGTATTGGACTTCTGCACTTGGATGAAGTAGTTATAGGAATAGGTCACAGGGCATTGCCTTTATAAATTTTATAGGCGGAAAAATAGTTCTTTGTTATTTGGGTTATTGTCCTTTTCGGTATATTGAATATTTTAAGATATGAAACAAAAAAGGTTCTAGGCTTGCAAGGTTGTATTCGTTTTAAAAAGTCTCACTCTTTGTGTGACAAACTAAAGTGGAAAAACCTTCATGCTAGAACCTTTTTTATGTTTTATTTTCAAATACTCTATGCGTATATATGTATGCTGTAATCTTTGCAGTCATATAATATTTATAATTTATGGCTACAAAGATTATTGTTGTTAAGGGTTACAAACACATAATTATAATTTTTACAATAAAAAACTAAAAAAGCTTGCAAAGTAGAGGTAGAAACTTTACAAGTATTTCAAAATATGATATCATAACTTAAAAGATTTATAAATTATTATCAATTTATTTGAATATTTATCATAAATATAGATATATATTTATGATTGTATTTATTGAGAAGGTAGTTGGCATTTTGGAGTATAGTAGGAAATTGATAATAAGAATATAGTAGGGGGATAGAAATATGGTAGGAAAAAAGAAAGCAGCCATGCTGCTATGTACAGTTTTAGTTGGAGGAATTCTTGCGGGATGTGGAAAAAGTGCAACGGATTCTAATAATGGAGGCGCTTCATCATCGGCAGTGAAGAATATTGGAGTAATTCAGTTGGTTCAACATGATGCGTTAGATGCATCTAATAAGGGATTTGTCGATGGATTAAAAGAAAAGGGATATGAAGAAGGTAAGAATATTAAAATTGAACAGCAAAATGCTCAAGGTGAACAAGCTAATGCGCAAACAATTGCTAAGCAATTTACAGATGCAAAGAAAGACTTGATTTTTGCAATTGCAACACCAGCAGTTCAAGCAGCTTATAATTCAACTAAAGATATTCCAATAATATTTACAGCAGTAACAGATCCTGTTAAAGCAGAAGTAGCAAAGGATTGGAAGAGCTCAGGAACAAATGTTACAGGTACATCTGATAAAGTCCCTGTGGACAAGCAAATAGAACTATTAAAAAAATTACTTCCAAATGCAAAAACAGTAGGAGTAATTTATAACACTTCAGAAACAAATTCTGTAACTCAAGTTGATGAGCTTAAAGCAGCGGCAGATAAACAAGGCTTAGCAGTAAAAGAAATTGGTGTTACAAATGTTAATGAGATAAATCAAAATTTAGCAAGTGCTTTAGGTCAAATAGATGTATTATATACACCTACAGATAACACAGTTGCTTCAGGATATGCGTTAGTAGGTAAACTTTGTTTAGATAAAAACGTTCCTATAATAGGTGCAGAAGAAGCAGTAGTAAATAAAGGTGGACTTGCTTCAATAGGAATAGATTACTACAAATTAGGAAAAGAAGCTGGTTATAAAGCAGCAGAAGTTTTAGATGGAAAGAAGCCATCAGATGTTGAAATAAGCACATTAAGTGATATGTCATTTACTATAAACACTGATGTAGTGAAGAAACTGAATATAACACTTCCAGCAGATATCGAATCAAATTGTAAAAAGGTAACTGGAGGCGTTGAGTAGTGGGTGTTTTAATAAATATTTTAGAACAAGGGCTGCTATTTTCATTGGTTTCAATCGGAGTATATATAACTTATAAAATTTTAGATTTTCCTGATTTATCAGTGGACTCTACATTCCCACTTGGGGCTGCAATTTCCGCAGCTCTTTTGGTAAATGGGGTTAATCCATGGAGTAGTATAATAATAGCAACCTTAGGTGGAGCGATAGCTGGAGGAATAACAGCATTTTTGCATGTTAAGCTTAAAATAACAAATTTAATGGCTGGAATATTAGTAATGATAGGATTATATTCTATTAACTTAAGAATAATGGGAAAAGCAAATGTTCCATTATTTAATACCCCTAATTTATTTAAGTCATCAATTCCGGCTATAGTAGTGATTTTAATAATGGTTATTGTAGTTAAAATACTATTAGATCTATATTTAAAGACTAAATCAGGATTTTTGCTTATAGCTGTCGGAGATAATGAACAAGTAGTTTCATCTCTTGGAGTAAATAAAGATTTAGTTAAAGTGTTAGGTCTTATGATAAGTAATGCATTAGTTGCACTTGCAGGAGCACTAACTGCACAATACCAAGGATTTAGTGATGTTGGAATGGGAACTGGTACTGTTGTAATGGGGCTTGCGGCAGTAATTATCGGAACATCATTATTTGAGAGGTTGTCTTTTGTTAAAGTGACTACCTTATCAATACTAGGGGCAATCATATACAAGGCGGCAATAGCAATAGTATTAAAACTTGGATTAAATGCCAATGACTTAAAATTAATGACAGCTATAATTGTAGTTATAGCATTATGCTCTAATAGCGGTGTCTTGAAATTTAAGAAAAGAAAATCTGTTATAGGAGGTAGTGCTAAAGATGTTAAAAGTGAAACAACTATCCAAAGTGTTTAATCAAAATACAATAAATGAAAATAGGGTTTTTGATAGATTATCATTGGATGTTAAACAAGGTGACTTCATAAGTATAATAGGTTCAAATGGAGCAGGTAAATCAACATTATTAAATATGATATCTGGAACTCTTGAGGCAGATTCAGGATCAATATTAATAGATGGTGATGAAGTTATTAATAAACCTGAATACGCAAGATCAAAGTCCATTGGGAGAGTTTTTCAAAATCCATCAATGGGTGTAGCACCTAATATGACAATATTAGAAAACATTGCTCTTGCAGATAATAAAGGAAAATCCTTTGGGCTTAGCTTTGGGATAAATAAAAAGAGGATAGATTATTACAAAGAGATGGTAAAAGAACTTAATTTGGGGCTTGAAGATAAGCTTTATAATAAAGTACAACTTTTATCAGGAGGACAGAGACAGGCTTTAACTCTGCTTATGTCAGTAATGTCTAAACCAAAATTATTATTACTAGATGAGCATACAGCGGCACTAGATCCTAAAACATCAGAAATAATAATGGATATAACAAGAAATATAGTAAAAGACAGCGGAATAACAACCCTTATGGTTACCCATAATCTTAAACATGCTCTTGAAAATGGTAATAGACTTTTCATGATGCATAGAGGCAAGATTTTAGTTGACGTCAAAGGGGAAGAAAAAGAAAAGTTAGATAATAATAAACTTCTTGGACTCTTTGAGAAAGCTAATGGAGCAGAAGCCTTAAGTGATAGGACATTGTTTGGATAGGATACTTAAGCGGCTAAAGCTTAGCAAAGTATATTTAACAATAATAAATAAGAAATCAAATTATACATCGTCAAATAGATATGGCATAAAAAGATAATATCTATTTGACGATGTATTTTTTTATTCTTTAGTAACTGATTATGAAGGCAAAATCTTCGTAAAGTATAATGAAAATAGTTTTACTTTTCGAAAGAGATTATAGCCGAGTGAAATCTATGGGTAACTTTTAAAAGAAGTGAAATCTATAGTCTGCTAAACAGATTCTGTTATAATTTAGGTAACTTGACTTGTGTATAAATTTGAGAAATACTTCTATAGATATAAATCCATAGATTGCTTTAATAAAATTTTATAAAGAAATAGCATAGATACCTCTGATATTTTAGGTTATGTTGCAACACAAAAATTCTAAGAAGGTTAACCTATACTGACAATAATATTAAACGAAATGAAGCAATAAACAACTATAATTTTAGAGTTAAATTTATCATATTCATGATGGAGCTATGAAAACTGGCTGGTATTATGATGATAAATCTTCCAAATGGTATTATTTTGATAATAATGGAGCAATGGGGACTCCAGGAATATAAAAATCCATGTTAGGTAGGATTATTAAATTTAGTAAACTTATACGCGGTAATAACATAGTGAGATTAAAAAATCTGAAATTTTAAAAGAAAAATATGGTATAATTAAATAAAAATGGTTAGGAGAATGAGGTATGGAAAAGCTTAAATTAATAAAAGTAATATCAGGTTTACTGGTAGTAGCATCAGTATCAGTATTAAATCCTATAGAAATATATGCTACAGAAACGGAAGGAAACTCAGTTCAATCAACGGATACTATAGTAAACAACGTTGAATCAGAGTTAAAGGTTAATTCCGAAAAAGAATCAGATAAAAGTCTTAATAATAAAGATACAGTAAGCGTAACAGGAGTAATGTTAAATGAATCAAGCGCAGTTATTAATCAAGGAGATACTTTAAAGCTAAAGGAAACAGTATTGCCAAGCAATGCAGACAATAAAAAAGTAACATGGAAATCTAGTAATACAGATGTAGCAAGGGTAAGTTCAAATGGAGAGGTAAAAGGAATATCAGAAGGAACTACAACAATTACATGTACAGCAAATGACGGAAGTGGAAGATCAGATACATGTAAAGTAACAGTTTATTATTCTTATTACAACAAAATAGGATTGCTAAATAAAGATGGTAGTGCAATGGAACTTTATAGCGATGACAAATATAATAGTAATAATATAGTTAGCGAAGCAAAAAATAAGAGAACTTATTATGCAAAAGCGTCATCAGATAATATAAGTGTTAATATAAAAAGATTAGATGAAAAGTATATTAAAGTATTTAGGGTTACTTCATATTCAGATATTGGTGAAGTTAGAAAAGTAAAGCTTGTCGATAATGATAATATTGTTTTAGATCCAGGAACAACAACTCTTATTATAAGAGTATATAATAACAAACCAGATTCAAGCATAAAGTATGAAGATGATAATAATATCTTAAATGAATACGAAGTTAAAGTGGAGTTAGATAAGTGAATTTAATATTGGAATTAATTTTGTATTTTATTAGCTCAAGAATATCAATGGCTCATAATAGAATTGTTATGGGAATATCATCAGCATTATATAACTTTTTTAAAGGAAGTAAATGTACACCATATTCTGAGCAAATAGAAGTTATATTTAAAAATGAAAGTGAAGTATATAAATTTTTACCAGATATATTTGAATAGGATTGGGTAACCTCACTCCTGTGGAAAATAAAAATTATCAAGTATAAGTATTATGCTGAATGAAAATTTAGAGTTTCGATAGAGTGGTGTTTATTACCACTCTATTTTACTTACACTTAATATTAAATAATTGTAAAATACCCATAATAGCTTAGCATAAATATTTTCGCGATATACATAATAACATTGTGGAAAATTTCTACTGTTGGAGGAAGTAAAAATGTTTAAGAAAATGCTATCTATTATAATGTTTCTAATGATAATGTCATATATGTTATTTAGCTTTAAAGAAAAAGCCACATTTGCGAGTATTAATGCTGCTGAAAAAAGACCTATTAGAGTAGCTGTATTTTTAATAAATTTTAGTGATGATTATATTTCTTTAGTGCGTAAAGATTTAGAAGATATTCAAGAAGAAAATCCAGGAAAAGTAGAATTTACGTTTTATGATGCTAAATCAAATCAAGCAGTGCAAAATGAGCAGCTTGATAATGTACTTAAAGAAGGTGTTGATCTTATAATAATGCATCTAGTTAAGAACAGGGATGAATTAACGGTAAAAAGAGTTACTAATCAAATTGCTAAAGCTAATATTCCAGTGATATTTTTTAATAGGGAGCCGCTGCTAAGTGAGATTAAAAGATACAATAAATCTCTATATATAGGGTTAGATGCAAAAAGCGATGGAATTATGGAGGGCGAGATTCTTGCTAATGAATGGAACACAAGTAGAGATTCCATTGATAAGAACCATGATGGAATAATGCAATATGTTCTTTTAGAAGGTGAAAGAAATAATTTGGTAGCAGCTGATAGAACAAAATATTCTCTTTTAGCACTTAGTGAAGCAGGAGTAGAAACTCAGGAGATTGAAAGAGTATTTGCTTATTGGAGTAGAGAACTCGCAAAAGAGGCCATAGAGTCGCTATTTTTAAAAACTGGACCTAAGATTGAAGTCATAATTGCAAATGACGACTCTATGGCATTAGGTGCAATTGAAGCACTACAATCCTATGGATATAATTTAGGAGATAAAGAAAAAAATATTGCAGTAGTTGGTGTTGAGGGATTGCCAGAATCACAGAAGTTAATTAACGAAGGATTAATGTTAGGGACTATTTTTCAAGATCCAAAGGCCATGGCAGAAGCACTTTATACTATAGGAATGAATATGGTTCAAGGGAGAGATCCCATTGAAGGTACTGATTATAAATTTGATGAAACAGGAGTTGCAATTCGCATACCTAATCAAATTATATATAAGAAATAATTTGATTAGGTATTAAAATAGAAGAAGATTAACTTAATTGTTTTGAGTTTTAAGGTATTCGTAGTAATAACGAATAGCTTCATCAACAATGGTATTTAAATAAACATTATCATCAATATGAATAGCTTTAATTTTACTTAAGATTCTTACAGTAGAGCGTCTTAAAGTATAGCTTCTTACCATATCAAAAACTTCGCCATCAACAGATGGTGTTCTTCCATTTGGATTAACTTTTAAAGTTCTGTGGTCCAAAATTTCATTTTTGATATCAGGATTATATGGAATATCATGAGAATTTAAATTAGGTGTAGTATTAGTGCTATCATTGTTACTGTAATTATTATTATTATTATTATTGCTATTATTGTTGTAGTAGTTGGTGTTGGTGTTATCGTGAATTGTGGGTGGCGCAGGATGCTCAATAAGGTCTTCATCAGAATCAAAAGAAAAAGATTTTATAAGAGTCCCATCTAATTTAAGCTCTCCCTCTGAGAAGGTAAATATATCTGAAGATTCATTTTCCTCAATGGAAAAATCATCCTTGATTTCGCCTTTTACCTTAGATTTTTTTACAGACATGTTCATTTATAATTCCTCCCTATGTATTAAAATATGAAGAAATAATAGATTATATAAGCCTTATCATATGCAGAATTAATTACCCCCTCATATAAGATATATGCAAATATTAAAATATATAAATACTTTAATATGAAAAAATTTAAATTTTTTCATATATTCATAGGTTTCTAGGTTCATATTTTAGAATAAAAATAGGTTTAAATGTTTCTAGGAAAATAGGTTCATGGGAATATATTTTTCTAGGTAAGTATGTTTATAGAAAAATATTTACCTAGGAAAATATTTAAATATGTAAATATTTATAGGAAACATGAGGGTTTGAGATAGATGAATGAAAATTTATATAAAATATATTATGGCAGAAGTTAATAGTGACAGCCATAAAAGAGTACTTAGTACATTTATTGTTTTAAGTAAATAATTTATAGGTTATAATATTATGTATGTTAAGTGTGACAAGCCAAATGAGAGATAAGTTTGAATTTAGAACAGAAAATTGTTGATGATATATTGCGCATATGCTATAAGTACGAAAGTATTAATAAAGTTATTCTCTTTGGATCTAGAGCAAGAGGGGATAATTATTTATGAGAAGCATTGATTTTAAATATATGGAGTTGTGGATGTGTTTACTTAGCCAAAGTTTATGAAGTATGCAATCAGAAATAGTTAAAAGTGAAAGATAAAAATTTGATTAATATTTATTAAATTGAATATGTACTGCAAGAATTCTAGCAGTAATTGTGAACTATGCATTGAAAATTATGAACTGTGGCTTGTGTTTTGAATTGTGCATTGTGCATTGAAACATATATTATATCGAAAAGGGAGATTTAATAGTGAGTAAAAGCTTTACATTTAAACTGTATCTAATCTTTAGTACTATTGCTATATTAATGCCTACATTATTTATTATTTTAGTGCAGCAAAAAATAATTATATCCTTTGAAAAATGGGAAATTAGCAATTTTATTTATTTCATGTTTACTATTATTTTATTATTAGCCATTATTGTAAATAAAATTATAAGAGTATATATAAAATTAAAACAAATGAAAAGTAATTTAAATATTGGAGATAGGAAATATTCTAATGATGTTAAATTAATAGATGGAGAATCTCTATTCAATGAAATAGATAAAATAAATAGAAGTATAAGAATATTAAAATTTGAAAATAGTATTTTATATGATACAGCATTTGCTATATATAATATGGCATCTATCCAAGAGTTATTAGATACTATATTAGCTCGTCTTGTAACTCACACAAATGCAGATTTTGGATTAATATTTTTGTTAGAAAAAGATGAACTTAAACTGAAATCACATTCTAATGTTTTATATGAAGAGTTAGAGAAGACAACTTTCAGAATAGGTGAAGGTCTTGTTGGATGGACATTTTATAAAGAACAGGGGTTACTCACGGATGATGTTCAAAAGGATTTTAGATATATACGGTGCATAAGTGATACAAGAGCTCAGATTACAATTCCTATAAAAATGCATGAAAAAATATTGGGTGTATTAGTTTTAGGAAGTAAAAAAGCTTCAGATTTTGGAGAATCAGATTTTAAATTGATTAATACTATATCTGGAGAAATTGGACTTGCTATAAATAATGCCAAATTAACTGCTAAGCTTCAAAAAGAAAATCAAAATAATCAAAGACTGTTTGAGCTAACTAAAAGAATAACCTCATCTATGGATTTGGAAGAGGTATCTAATATGGGTATTAAGATAGTAACTGAGATTATAGAAGTTCATTCATGTACTTTAGGTATATTTGATAAAGTAGATGAAAATAAGATTAGTGTTATTTCATCTTATGGGGATGATAAAAAAGGTTTGGAGTTTAGTGGAACTGTGGAAGAAGCTTTTAAAAAGAAACATATGGCTGAAATAAAAACAGATAAAGGATACATATATTCTATTCCACTATTATCAAAAGAAAGTTGTATGGGTATTTTACATATAAACACAAAAAATAAATTGACAATAGAAGAAATTGAACTTATAAATGGAACCATAACACCTTTGACAAGTGCACTAGAAAATGCCTTTTTATACAAAAATGTAGAAAGATTAGCTACAAGAGATGGACTTACAGGAGTCTATAATCATCGTTATTTTCAAGATATGCTTGATGAATATATTATAAAAGTTCAAAAGGATGAGAATGATCTATCTATGGCAATGATTGATATAGATAATTTTAAAAAATATAATGATACTTATGGACATCCAGTAGGGGATCTTCTTTTAAAAAAGGTTGTAGAAGTTATGAGAAGCATTTTGCGTGATGAAGATGTCATATTTAGATATGGTGGAGATGAATTCACGATAATTTTGCCTTATACTAATAGTGAAGATGCAGGGGCTATTATGGAACAAATAAAAAATATTATTAGTGATTATAAATTTGAAATTGGTGATAAAGAGGAAGAAGAAACAGCATTAGATGTAGAATTGATAAAAGAAAGCACTTTCAAATCGGAAAAATTATTTAATTCTAATATCTTTAAGAAGTGGATTTCTGAAAAAGTTGGACTAAGCAAATCTAAGTCTATATCTAACACTTTTAATATTACGATTAGTGTAGGAATTAGCTCTTTAGTTGATGTCAATTATGATAAGGAAATGTTAATAAAAAATGCAGATAAAGCATCATTAAAATCAAAACGAAATGGAAAGAATCAAGTAACCATATGGAAGCCAGAATTAAATATGGATTAAAAAATAATCCAAAATTAATATATAGTTTCACACTGAAATTTAGATCAGGATATTACATAAATAAAAATATTTCCAATATACATATGAAATAGCAATGCGTTGTACCGACGGGAATACCACTTACCGTCGATACAACGTATTTTTTGTGGAATAATATGTGGACTATAGATAAACAATTTATGATTTCGGCGAGTTATATGCATAAGTTTAGGTCTTAGTTGGGTTATCTATACAAAAGTATTAAAAATTTCTTATATTTGTTATTTTACATATGGAACAAATGTTATAAAGTGCTATAATAAAAAATGTTTGGATATTAAATATTTTTTGCCATATATAAGTTTAAATAGTATAATTCATTCTTTATAAAACTATATATTGAAAAAATGATTCTTCATCATAATTCTAAAAATATTGCAAGAATTTTAGTCATGATTGTAAATTGTGCATTGTAAATTGTGACTTGCAGTATATATTTTAAGATAAATTTCTATGAATTAAACTTTTTGAAACATGTATATTAAGCTCTTTATAAGGATGTGGAATAATGTCGTTTTTGCAATTTAATTTTTGTATTTTTTTTGTTATATTGATTTTGACATACTATATTTTACCTAAGAAGGTTCAATGGATATGCTTACTTATTGGAAGTTACATTTTTTATATATCTGCTGGTGTAAAGACTGTTGGATATATAATTTTTACGACTTTGACAGTCTGGGTTGGAACAATTATTATAAGTAAAATTAGCGAAAATATGAAAATTGAATTAACTGAAAAAAAAGAAACACTGACACCTGAAAGTAAGAAACAAATAAAGGCTCTGGCAAAGAAGAAGCAGAGAATAATTTTTTGGTGTGTTTTATTAAGTAATTTTGGAATTTTAGGGTTTTTAAAATATTTTGATTTTTTATCAAAAAACATTGTTGGATTGTTTAACATGGTAACGCATCATGGAACAGTTCCAATGAAGTTGGATTTACTGTTGCCATTAGGAATATCTTTTTATACTTTTCAGTCCATGGGATACCTAATTGATGTATATAATGGAAAATATAAAGCAGAAAAAAACTTATTTAAATTTGCACTGTTTATTTCATTTTTTCCTCAAATTGTACAAGGCCCTATTAATAGATTTGATAAATTATCAGAACAATTATATAAAACTCACAGGTTTGATTGGCAGAAATTTAAATATGGTCTCCAATTGATTTTATGGGGGCTTTTTAAGAAAATGGTAATTGCAGATAGAGCAATTACATTGGTTAATGAAACATTTAAGAACTATGATAATTATAGTGGTGCAATTACAGTAGTAGGAGTTTTATTCTATTCATTACAGCAATATGCAGATTTTTCAGGTGGAATTGATGTGGCTATGGGGATTTCTGAATTACTTGGAATAAACATGGCTGTGAATTTTAGAAGACCATATTTTTCAACCTCGCTATCAGAATTCTGGCGCAGATGGCATATTACTTTAGGTGCTTGGATGCGTGATTATATATTTTATCCACTAGCTCTTTCAAAGAAAATGTCCAAAGTATCAAAACTAGCAAATAAACATCTTGGAAGAAAAGCAGGAAGAATCATTCCAGTTGCCTTTTCTAACTTAGTGGTATTTTTAGTTGTTGGTATCTGGCATGGAGCTTATTGGCATTACGTAGCGTGGGGATTATATAATGGAATTGTTATTGCCTTTAGCACTATTCTAGAACCGTTTTATGAATGGTTAAAAAGAGTAACTAAAGTAAATACTGAATGCTTCTCATATCATTTATTTAGGATATTAAGAACGTTTTTTATTGTAAATTTAGGATGGTATTTTGATAGGGCGAGTAATCTAAATTCTTCACTATACATGTTACATAATACTGTAGCAAATTTTAAAATTACGCAATTACTTGATGGTACAATTTATAAACTTGGACTTAAAGAACAGGATTTTAGAATTTTATTTTGGGCAACGGTTATTTTGTTTGCAGTAAGTGTATTACAAGAAAGAGGAGTAAAGATACGTGAATTTTTATCTAAGCAAAATTTGGTTTTTAGGTGGGCAGTATTTTATGCATTAATTTTTGCTGTCATAAGCTTTGATGCTAGTTCTGGAAATCTTCTAGGAGGATTTATGTATGCGCAATTTTAAATATAAATGGTTTAGTGGAATCATATTTATAATGGTATTTATTATTTTAAGTTATGGCTTAGCATTTGCCCTTGTGCCAAAGGGAAATTATTCACGAATGACAATGCGTGAAATGTATTCTGAGAAAAAAGACTTTGATGTGGTATTTGCAGGTGCTTCACTATCTCAAAGAGACATTAATCCGTATATTATGGACAAGGAATTGGGAGAGAATACTTTTAATTATGCATTTTCTCAGCAAATGTTTGTTGGTACTTATTATTCACTGAAAGAACTGTTTTCTTACCATAAACCTAAACTAATTGTTTTGACGGTTGATCCAGATAATTTTACTAGTAAGGAAGAAAAACCAATAGTATTTCTTTCAGTTTCTTTATATATGAAATCATTTTTAAATAAGCTTGAATATTATTTTGCATCGTCCCAAGATGGTTCTTACTTAGACAGGCTATTTCCGTGGCGTGGATATGATGTAAAATCACCTCTAGATGTAGTGAACAATATTTATGGAAAGTTTGATTCTTTTTATACAGATTATCCAAAACCGGGACAGGTAGAAGCTATGGAAAATAATAAGAGTGGCTATGTAGGAAAAGGATTCAATAAGGTTGATCCTAGTGATCAAAAAGGAACTTTAAATTACGATAATTTAAAATTACCTCCTTCTAATAAAAATATAGGTGATATAAACTCAAAAGATACAGAATATTTGAAGAAGATATCTCAATTATGCAAGGAAAATAATTGTGAGTTAATTCTTTTAACCACACCGTTTCCTACATTTCAAATTCTCAGAGTAAAAAATTACTTTGAATTTGATAATAAGGTAGCGGAGATAGCAAAGAACTTAAATATTCAATATTACAATTATAACTTAATAAAGGCAGAATTGTTTAAGCTTAAAAATGACTATCTTTCTGATACTGAGCATTTGAATACTAAGGGAGTAGAAGCTTTCTCTAAGTCTCTAGCAGCTTTCCTAAAGAAGCGCCAAAATGGTGATGATATGAGCAAATATTTTTATACGGAAGATGAATATTATGCATCAATAGATTATGTTTCATCTGCATGGTTCAATTGGAAAAAGAGTGATAGTACTATAACATTAAAGGCTGATTCTCTGCATGGGTCTAAAGTTATACCAGAATATCAATTTGTATTATTAGATTCAGAAACCGGACAGGAGCATATTATACGAGATTATGATAAAAATCCAGATTTTGTTTTTGATTCTAAGTCTTATAAGAAGTTTAAAATACGAGTAAATGCTAGGGCAAAAGGATCTAAAAATAATGATGAAATTCGTCATTATGACGAAGATGTCTCTAAAACAATAGCAAATTAATATGGAGGAAATATTATGGAAAAAAGCATTTTATCTTATCTTGAAAGATCAGAAAAGAAATTTCCAAATAAAGTTGCTTTTTCTGATGGAAAATATGAATTGACTTATCATGAATTAGTTGAAGAATCTAAAAGTATTGGTAGTTTTTTGATAGAAAACATAGGTATGCGTAAAGCTGTTGTTGTCTATATGGAAAAAGGCGCACGGAATATTTCAGCATTCATGGGTGCAGCATATGCAGGATGTTTTTATGTTCCATTGGATGCCCAAATGCCTGTAGAGCGTATTAACATAATATTGGATACATTGAAGCCAGCTGCTATAATTTACGACGATAAAACAGAAAAATATCTTTCCCTTATAGAAACAGATTGCATAAAAATATTGTACGATGAAATTTATATGTTACCAAAAAATGAAGAAAAATTAGTGGCTGCAAGAAGACAAATGATCGATACTGATCCTTTGTACATTCTTTTTACAAGCGGGTCAACAGGAATTCCAAAAGGTGTTATTGTATGCCATAGATCTGTAATTGATTATGCAGACTGGGTAGTTAAAACTTTTGAGTTGAATGAAAATACTACTTTTGGAAATCAGACACCATTTTATTTTAGTATGTCTGTATTAGATATATTTGCAACTATTAGAAGTGGAGCAACATTATACATTATTCCTAAAATGTTATTTTCATTTCCAGTAAAGTTACTTGGATTTTTAAATGAAAAAGAGGTTAACACAATTTATTGGGTTCCATCTGCATTAAGCATAGTGGCTAATTTAGGAGCTTTAGATGTCATTAAGCTGCCTGATTTAAAGAAGATTTTATTTGCAGGAGAGACAATGCCTACTAAACAGCTTAATATATGGCGAAGACATGTTCCTTATGCAGTATATGCAAATTTGTTTGGACCAACTGAGATCACAGATATAGGAATATACTATATAGTTGACAGAGAGTTTAATGATGATGAACCTATCCCAATAGGGGTGCCATGTAATAACGTAGATGCTTTGATTGTGGATGAAGATGGACAACTTGTTAAGGAATGTGGAAAAGTTGGAGAATTGCTAATTCGTGGATCTTTCTTGGTATGTGGATATTATAATAATCCAGAAAAAACAAGAGAAGCATTTATTCAAAACCCATTAAATAAGAACTATCCTGAAACTGTTTATTGTACAGGAGATTTAGTTTACTGGAATGAAAATAGAGAATTGGTTTATGTTTCGCGTAAAGATTTTCAAATTAAACATATGGGGAATAGAATAGAATTAGGTGAAATAGAGAATGCAATGAGCGCCTTAGAAGGTGTGGATATGTGCTGCTGCCTATATAATAAAGAAAGTGATCAAATTGTTGCTGTATATTCAGGAAACCTTGAGACTAAAAAACTATCACAGAATTTGAAGAAAAAGCTGCCTCGTTATATGCTGCCTAATGTCTGCTATAACAGAAGCAGTATGCCACTAAATATGAATGGAAAGATTGATCGTAAGAAGCTAATAGAAGAATATATAAAATAAATAAACAACATTAAATTTAGATTTATGCGGGAATCTAACGAAAGTAGAAACATTGTTATTTCGCAGGACTATGAAAATTTCGCTGAAAGTGCTAAATTGCAGGTTGAATCACTAATGCTTGCTCCCAATTTCATTGTGACAAGCATTAGTGAAACAACCGCTAGAGGAAACTCGACTCACGTTCGTTCGCTGAGTAAGCGATTCTCTCCAAATCAAAGATTTGGGTTCTCTGCTTAAGAACTTTTAACAGCTTATTTTCAAATGCCTGCTGCATAAAAATGTTTCTCCTTTCTAGTATGTTATTTAGTGTAAAGTATAAATCAAATTCTTAAGTTGTTGATTAGTGAAAAGAGATAGATGACAAATTTATATTTATTAAATAAGTGAAATCATAAAATGAAGGAGAGAGCTACTATGGAAAAGTTAATTGAATTATTACAAGGTGTTAGAGATGATGTTGATTTTGGTACATGTACAACTTTAGTTGATGAAGGAATTTTAGATTCGTTTGATATTGTTGAAATTGTTAATGTAATTGATGATGAATATGATATTGAAGTTCCTGCAATTGAAATAATTCCTGAAAATTTTAACAGTGCAGAAGCAATTTTTAACTTGATACAACATCTTTTAGAGGAATAGATTTTATTATAAGTTAAATGGCGAGATTAAAAATTATAATTATATAAAGTTACTGCACTAAATTATGTTTAGTGCAACTTTTGTTTTAAGCAAGTGATTTATGGGGTATAATATAAGATAACTATTAACAGTATTGAAATCAAATTCACAAACGGTCTAATTAAAAAGAGGTGGTCACTTGAAAAAAATCGTTATACTTTTATGTTTGTTCTGGATGGGATTTATATTTTATATGTCAGGAAATAACGGAACAATTTCTCATGAACAAAGCACTAAGGTGGTTAATATAATTGAAAATGCTCAAAGAAATCAAGAAAAATCACAAGCTGAAAATAAAGATAAGGCAGTAAGCAGTAGTGATAGTTCACAGGTAAATAAGAATAGCATTAATGTTAAGCAGGAAGAAGCAAGTAATTTAGATCATATAGTAAGAAAAAATGCTCATGCATTTATGTATATGGTACTAGCAATTCTAGTTTGCGGTGCACTTTTTTCTTATAATAAAAGCGGAAAAGGTATGATAATTTATATATTGTTTATTTGTTTATTTTATGCCGTAACTGATGAGTTTCATCAATATTTTATACCAGGAAGGACTTCATTAGTTAGTGATATTTTAGTTGATTTTATGGGAGCGATGATTGGATTGGGATTATTTTACTTTTGTTATTATAAGATTTATAAAAGAAATAGTTTTGACTATAATAGTGCAAAAATACTTGAATAATTTTACAACTAAATAAAATAAAAAAACATCTATGATAAATCCTTG
>NZ_JAKJJX010000008.1:0-192659 GCF_022320765.1 Clostridium sp. YIM B02569 | reverse complement strand
GAAAGTTAAGGTCTATAGCGCCGATGGTACTGCATGGGAGACTGTGTGGCAGAGTAGGACGTTGCGAGGTAAGCAAAAAAAGATAGTTGTAATAACTATCTTTTTTTATTTATTATCATACAATATTTTAAATAATTAAATTATTATATAGAACATTTTAATTGTTCTATATGTCCTGTAACTTTAACTTTCCTATAAATCTTTGATATAATCCCATTTTCATCTATTACGAATGTACTTCTTTCAATACCTATGGATTTCTTCCCAAACATATTTTTTTCCTTTAATACGCCGTAGAGATTACATACCTCCTCTTTTTCATCTGAAAGAAGAATGAAGGGCAATTCATATTTTGCAATAAATTTATCATGAGACGCTAGAGAATCTCTGCTTATACCTAAAATAACAGCATTTTTCATTTCAAAATCATCCAAACCATTTTTAAAATCTTGTGCTTCTTGTGAACAGCCAGGAGTATTATCTTTAGGGTAAAAGTACAAGATGACTTTTTTATTTAAATAATCACTTAATTTATGTTCTTTTTTATCAGATCCTACTAATGTGAAATCAGGAGCTTTCATTCCTTCTTCTAAAGTTAAACTTTCCATTTTATTACCTCCATGTCTTTTATAATAATTATTATCTATCAAGATTAAATATTTGTAAAGTAGAAAAGAAACATTGCGACTGGGTTTATTTAGAATATATGACTGTGAATTCTAGATAAAATAACTAATTAATAAAAAATACATACAAAATTTAAAATACTGTTGACATATATAGCAATAAAATGTATACTTTATATCATAGTAAACAACTAAGAATAATATAATATAATAATTTTTATCAAGAAAGGCGGAGGGACTGGCCCTATGATGCCTAGCAACCTGAATTAAAAATCTATTTTAATTTAAGGTGCTAATTCCTGCAGATATTTTATCTGAAAGATAAGAATGTACATATTTTTTTGCTACTTTCTTATCTAGAAAGTAGCTCTTTTATTATCTAAATGTCTAATTATTTGTATATTTCTCTAGGGTCGTGATAAAAATCAAATTCAAATCTAAATATAATATCTAGAAAATTAGGGTAACGTACAAATCATAGTAAATATATTAAAAATAAAAATTATATAAAATGGGGGCAACAAATTATGAGTAATCAAGAAAGAAAATTAAAATTTGAAACACTTCAACTTCATGTAGGGCAAGAACAACCTGATTCAGCAACAGATTCTAGAGCAGTACCAATTTACCAAACAACTTCATATGTATTTAAAAATTCTGCACATGCAGCAGCAAGATTTGGATTAGCTGATGCTGGAAATATATATGGTCGTTTAACAAATTCAACACAAGATGTTTTTGAAAAACGTGTTGCAGCTTTGGAAGGCGGAGTGGCAGCTCTTGCGGTAGCATCTGGAGCAGCAGCAATAACATATGCATTGCAAAATATAACTAAAGCTGGTGATCACATAGTTGCAGAAAAAACTATATATGGAGGATCTTATAATTTGTTAGCACATACGTTTCCTACAAACGGTGTTACAACAACATTTGTAGATCCATCTGACCTATCAAATTTTGAAAATGCAATTCAAGATAATACTAAAGCAATTTTAATTGAATCACTTGGAAATCCGAACTCAAATATTTTAGATGTTAAAGCATTAGCAGAAATTGCACATAAGCATAAAATACCACTAATAGTGGACAATACATTTGGAACACCATACTTATTTAGACCGATTGAACATGGGGCAGATATAGTTGTTCATTCGGCAACTAAATTTATTGGTGGACATGGTACATCACTAGGTGGAGTTATTGTGGACTCAGGAAAGTTTGACTGGATAGGTTCAGGAAAGTTCCCACAATTATCAGAAGCAGATCCAAGTTATCATGGAATTAAGTTCGCAGAAGCAGTTGGGGCTGCCGCATATGTGACAAGAATTCGTGCTATTTTATTAAGAGATACGGGTGCATGCATAAGTCCATTTAATGCATTTATATTATTACAAGGTTTAGAAACTCTTTCACTTAGAGTTGAACGTCATGTTGAGAATGCTTTAAAAGTTGTAGAATTTTTAAAGAATCATCCAAAGGTTGAAAGTGTTAATCATCCATCGCTACCAGAGAGCGCTGATAATGCTTTATATAAAAAATATTTTCCTAAGGGAGCAGGTTCTATATTCACATTCGAAATTAAAGGTGGAGCAAAGGAAGCACAGGAATTTATTGATAAACTACAAATATTCTCACTACTTGCAAATGTAGCTGATGTTAAATCATTAGTAATTCACCCAGCGAGTACAACACATTCTCAAATGAATGAAACTGAACTAGCAGAGTCAGGAATTAAACCAAATACAATCCGTCTTTCAATAGGAACAGAACATATTGATGATATAATTTATGACTTATCTCAAGCATTTGAAAGTTAGGAGTCATTTAGTTAATAAAGAAAATAATTATTCAGCTTAGTTCTAAGAAAAAGTTTTGATAGATTAAAAGTTTTTGGTTAGTTACTTAAGAGGCAGAAGGCAAACAGTCAATATGAGAGTTTGCCTTCTATTTTTCTTTGGAGTGATAAATTCATGATAGTAATTAATATGGTGTAAAACACAATATTATGAGAACAATATAGAATTAT
Organism: Clostridium sp. YIM B02569; assembly: GCF_022320765.1. Lineage (NCBI taxonomy): Bacteria > Bacillati > Bacillota > Clostridia > Eubacteriales > Clostridiaceae > Clostridium > Clostridium sp. YIM B02569. The sequence goes on along the minus strand of NZ_JAKJJX010000008.1, from coordinate 190,007 downwards.
TAGTTATAATTTAAATGTTTTATTCTATAGTCGCTAGGATACACACCTACATTAGATTTAAATACTCTGCTAAAATAGAAGGCATCTTTATAACCAATCAATTCACCAACCTTTTTTATTTCCAAGTCAGGCTGATTAATTAAAAGCTGTTTGGCTTCATTAATGCGAATTCTAGTGATATATTTTATCGGAGTTACTCCGGTATATTTCTTAAAAATCTTACTTATATATTCACTTGTAAATCCAAATTTCTCAGAAATTTCGGTTATTGATGTCACAGAGGCATAGTTATTAAGCAAGTAATTTTCAAGTAACTGGCTTAGGCTTTCAGGCTTTAGACTGTGGTGATCAATTGAAAATGAAGAGAATTCTTTACTTTCGGACTCAAGCATAACAAGAATGCTTTGTAAAGCAGTGCTAAGTTCTTCTATTTTTACTGGTTTTAATAAAAAATCTTTTACACCATATTTTAATGCAGTCTGAGCATATTTAAAATCATTGTATCCACTTAATACCATAGTCTTTATATGAGGATGATTTTTGTAGAGATATTTAATTAATTCTAATCCATCGTATTGAGGCATTCTTATATCAGTAATAACTAGAGATGGACATTGCTGTTCTATGAGAGGAATGGCAATTTCTCCATTGCTAGCTTCACCTACTAATTCAAAAGGAATGGATAAAGAATTAATTTTTTTTATTATATTCTGTCTTATAAGATGTTCATCTTCAACAACAATAAGTTTATAGGTGTGTGTATTGTTCATAAAAATCCTCCTTATTTAGATGTATGGGCCCACCGATTATAAAAATTGTTCTATTTTTTTGAGAATTATCAATTGAAAATATAGCTTCAGTACCATATAAAAGTTGTAATCTTAGATATACATTTTTAAGTCCCATTCCGCCAATCCTTAATGATTTTAGTTCTTTAGTTCTGTTTAAATTATAGAGATTAGATAATAATTTCTCTTTATCTTGATCACTTAAACAACCACCATTATCTTCGATATATATAAGCCACTTTTGATCATTTGTTATAGAAGATTTGATATCTAAAATCCAAGGTGGTGAGGAGCTAAAGCCATATTTAAAAGCATTTTCTACTATAGGTTGTATTATTAGTTTAGGAATTAAAATGTTCTTTGTTGATTCATGAATATTTGAAGTATAAATAAAATCACTTCCATATCGCATTTTCATACATTCAATATATTTTTCCGTATATGATATTTCTAAAGATAAATGAACAGCAGTTTCATCGCATGTTGTAATATAACGGAAATAATCACACAATGCATGACATATATTAATTATTTCGCTATTCATATCTTCTTCAGCCATGATACTTATATTTGTTAAACTATTATATAAAAAGTGTGGATTAATAAGAGATTGGGTCGCTTGTAGTTTTGCACGAGTTTCTTCTGATTTTAATAATAAAATTTCATGAGAAGAATCTCTTAATTTTTCATACATATCACAAAACGATTGATAGAGCTCGGAAATTTCAAGTATATTACTATTAATTGGAACTAATAGAGTTTCATTTTCATTTAATACTCTGTCTATAGTGACCATCTTTGTAGAATTAGTTAAAGTACTTAAAGGTTGAGTTAATCTACTTGAAATTATAAAACATAAAAATAGTGTAAAAATGATTGAAATTATAGCTATAATAATAAAACCTTCTTTAAAGGAGTGCAATGATCTGAAAACAACTTCCTTAGGTTCAACGGCAATGATTGTCCAATTATATGAATCGACTTTTTGATACGACATCAGGACATCATGCTTACTATCTATATTAATAAAATACCCAACTGATGGACTTAAATTGTGTTCTTGTATAGTATTAGTATAATTTATATTATCTTCTGGGGCAGATGAATAGGGGTAAACTAACTCATTATGTTCATTATATATATAGAATGATGTTGAAGGATTTTTTTGCTTTAATTCTGAAATTAGAGAGAATACAGTGTTGCAATCTTGTACTACTTCAACAATACCTTCTGGTTCATTATTTCGATTAAAGAATACACGTGAAAGTGAAAGATAATGATGGTTTGACATATTTTCAATTTTAGTAGGAGAGTATGATAATTTATCAGTAAGAAAAATATTTTTTTCACCATTTTTATCTAATGTATCCTTATACCAAGGTACAGTATTCAAATCTACATTTATTACTCCTTGAAAGAAACCTGATCCTATACATATTCCATTTTGTGTATAAAGATTAACTTGACTGGCTGATTGAAAGGGACCGATTATAGCAGTAATAATATCATATATAGCTAAAACGTTTTCTCTAGATTGAGTAAAATGTTCGAGATTTATTGTATCTGTGTTATTATGTGTAAAACTAGTAAAATTCTTTTTTATAGCATTCGAGTAGACAATATTCATGGATATTGTGGACATATTATTTAATTCGGTTGATACTGATTTATGAATAGAGGCACTGATAGTTTCAGATTTGGTTTTGGCTGTTTTGTAAATATTATCACTATAAAAGTAATAAAAACAAAGAAAGAATAAAAGCAATAATAAGGCTACTAGTAACCCATAAATAGAAAATAAGTATGTCTTTTGAGAATAACGTAATTTATAATTCATTATAATCCTCCTTTCCAAAACACATTATATAATAATGTTCAAAAAAGTGCAAAACGGAGTTCTTTTTTATCTATGTCTAATTAATATACTTAGTGATATTATAAGCATGTAGCCGATGTAAAGCATATCAGAAATATGCACCAAATATTTATATTAATGGGGGTATAGTTAATGAGTAAACGTTTATTAAAATTAGTCAGTACGGTTTGTATGACAGTACTGATAGGGAGTGCTTTTGTAGGGTGTGGAAGCAGCAGTGGAGATGTAAGTAAAAGTGCATCGGGAAGTGGAGATTCAGTTACATTAACATTTGGATCTCATCAATCTGGTCTTCCAACATCTGGAGTTGTACAGGATTTGGCAAAAGATTTTGAAAAAGAAACAGGAATTAAAATTGATTTTCAAATTTCTCCGGATGCTCAATGGCGTGATTTACTTAAAGTAAAATTGGATTCTGGTGAGGCTCCAGATATTTTCTGCGCGGATGCCGATCCTTTAAATCTAGTAACAAGAGTTAATCCTGAAAAATATGTATTGGACGTATCAAGTGAAGAATGGGTAAAGAGAATGGACCCTAATGTTCTTCCTTCAATCTCATACAATAGCAAAGTTTATGGTATTACCTTCCCAGGTAAAAAAATGTATTTCTATGTTTACAATAAAGAGATATTTGAAAAATTAGGTTTAAAAATACCAACTAATTATCAAGAATTCAAAAATGTATGTCAAAAAATAAAAGATTCAGGAGTCACTCCAATTTATGAAGGAACTCAAAATGGATGGCATCAAGTACTTCCATTATTTGAAACAGGAGCAATGTATCAACAAAAGCATCCAGACTTATATAATAAGCTTAATAAAAATGAAGTTGATTTAGATTCTATACCTGAATTACAAACTATAATCAATGAATTAAAAGAATGTGCTGATTTAGGTTTTTATGGAGATAATTACTTAAGTAATTCAGTAGAAAATGCAAAAGAAGCGATGGCAAAAGGAAAAGCTGCAATGTTTATAGCAGAATCAGCATGGAGAAATGAAGTGAAGTCGGATTTCCCTGATTTTGACGTTAATAAGTTAGGTATATTTGCAATGCCTTGGGGAGATAACCAAACAATTGGTGTGAATCCTGCAAGTAATGCATATTTTATAAATAAAAATGGAAAGCATGTAGAAGAAGCAAAGAAATTCTTTGATTTCCTAGCAAGACCTGAGAATTTACAAAAGCGTTTGGATGGACAACCAGGATTATCAGAATTATGCTGGCCTGAAGTAAAATCAAAATATTCAAAAGAGGACCAAGCATACATTGATTCATTGCAAAAAGGAATGGTTATGCAAGCTGGCGTTAAATATATTGACAGCCAATGGATGGATATTGGAAAAGACTTAGAGGCTATGTATAGTGGTTCATCAACTCCAAAGCAAGTATTAGAAACAATTATGAATAGAAGAACAGAACAAGCTAAATTACAAAAAGATCCTGATTGGGATAAATAATTACGGTTATATGAAAATAAGGTTTCTCCTTTTGAAACCTTATTTTATTAGAATGGAGGGATTTGAATGGACAGAAAAAAATTATATCCGTGGTACTTTACAAGCGGGGCTCTATTAATATTTTTCTTACTTTGCTTTTTACCAGGAATTATAGGTATATTTTATTCATTTACAGATTGGAACAATTTTACTGACAAGATCAATTTTATAGGATTCAAAAATTATGCTGAAGTATTTAAGGGGAAACCGGAATACCGTGCATATTTGTGGAATACGGTATTATTTACTACAGTTACAACAATCATGAAAACTGTAGTTGGCCTAGCTTTAGCTCTACTATTAACACAAAAATTTATCAAACTAAAAAACTTCCATAGAATGGTTATCTTTTCTCCTCAAGTAATGTCTTATTTAGTAGTAGGACTTGTTTTCAAAAGTATGCTACATCCAGATACAGGATTTGTAAATAATTTTCTTAAATCTGTAGGAATGGATTTCTTGGCTATGAATTGGCTGACTGATTTAAAAATTGTTTTTGCAACTGTCATGTCTGTAGATACTTGGAAAGGTATGGGGTACATAATGGTTGTAATTATTGCAGGATTGATGTCTATTTCTCCTGATTATTATGAGGCGGCAAATATTGATGGTGCTAGTTTCTGGCAAAAGTTTCGTTTAATAACCTTGCCATTATTAAAACCAATTATTATAAATGTAACAATATTAAATGTAACATATGGATTTAGAGTATTTGATATGATTTATTCATTGACAAATGGAGGGCCAGGTAATGCAACAGGGGTAATTAACACAGCAGTGTATAAGGAATTTTCTAAAGGAAATTATGCAATGGGTACTACATTATCGAGTATATTATTCTTTGGATTATTGCTATTAGTATATTTCATTATTAAATCCATGGAAAATAAGGAGGTAGATGCATAATGGTCACTTTAAAGAAGTCAATTGGAAGTGTAGCAGCCAATATAGTAACAATTTTTATAAGTTTATTAGTACTAATACCAATGGTAGTTTTATTTCTTAATTCTTTTAAGACTCAAGGTGAATCCAATAAAATGTCCCTTTCTCTGCCTAAAGAATGGGTATTTGCAAACTATAAAACAGTAATTGAACAGGGAAAATTGGTCTCATCGTTTTTTAACAGCCTTTTATATGCTACTTGTAGTGTTTTAATAATTGTAATTGTAGTAGCAGCAGCGGCATTTGTTATTGCAAGAAATCGTAAAGGTATTAATAATTTTATATATTACTTTATCCTTTCTGGTATAGCTATACCTATTAACAACGTTGCGTTAATGAAAGTTTTGCAAGCATTAAATCTTGTAAATACCAGGTTAGGTATTATTCTTGTTTATGCAGCAATAAACATTCCTCTTAGCTTATTTTTATCATATGGATTTATCTCAACAATACCTAGAGAGATTGATGAAGCAGCTGTTATTGATGGATGTGGACCAATTAGATTATTTATAAAAATAATACTTCCATTATTAAAACCCATTATTTCAACTTTATTTGTTTTGAATTTTATGGTTGTTTGGAATGACTTTACAATGCCTTTATACTATTTAAATAATTCTGCAAAATGGCCGATGACATTAGCTGTTTATAATTTCTTCGGAGCATTTGAAAATTCATGGAATTTAGTTAGTGCCGATATAATATTAACATTGTTACCTGTATTAATTATATTTATATTAGGGCAAAAATATATTGTTGGTGGTGTTTCAGCAGGGTCTGTAAAAGGCTAATAGAGCAGGAATGTTATAGTTAGATAATTTAGCATAGTTTAAATAGAAAGAATAAATAAAATAATAGAATTTATAAAGTTCCTAAAGACAAAAGCTTATTTAGGAAACAGAGTAGGAGCGTGTATTAATATGAAATTTAGCAATGGATGCTGGCTGGACAAGCCAGGATATCAGATATTTAGCCCTCAAGAAGTTTATAGTACTAAAATAGAAGAGGATGTTGTAACTCTTTATGCACCATGTAATAAGATAAACCAACGAGGAGATACATTAAAGGGGCCAGTTATAACATATAAAATCTCTTCGCCAATGGAAAATGTAATAAGAGTTAGAGCATATCATTTTATGGGACAACGAAAAAAGTCTCCAAACTTTGAAATTTATAAAGATGAGAAGGTTAATAGTTTAATAGAAGAAAATGAAAAAAATATAATATTTAAATCAGGAGATCTTAAAGCTGTAATAGATAAAGATGTATTTCAAATGAGCTTTTATAGAGGGGATAAAAAGCTAACGTCTAGTATGCCAAGAGGACTAGCATATGTTAATACTACTGAAGAAAGAGTCTTTATGAAGGTTCCAGAAGAAGGAGTCTTCATGAAGGAAGAATTACAATTATCAGTAGGGGAATTGGTTTATGGACTTGGAGAAAGGTTTACCCCTCTAGTAAAGAATGGACAAAGCATAGATATATGGAATGAAGATGGAGGAACAAGTACAGAGCAGTCATATAAAAACATACCATTTTATATGACTAATAAAGGATATGGGGTATTTGTAAATCATCCTGAAAGGGTATCTTTTGAAGTTGGTTCAGAAAAAGTCACTAAAGTTCAATTTAGCGTTCCAGGAGAATATTTAGATTACTTTATAATTGGTGGAGAATCAATGAAAGAAGTAGTTGAAAATTATACAACACTAACAGGTAAACCAGCACTTCCACCAGCGTGGTCATTTGGATTATGGTTAACAACATCTTTCACTACAAATTATGATGAAGAAACGGTTAATAGTTTTGTTGATGGCATGGCAGATAGAGATCTGCCACTTAGAGTATTTCATTTTGATTGCTTTTGGATGAAAGATTTTAATTGGTGTAATTTTGAATGGGATAGCAGAGTATTTCCAGATCCAAAGGGAATGCTTACAAGATTAAAGGAAAAAGGATTAAAAATATGTGTTTGGATAAATCCATATATTGCTCAAGAATCAAAGTTATTTGATGAAGGCATGGAACACGGATATTTGATAAAGAAACCTAATGGTGATGTGTGGCAATGGGATTTATGGCAGCCTGCAATGGGAATTGTAGATTTTACAAATCCAGATGCATGCAAATGGTATTCAGGTAAGCTTAAAGAATTAATTGATATGGGAGTAGACTGCTTTAAGACTGATTTTGGTGAACGTATACCAACAGAGGTTGAGTATTTCGATGGATCAGATCCATATAAAATGCACAATTATTATACTCAAATATATAATAAGGTAGTATTTGAGACTTTAAAAGAAAATTTAGGAGACGATGAGGCAGCAGTATTTGCAAGATCAGCTACTGTTGGAGGACAAAAATTCCCAGTACATTGGGGAGGAGACTGTGAAGCGAATTATGAATCAATGGCAGAAAGTTTAAGAGGTGGATTATCTCTTTGCATGTCGGGCTTTGGATTCTGGAGCCACGATATAGGAGGTTTTGAGAGTACTGCAACAGCTGATGTATATAAGAGATGGGTTGCCTTTGGATTATTATCTTCTCATAGTAGGTTACATGGAAGCAGTTCGTATAGAGTACCATGGCTTTATGATGAAGAAGCTTGTGATGTGGTTAGATTTTTTACTAAACTTAAGTGTAGAATAATGCCATATTTATATAACATAGCTAATGATGCATCAAAAAGAGGTATACCAGCTATGAGAGCTATGATGTTAGAATTCCAAGATGATCCAGCTTGTAATTACTTGGATAAACAATATATGCTTGGAGATTCTATCTTAGTTGCACCCATATTTAATGAAGAGGGAGAAGCAAATTATTATTTACCAGAAGGAATGTGGACTAACTTCATAAGTGGAAAGAAATATAAGGGTGGAAGATGGATCAGAGAAAGACATGATTACTTAAGTGTACCTATGATGGTTAAAGAAAATAGTTTAATTGCTGTTGGAAATGAAAATTCTAATCCGGACTACAATTATAGAGATAATGTATCAATTTTTGCCTATGAATTGAAAGAAAATAAGAAAACAACTACAAGTGTCGTAGACATGAAAGGCAACAAAGTTCTTGAAGTGGAAGTCACCAAAAATGAAAAAAATATTATTATTGAATCTATAGGTACTGAAGGAGAATGGTCTTTAGTACTCAAGAAACTTTCTAATATAGAAAATGTTGATAATGGAGTACTTATTCATCAAGGAGAGGATACAATAATTAAATTTACAGATGGAAATTGCAAATGTAATTGTAAAATAGAGTTTAGCATGTAACAATTTTAATATAAAGCACATGTAATATATGTAAGAATCTAGAAGGTAAACTAAATTTATTATTAGTTAACTTCTAGATTTTTATTATATAATGAATATTTTATAACCTATAATTGATATTATAATGGTATATAATAAAGTTAGGAAAAAATATAAATACAGACTTGGAGTGAATATTTATGGAACTAAATTGGAGCCTAAAGGAAATATATCCGTCATTTGATGGCGATGAATTTAAACAAGACTTAAATAAATTAACAGATATTATTGAAGAAATCAATAAATGGGCATTAGAAGCTACTAGAAATAAAGATAACTTAGTAGAAAAATTAGAGGACTATATAAATAAATTTACAAAAGTAACAGACTTATCTAGTAGAATTAGTATTTTTATAAATCTAAGCTTAAGCGTAAATACAAAGGATAAGAATGCATTGAGGTATTCAGATATTTTAGAAAAGAAATTAACAAATTTAATTGGAAGTTCAGTTAAATTTGAAAGATATATTAGCAGTATAGAAGGCCTGGATGAAATAATAAGTAAGTCTAAGCTACTTAAGGAACATGAATTTATGTTAAAAAATATAGTTGAGCAAAGTCAATATTTGCTCAGCGATAAGGAAGAAAGTATAATTGCTAATATGAAAAATACAGGCTCAAATGCCTGGGCGAAACTTAAGGATAATTTGATTTCCACATTATTAGTAGAAATTGAAGAAGATAATGAAATTAAGCATATACCATTAACAATGGTTTTAAATATGGCCTATGATAAGGATGCAACTGTAAGAAAAAAAGCATATGAAGCAGAAATAAAATCTTATAAAAAAGTAGAAGAAGGTGTAGCTGCGGCATTAAATGGAATAAAGGGTGAAGTTTTAACAGTTTGTGATTTTAGGGGATATAAATCTCCACTTGAAAAGACACTCATAGATTCAAGAATGAGTGAAGAGTCTTTAGAGGCAATGTTTTTAGCTATGAAAGAAAGTCTTCCGGTATTTAGGAAATACTTGAGAAGAAAAGGTGAAATGTTAGGTCATAAAAACGGACTACCATTTTATGATTTATATGCACCTGTTTGCGAAGCAGATATGAAGTTTACATACGAAGAAGGTACTAAATTTGTTGAAAAAAACTTCAGAACATTTAGTGACAACTTAGGAGATTTTGCAAGGAAAGCAATTGATAATCATTGGATAGATGTAAAACCAAAGGAAGGAAAAGTAGGTGGAGCTTTTTGCGAGAATCTACATTTCAATGGAGAGAGTAGAATACTCCTAAACTATGGCGATAATTTTGGAGATGTAGTAACTCTCGCCCATGAATTAGGTCATGGTTTTCACGGAGAGTGTTTAAATAATGAGACTACGTTAAATTCAGATTATCCAATGCCGATAGCAGAGACCGCATCTACATTTTGTGAAACAATAATAAAAAAGGCAGCAATAAAAGATGCTTCTAAGAATGAAGCTTTAGCAATCCTTGAAACTGAAATTAGCGATTGCACACAAGTTATTGTTGATATATACTCTAGATTCCTATTTGAAAAATCATTTTTCGAAGCTAGAAAAGGAAGTTCTTTAAGTGTTGAGGAAATAAATGATCTTATGCTGGACGCTCAAAGAGAAGCATATGGAGATGGATTAGATCCTGATTTTTTACATCCATATATGTGGACTTGGAAACCTCATTATTATGATGCCGAGTATAATTATTATAATTTTCCTTATGCGTTTGGATTATTATTTGCAAAAGGATTATATGCTGAATATTTAAAAAAAGGAAAAACTTTTTCGAAGGAGTATGAAAAATTACTTTCAATTACAGGAAAAAATAAAATAGCTGATGTAGCAAGAGTTATGGGCATAGATATAAATGATACAGAATTCTGGAGAAATTCTTTAAAAACTATAGAAGAGGATATAGAAGAATTTATAGATCTTAGTAATAAATAAGAAAAATTTTTATGGAATTATTCATCAAATAAATATATTTTTATTTGATGAATAATAGGTATAGTAGGGGTTAGAGGAGTAATTTTAAATGAAGATATTTTATAATACATCCACTGGTAATTCGTTGTATGTAGCAAAAATAGTAAAAGAAAGTTTTAAAAATTGTGAATTGGTATCTATGAGTAAGGCATTAAAAGAAAACAAGCTTGAAATTTGCGAAGATATTATTGGATTTATATATCCAATCCACTGTTCAGGACTACCAATTGTGGTTAATGAATTTATCTCAAAGTTAAAGATAAATAAAGATGCATATATCTTTGCAATTGGAGTTTCAGGAGGAGGAGGAGCAAATACTAGCTTTGTTCAAATTAATAAATTATTAAAAAGTAATGTTAAAATAAGTAATTATTGTACCATTAGGTATATTTCTAATTATATACGAGCAGGTAGAAATCCTACTAAAGCTAGAGCTGAGGAAACTATAAAAGAAAATGAAAGTAAGATAGTGAATTTTATAGAGTCAGTTAAGAGAAGAGATGCTAAAGAAATTAACTTTAAAGCTGGAATTGGAAATTTAGCATATAAGATATGGAAAGATTTTTATAGAAATAAAGATAGAAACTTTAATGTAAATGAGAAATGCATTAGTTGCAATATGTGCAAGAAAGTTTGCCCGGTAGATAATATCGTGATGGAAAATAATAGACCAAAATGGTTAGGAAAATGCACAGACTGTATGGCTTGTATAAATATATGCCCTAAAGAAGCAATAAATATAGGAAAGTCTAAAATTAAAAAGAACAGATATTTAAATCCATATATAAAGAGAGAGGAATTAATATAGAGATATAAGATAAAAAAATAATCTTGATAAAAATATCTTGAGTATAGAATAAGGGATATACTTTATATCCTTTGGATCACATTAAATATTATAAAGGACAAAAAAATAATATAAAAAAATCCTAAAAATGATAACGTAAATGTAATAATATGGTAAAATATTTATATAAATAATATATGAATGGGGTTGTCAAGTAATGGGTTTTTTTAAAAAAGATGATATTCAAGAAAAAGAAGTTCAAGTAACTAATGAAACTAAAATTGAGAATTTAGAGATTGATAAAAGAATTTCTAAAAAGAAAAATTTATCTCTTTTTGATGTAGATACGATTCAGTATGTAATTAAAAATTTTCCATCCATGTCCATTGAAATTCAAAGTGGTCTGAGCAACTTGGCAAGCATACTAGAAAATACCATAGACCACATTGAAGATAAGTCAAATGAAATAATTAAAAAAGATAGGGATTTTAAATTAAGTAAAGCTTATAGAGATACATCTATAGCTATATATAGTGTTGTTGAAAACATAAATGAATATGTTAAGTGGATGCAAGATGAATATGAGAAAAATATACAATCTGATAAAGAAAGTATTTGCAAGATAAGAAAAGATTTAGTAGAAATTAAGAAAGAAGCATCTATAGATAAAGAAAAACAAGAATTAAAAAATACCTTAATTAATGAAGAAGCTATAGAAATATATAAGGATTTTTCATTAAAAGAACCTAAAGCAATAAAGTTGGACGATAATATTATAGATGTTGAAGATTGGGATGACTTACTTGTTAAAACAGCTGAGGTACTTACGAAACAATATAAAAAAAATAAAAATATTAATAAGACTATGAAATCAATTAAACCAGTTGAAAAAAAATCTCCACAAAATTCTTTTAGGGATACTGTTATAGATATGCTAACGGAGTATAAGATAAATTTTGATGAATTTAAAGTTATAGTGAAGTAAGATATTTAGAGTAAGTCTTGTATTTCAAATAAATCAGCTTACGTGCAAAGAAATATTTGCATTTTAAGCTGATTTTTTATATAGTTAAATAATAATAAAAATATTGACAATGAATATTATAAAAAGTACAATATGATTATAAAAGATTGAGTTAAATTTAATTTATAAAAATTTATTTTTTATGAATAGTAAATATAAAAAAGTTTAAAATAGCTAGAGATATGTTTAAAAAAGCTTTAGTTTAATTTATAAGATGGAGGAATAAAGTATGAAAATAGTAGATACTAACGAATTTAAAAATGAAATAGAGAGTGGAGTTACAGTTGTAGATTTCTTTGCAACTTGGTGTGGACCTTGTAAAATGTTATCTCCAGTGCTTGAAGGATTATCAGGCGAAATGGAAGGAAAGGCTAAATTTATTAAAGTTGATATAGATCAAAGTTTAGACTTAGCAAATGAGTTTCAAATTTCAAGCGTTCCAACAATGATAATATTCAAAGATGGACAAAAAGCAGAGCAACTTATAGGATTTTTACCAAAAGAAAAAATTCAACAAGCAATTGAAAGTAATCTATAAAATATTTTCTACATTAAAAAACATAGTGCAATATTAAAATGTACTATGTTTTAATTTTAAATAAATAAGTTGAGTAAAATTGAATTTTATAAAGTTTACTTTTTAAGCATAATTATGTAAGGAGAGATAATCATGAATTTTTATAGTTTTTCTGCAAATAAAATGAATGGTCAAGAAGTAAAAATGGAAGAATATAAAGGAAAAGTAGTCTTAATAGTAAATACTGCGAGTAAGTGCGGATTTACACCACAATTTGAAGAGTTAGAAGATATTTATAAGGAATATAAAGATCAGGGATTAGAAATATTAGGTTTTCCATGCAATCAGTTTGCCAAACAAGATCCATCTAGCAATGAGGAAATAAATTCGTTTTGCAAATTAAATTATGGAGTTACTTTTACTATGTTTGAGAAAATTGATGTAAATGGAACTAGCGCACATCCGCTATATGAATTCTTGAAAAATAAAAAAAGAGGACTCTTTAATAAGGAGATAAAATGGAATTTTACTAAGTTTTTAGTTAATAAAGATGGAGAAGTTATAGGGAGATATTCTCCAACAACAAAGCCATCAAAAATTAAAGAAGATATTATAAATTTGTTAAATGCTTAAATTATTGCATTTTTGAAATAGACATTAAGTGGTGCAGAAGATATATTATAATTATATAGTTTAAATAAGATAGTTTATAATAGAAATAGGTTTATAATTAAATATACGTAAATGGAGGAAAAAAAGATGAGCGAAAGATATGATATAGCAATAATAGGAAGTGGACCTGCAGGTTTGTCAGCTGCATTGAATGCAAGAATAAGAAAAAAGAATTTTATAATATTTGGGAATAAGGAACTTACTAGTAAGCTTGCAAAAGCTCATGAAATAAATAATTATCTAGGCTTTTATAAAAAAAGCGGTAAAGAATTGCAAGAAGAGTTTAATAAACATTTAGAAGAAATGGATATAAATATAACTGAAGAGAGAATTAATAATGTATATGCCATGGGAGACTATTTTGCTTTAATGGTAAATGAAAAAATATATGAAGCTACATCAGTAATATTAGCCACAGGTGTTGAATACGGAAAATTATTTGATGGAGAAGAAAGACTTCTTGGAAAAGGAGTAGGATATTGTGCAACTTGTGATGCTCCACTATATAGAGGAAAGGTAGTTACAATAGTTTCTTATAATAAGCATGAGGAAGAAGAGGCTAATTTTATTGCATCAATAGCATCTAAAGTAAATTATATTCCTATGTATAAGGAAAAAGTTGAGGTAGATCCTTCTATAGAAATTATCAATGATACACCAGTTGGAATTATAGGAGGAGATAAAGTAAGCAAGCTGAAGCTAAAGAATTCAGAAATTGGAACAGATGGTATTTTTATACTTAGAGATAGCATTTCTCCAGGACAATTGGTACCAGGATTAAAGATAGTTGATAACCATATTGAGGTAGATAGATTAATGAGAACGAGTATTAAAGGATGTTTCGCAGCTGGCGATATTGTTGGAAAGCCATATCAATATATAAAGTCAGCTGGAGAAGGCAATATAGCAGCTTTATCGGCAGTAAGTTATGTGGATTCTGTTTCTAAAAAATAGTAAAGTTATAGAAATAAGATATGTTATCTATAATATTGAGCATAAGTGAGCTTTATGTATTGGACGAAAAGTGCTATATTAAAATTGACATGCCAAAGCAAAAAAGTTAAACTTACTTTGGTTTGTTAAAATTAAATTTATATAAATGATATGGCGGTTATAGGAGAATGAATTATGAATAAATCAAAAAAATATGAAAGTATCAAATTAGACAATCAAGTTTGCTTTTCTTTATATGCAGCATCAAGGGAAATAATAAAATTATATAAACCAATTCTGGATAAATTCAATCTAACATATACACAATATATCGCGATGCTGGTATTATGGGAAGATGAAAAGAGTACGGTTAAGGATATAGGACGAAGATTGCACTTAGATTCTGGTACATTGACGCCACTATTAAAGAAGATTGAAGGAATGGGATTAATAACAAGATATAGAGACACAAATGATGATAGAGTAGTAATTATTGAATTAACTGAAAAAGGAAGACTTCTAAAGGATGACATATTAGAAGTACCACGTCAAATAGTATGTAAAGCTAACATAACAACTGAAAGTGCTATTGAATTAAAAAGAAATTTAGATGAATTATTAAAATCTTTAGAGTAACTTTGACTGATTTTGTCTGGGCCCTGATTAGATATTTTTTGGAGGAATTTCTATATGGAAGATGTACTTAATAAATTAAAGGGGAATGAATTTTTTCAAGATTTAAGTGTTGAGGAAATTAGGGATCTTATTTCAAATATTGGATATAATTTAAGATCATATAAAAAGGGAGAAATTATTGCTAATGAAGAAGATGAATGTAATAGTTTAGGTTTTGTTTTAGAGGGGATAGTCGAAATTCAAAGAATATACCTTAGCGGAAAACAAATAATTCTAAAGAGACTAAGTAATGGAGATGTATTTGGTGAGGCATTAGTATTCTCAAAGAAATCAAAATATCCATCTACAGTTATAGCTTTTAGTGACTGTAATATACTTTATATAAGCAGAGCAGACATACTAAAATTATGTACAAGTGATGAAAGAGTATTAGGGAACTTTATGTCTTCATTGAGTAATAAGATATTTATGTTAAATTCAAAGATAAAAAGTATAGCGTTTAAAAGCATCAAACATAAAGTTATAAACTACATATTAGAACAGGCAAAGAGCCAAAAAAGTGAAATAGTTAAACTGAAAGAAAATAAAGAAGAAATTGCATCTTCACTAGGTATTCCTAGACCATCTTTATCAAGAGAATTAATGAATCTTAGAGATCTAAATTATATTGAGTTTGATAGAAATATAATTAAAATTTTAAATATTGAAGAGTTAGAAGCAGAATTATTTGATTAAAATGATATATATTGATATTTCATAAGGCAGAGGTATACGTAGAAATCATTAATATAAAATAATTTTATTATAATAGAATAATTAGGTTAACTTACTATCGCAAATATTATTTTATTAAGTTTATAGTAAGTAATTAGGAGTTATTTATGAAAAATATTTCTGAAGAACAGTTAGAGGAGTTAGAAATTTTTAATGGTGTTTCTAAATCATCTCTAAGCAAGCTTAAGGATTTTGGAGAAGTTAAAAAGTATAAGCCTGGAAATCATCTTTTTAGAGATAAAGAAGAAGTATCTACTTTATATGTAGTATTAAGCGGAAGTATATCTCTATATAAATTAAATGAGAATGGAAATAAACGTGTTATATTCATTTTGGGTAGAGGTAAAATGATTAATGATGTTATTATACAAGATTTACCGTCGTCTATAAATTGTGAGATATTTGAAGAGTCTTATATATTAAGTTATGACAAATATACATTTTTAAAGATTATGGAGGATGATTTTATCCTTACCAAGAATGTTATGTTCTCATTAGCTATGAAAGTAAGAAGATTGTATAGGCAGCTAAAGAATGCAACAGGTGTAGTAAGAATGGAAAAGAAACTTGCGGCAAAACTTTGGAAACTTAGCAGAGATTATGGAGTTAAGTGTGAGGATGGAGTAACTATTAATATGAATATAAGTGTAACATATCTAGCAGATTTACTTGGCTCAAAAAGAGAAACTGTATCCAGATCACTAAAAATACTTTTGGACAATAAATTAATTAAGTATGAGAATAGAAAAATTAAAGTAATTGATCAAGATAAATTATCAAAATTTTTTAAAGCACCGTGATTTATATCACGGTGCTTTATTTATTAATAACTTATAATTAATTTATAGGTAAACGTATATATGAAAGGGGAATTTATAGTATGTTTTGTGAAGAATTTAACAGTGTAATTATGGCAGCCAAGGCAAAAGTTAATTTATTAAAGACAAATAAACTAGGATATTTCATAAGTTCAATGCTTGCAGGTCTTTATGTGGGTATGGGAATTATGCTTATATTCACAATAGGAGGATTATTAGGTGGTAGTGGATCACCTGCTACAAAAATAGTCATGGGAGTATCCTTTGGAGTTGCCCTTAGTTTAGTAATTATGGCAGGATCAGAACTTTTTACAGGAAACAACTTTATTATGACAGCTGCTTCTTTAAGAAAAGAAGTGAAGTGGACAGACACTATTAACATATGGATAGTTTGTTTTATAGGAAATTTAGTTGGTTCTATTATTGCAGGATATTTATTTTATGCTACAGGACTTACAGCTGGACCCGTTGGAGAATTTATTGCAAAAACATCAGCAGCTAAAATGAGTGTACCATTTCTACCATTATTAGTACGTGGGATTTTTTGTAATATACTAGTCTGCTTAGCTACATGGTGTAGTTTTAAATTAAAAAGTGAATCAGCTAAGCTTATTATGATATTTTGGTGTTTATTTGCATTTATAACAGCAGGTTTTGAACATAGTGTTGCCAATATGACTCTTTTGACAATAGGATTACTTAATCCGGGAGCTGCAAGTGTAAGCATTATGGGTTATGTGTATAACATAGGTGTAGTAACACTTGGAAATATGATTGGTGGAGCAGTATTTCTAGCACTACCTTATTATATAATTTCAAAAAAGAAGTAAAGGAGTAAGCTGATGGGATATAAATTAAGCAAAAATGATATTAATAAAGTATTCGAAGATTTATCAAAAGAATATGTAGTATATGCACCAAAATTATTTGAAGGTGAAGGTAGTTTCTCTGATACTGATAGAGTACGTTATGGTGAAATAAAAACAATAGATGATATAGTTTTTGATCAAAAGGCCCAATATTCATATAAGGAAGTATTACTTCCTATATCTCAAACACTTTTCTATTTCACAGAAGATTCCATAAAGGAAGCAGATGCTCCTAAAAAAGGTGCTATCATTTTCTTAAGAAGCTGTGACTTACATGCGGTAAAACGTATGGATGACATTTATTTAAGAAATGGACAAGAAGATTATTATTATAAGAGAATAAGAGAAAATGCAAAATTTATTTTAATGGGATGTGAAAACTCATTTGAAAATTGTTTTTGTGTAAGTATGGAAACAAATGAAAATGATGAATATAATGCATACTTAAAAGTAAATGGAGATAATGTATATGTAGATGTTAAAGATGAGGAGTTAGGAAACCTATTTAAGGTTGATGAAACTTTAGATGTTAAACCAGACTTTGTAACGGAAAATAGTGTAAAGGTTTTGATAACAGATAATCTTTCTTTAGATGTTATGAAATCAGATATGTGGAAAGAGTACAGTGCTCGTTGTATTGCTTGCGGAAGATGTAATTTTGTTTGTCCTACATGTACTTGCTTTACAATGCAGGATGTCTTCTATACTGATAATGGTAAAGCAGGTGAAAGACGAAGAGTATGGGCATCTTGCCATGTAGATGGATATACAAATATGGCTGGAGGACATAGTTTTAGGTTAGATAAAGGACAACGTATGCGTTTTAAAGTACTACACAAAGTATATGACTATAAAAAGAAATGGGGATATCATATGTGTGTGGGATGTGGAAGATGTGATGATATCTGCCCAGAATATATATCATTCTCTAACTGTGTGAACAAATTAAAAGATGGTATGAAAGAGGTGGCAGACAATGAGTAAAAATGAATATATTCCTTTTTTATCAGAAATTAAAGAAGTAATTAAACATACAGAAATAGAATATACTTTTCGAATGGAGTTTAATGGTGATGTAAAACCAGGACAGTTCTTTGAAGTTTCATTACCAAAGTTTGGTGAAGCACCTATTTCAGTAAGTGGTATTGGAGAGGGCACTGTAGACTTAACTATAAGACGTGTTGGAAAAGTAACTAATGAAATATTTAATAATTATGTTGGCGATAAATTATTTCTAAGAGGACCTTATGGTAATGGCTTTGATATTGAAAATTACAAAGGAAAAGAATTAATAGTTGTTGCAGGGGGAACAGGTCTTTCTCCAGTAAGAGGAGTTGTAGATTACTTTGCAAAAAATGCAGATGAAGCAGAAAGCTTTACTCTAATTGCAGGATTTAAATCTCCTAATGACGTTTTATTCAAAGATGATATTAAAATGTGGAAAAGTAATATAAATCTTATTCTAACTGTTGATAATGCAGAAGAAGGATACAATGGCAATGTTGGAATGGTAACAAAATATATTCCTGATTTACTAATAAAGGATATTAATAATGCAGCAGTTATTGTAGTAGGACCTCCTATTATGATGAAGTTTACTGTTGCAGAGTTTTTAAAACGTGGTATAGATGAAAATAATATTTGGATTTCACAAGAAAGAAAAATGTGTTGTGGAATCGGAAAGTGTGGACACTGTAAAATAGATGATACTTATATTTGTTTAGATGGTCCTGTTTTTAATTATTCAAAAGGCAAATTCTTAATAGATTAGGAGGGGTTAGTTGTGGATTTAAATACAAAGGCAATCAAGAAAAATGCTTTTAGAGTCACTAAAAAAAGAGGGATAACTGCCTCTAGAATTAGAGTTCCTGGGGGGCATTTAGATGCGGAATTATTAGGAATGATACAAGAAATATCACAAAAGTATGGTGATGGAACTGTTCATATAACAACACGTCAAGGTTTTGAAGTACCAGGTATAAGCTTTGAGGATATGGATAAAGTAAATGAATTGTTACAACCAATTATTGAAAAATTAGAAATAAATCAAGAAATACCAGGCAAAGGATATACTGCTGCAGGAACTAGAAATGTATCAGCATGTGTTGGAAACAATGTTTGTCCGTTTGCTAATTATAATACAACTAATTTTGCAAAGAAAATAGAAAAAGCTATTTTCCCAAATGATTTACATTTTAAAATCGCATTAACAGGATGTCCTAATGATTGTATTAAAGCAAGAACACATGACTTTGGGATAATTGGAATGACAGAACCACAATATAATATTGATAGATGTGTAAGTTGCATGGCATGTGTGAAAGCTTGTAAGAAAAAATCAGTAGGAGCACTTGAAGCTATTAACTATAAAATCGTAAGAAATAAAGAAAAATGTATTGGTTGTGGTGAATGTGCAAATGCATGTCCTACAGGAGCATGGACAAGAAGCAAAGAAAAATATTATAAGTTAGTTCTTATGGGAAGATCAGGTAAGAAGAACCCTCGTCTTGCAGAAGATTTCTTAATTTGGGCTGATGAGCAAAGTATAATTAAAATAATATTAAATACTTATAAATTTGTTGAAGAATATATAGACAAAGATGCTCCAGGTGGAAAAGAGCATATTGGTTATATAATTGATAGAGTTGGATTTGAAGAATATAAAAAGTGGGCATTAAAGGATGTAGAATTCCCAGAAAAAACTATCATCAAAGAACGTATTTATTGGAGTGGAATACATTTCTGCTAGAATTAAATGTATCACAAAGAACTTAAAATGAGGAAACGAACAATCGAAATAGAATACATATATGTTCCTCAGGACTATGAAAAATCTCGCTGATAATATCTAAATGGAAGGTTGCATCACTTCTGCATGCTCCTGTGGCAAGCACAGGACAAGCAAAAGTGAAACAACCTGCCATTAAGATATTCCAACAGCTTATTTTTCAATGCCTGCTCCACATATATGTATTCTATTTCTTTGTATTGCTATCATTTAAAGTAATTACCATAACTTTAATTTATGGTGACTTAGAGTATATATGGATTCTAGGTTATTTTTATGTATTTATAAAAATAATTTCAAAAGATTTCTGAGTCGTAACAAATGAAACAGAGTATTTTATAATTTCATTGTAAAATAGATTCATAAGGTGATTCGAGGGAATGTACCTAACTGATATAGAAATTTATAAAAATTTATTTGATAAAAATTAAGTGTGTGGAGGAGATTTCAATATGGATAATAAAATGTTTTGTTTTCAATGTCAAGAAGCAGCAGGATGTACAGGATGTACTGTAAAAGGTGTGTGTGGTAAGACTCCAGACCTAGCAAAAATGCAAGACTTATTAATATATGTAACAAGAGGTTTATCAGAAGTTGCAACAAAAGCTAGAGAAGAAGGTATCGTTGTATCACAAGCTATTAATACTACAGTAACAATGAATCTTTTCACTACTATAACTAATGCTAACTTTGATAAAGAAGTATTTTATGGAAGAGTAAAAGATACTTTAAAAATAAAAGAAGAATTATTAGGAAAATTAGCTAACAAAGAAAGCTTAAGTGCAGCTGCGTTATATAATGCAGAAACAAGAGAAGAAATGGAAGCTAAAGCAGAGACTGTTGGTGTATTAGCTACTGAAAATGAAGACATCAGAAGTTTAAGAGAACTTATTACTTATGGATTAAAAGGTTTATCTGCATACATGAAACATGCAAATGCTTTAGGGTATGAAGATGAAAATATATGTGCATTTATGCAAAAAGCATTATCATTAACTGCTAATAACAACGTAACAATAGATGAATATATAGCATTAACTTTAGAAACAGGAAAAGTTGGTGTTGATGGGATGGCGTTATTAGATAAAGCTAATACAGAAAGTTATGGTAATCCAGAAATAACAAAAGTAAATATTGGAGTTGGAACAAATCCAGGAATATTAATTTCAGGACATGACTTAAAAGACTTAGAACAACTATTAATTCAAACAGAAGGAACAGGAATAGATGTGTATACACATTCTGAAATGTTACCAGCTCACTACTATCCACATTTAAAGAAATACTCACACTTAGTAGGTAACTACGGAAATGCATGGTGGAAACAACCAGAAGAATTTGAAAGCTTTAATGGACCAATACTTATGACTACAAACTGTATAGTTCCTCCAAGAGATAGTTACAAAGGAAGATTATATACTACTGGATCAGCAGGTTATGAAGGATGCTCTCATATTGCAGCTGATGAAAATGGAAAGAAAGATTTCTCTGTAATTATTGAACAAGCTAAGAGATGTGCAGCACCTACTCAAATTGAAGAAGGAGAAATCGTTGGTGGATTTGCTCATAACCAAGTATTAGCTTTAGCTGATAAAGTAGTTGATGCAGTAAAAACTGGAGCAATTAAGAAATTCTTCGTTATGGCAGGTTGCGATGGTAGACAAAAAGCTAGATCATACTACACAGACTTTGCAGCAGCTCTTCCAAAAGATACTGTTATATTAACAGCTGGTTGTGCAAAATATAAATACAACAAGTTAGATTTAGGAGACATAGGTGGAATTCCAAGAGTTTTAGATGCAGGACAATGTAATGATTCATACTCATTAGCAGTAATTGCATTGAAACTTAAAGAAGTATTCGGTCTTGAAGATATAAATGAATTACCAATAGCATTTAATATTGCATGGTATGAACAAAAAGCAGTAATAGTATTATTATCTCTATTACACTTAGGAGTAAAGAATATTCACTTAGGACCAACTCTTCCTGCATTCCTTTCACCAAATGTAGTTAATGTTTTAGTAGAAAACTTTGGTATAGGTGGAATTACAAATGTTGAAGATGATATGGCAATGTTCTTAAGATAAATTAATATAAGATAAATAATAGAAGAAGATAGCTGGTATGAAACTAGTTATCTTCTTTCTTTTTAGTTAGAATACAGTAAGTAGTAAAGACAAAATCGTACTGTCGAAAAATATTTAAAAATAAAGTTGTATTGAAAACGTATTTATAAAAATAAATATATTTACATCAATAATATATAGATATATAATCTGTATGTTGTAATAGCAGGTAATAAAAAAGGAGGAGAAAATCCTTTTTATTACCTGTTGTATAAAGTTGAAATTGCATAGTAATTTTTACAATATGGGGGAAGAATTATGTTTAAAAAAATTCAATCATTATTGATTGGAAGAGCTCTTAAAACTAACGAATTAGCTGAAGAAAAATTTAGTGTTATTTGGGGGCTGCCAATATTATCAAGTGATGCTATTTCATCGGTAGCTTATGCAAGTGAAGAAATACTATTAGTTCTTATACCTATTCTTGGTATGCGTGCATATGGATCCATGATAGAAATAGCAATAGCAATTACAGTTTTATTAGGAATAATAGTGTTTTCATATAGACAAATAATCGATAATTTTCCTCATGGGGGCGGATCGTATATTGTTGCGAGCGAAAATATAGGTAAGCTTCCAGGATTGGTGGCAGCGTCATCATTAATAATTGATTATTTATTAACTGTTGCAGTTAGTACCTGTGCAGGAGCAGCTGCAATAACATCAGCGATTCCAGCCTTGTTGCCGTATCAACCGTTAATAGCTATTTTTGTAATAGGGTTAATAACATTAGGGAATCTTAGAGGAATAAGGGATTCATCTAAGTTATTTGGAATACCAACATATTTATTTATATTATCAATAATAATAATGATAATAACAGGAGTATTCAAAGTATTAGTGTTGAAAGAAAGTCCAGAGCAATTATATGTAGTTCCACAAGCAGCTGGAGATTTAACTTTGTTATTATTCCTAAAGGCCTTTTCTTCAGGATGTACTGCTTTGACAGGTATCGAAGCGGTAAGTGATGGAATACCTAATTTTAAAAATCCAGCTCAGAAGAATGCGAAAATAGTATTAGGAACATTAGCTTGTATTGTTTTTATTATATTTGGTGGGATATCATACCTCTCAACAATGTACAAAGCAGTTCCAGGTCAAGATATTACAGTAATAGCACAAATAGCGATCCAAGTTTTTGGACAAAACAGTTTAATGTTTTTTATAGTACAAGCTACAACAGCTATTATTCTTACACTTGCAGCTAATACTGCATTTTCAGATTTGCCGCTACTGTTATCAATATTAGCTAAGGATGGATATGTTCCAAGACAACTTGGGAAAAGGGGAACTAGATTAAGTTTTTCAAATGGAATAGTATTGTTATTTCTAGTATCATCACTTTTAGTTTATATTGCAGATGGTAGTACTCATATGTTGTTATCTTTATATGCGGTTGGTGTATTTATATCATTCACATTATCACAATTTGGAATGTTTAGAAAATGGACTAAGAGCAAGGAAGGGCATTGGAGACATAAAGCGTTTATAAATGGGTTAGGGGCAGCTGTTACAGCAGCAACATGCATAATAATAGGTGTAGAGAAGTTTAAGCATGGAGCATGGATTGTGCTTGTATGCATACCGATACTTGTAACAGGAATGTTAAGAGTTAGAAGACACTATACTAAAGTTAGAGAGAACTTAAAAATAGAAACAGGTTTAGAGAGTTTAATTGTAAGAGAAGCAATAACAAAACATGTTATTGTGCCAGTTCAAACAATTAATAAATCTTTCATTAAGAGTTTAAATTGCGCTTTAACTCTTGGGGAGAACATAGAAGTTTATCATGTTAGTACAGATGAAGAAGTCACAAAGAAACTAATAGAAAAGTATAATAAGCTTGGGATAGCAGCTCAATTGGTCATAGAAAATGCGCCATACAGAAATGTTAACGAAAAACTTTTAGCGTATGTGGAAGAAAAACATAAGCACTTAAAGAAACACGAAGTAATAACAATAGTAATGCCTCAATTTATTATACATAAATGGTGGCATCAGACACTTCATAATCAAACATCAATACTTTTAAGAAGATCTATACTTAAGATGAGAAATGTAGTTATTGTAACTGTACCTTATATAATTAATGAATAGGATAATATAGAAAGAAGAGTATCTCAAAAATAGTTGAGATACTCTTCTTATTTCCAGAGAAATATAATATTTAAAGCTAAAATAGAAAGTTCAAGTGAAAGTTAAACTTAAAAAGTATGATCTTACTTTGTGTTACTATTTATCAGAAAAGTCTAAATCAACTTTATCTAAAGGAATAACTTTAGACTTATTCTTTATTTTATAACCTACGTATAAGATCAAGAATAATGGAAGTCCTATATAAGCTGCAATTAATCCATTCCAATCAATCGCCTCAGGAGTAATGTATGAATATCCTTGACCTATTATTATAATAATACACATTAATAATGCTAATATCGGACCAAATGGATATAAACTAGCTCTATATTTTAACTCATTTAAATCTCTTCCTTGATAAATATATGCTTTTCTAAATCGATAGTGACATATTGCGATACCTACCCAAGCTATAAATCCAGCAAGACCAGATGCTGCAACTAGCCAAACATAAACAGTGCTCTCTGCATATAGACCTGTTAAAAAGCAAGCAGAAGCTATTAATGTAGTTAAAAGTACAGCATTTATAGGTACACCTCTTTTATTTATTTTAGCAAAAGCTTTAGGAGCCATGCCTTCTTTAGCCATTGCATAAAGCATTCTACTTGATGCATACATACCAGAGTTACCAGCAGATAATACAGAAGTTAATATGATTGCATTAATCAATGAAGCAGCACCTGCAATACCAGCTTTTTCAAATACCATTGTAAATGGGCTTGTATCAAGACCAGCCTCAGTAAATGGTATTATTGCTCCTAATACAATAATTGTACCTAAGTAAAATATTAATATTCTCCAAAAGATTGATTTTATAGCTTTTGGAATATTCTTCTCAGAATCTTCACTTTCACCTGCAGCAATCCCAATAAGTTCAGTGCCTTGAAATGAAAAACCTGCGATTAAGAAAATAGAAAATATTGATTTGATTCCTCCATGAAAAGGTCCATCTTCAATTGTGAAATTGTGAAATCCTACTTTATCTCCACCCATTATTCCTACAATCATTAAAACACCAATTACTATGAATATAAGAACGGTAACAACCTTAATTCCAGCAAACCAGTATTCTGATTCACCATATGCCTTAGATGATAGGATATTTAATCCCACTATAATCACTAAAAATAAAATACTCCAATATAGGGCATTTACATCTGGAAACCAGTATTTCATTAACAGAGCACCGGCAACCATTTCGGCTGCAATTGTTATAGCCCAGTTGTACCAGTAGTTCCAGCCAAGGGCAAATCCAAGAGCTGGATCAATAAATTTATTAGCATATGAGCTAAATGAACCAGATATTGGCATATGAGTTGCCATTTCTCCTAAGCTTGTCATTAAAAAGTATACCATTATACCTACTAGTGCATAAGCTACTAATGCACCACCAGGACCAGCTTGGTGGAGAGTATCACCCATTGCAAGGAATATACCGGTACCAATAGATCCGCCTATGGCTATCATGTTTAAGTGTCTTGCTTTTAAACTTCTCTTTAATTCGTGATTTTCTTCACTCATTTTTCTATCCTCCATTATGGTTTTAAATTTCCATAAGCAAGTAACTAAGATAATATAAAAATTAAAACAATAAAAAAAGCCATGAGAGCATACTCATGACATAAATACGAAAGTTACACATTTTAAAAATATGACGAATATCGACATTTACATTAAAAATAGCTCTCCACAAAATAAGTTGTGGCAGTCTTGTATATATTTTATACAAGCCCAGCAAATAGTATTAAAGCAATCAGCTATTTACTTCGGCGAAAGTTCCTTTCTTATTACTTCAATGAGCTTACCTCCATAATAATACTCTTAAATTTCGCGCCTCTATCTTAGTTATTTACCTATTAAGTTATATGTAATTATGTAATAAAATGAGGAATAAGTCAATATAAAATATTTAACAATTTATAAAAATGCATAGAAAATGACTAAAAAATTTGCATATTAAAAGCGACTATCGAAAATTATTTCAATAGTCGCTTTTTTAATATTTATAAATAAATATACTATCTTGGTAAGAATTAGTGTTTGTATTTAGCTTTTTATACAAGTTGGCACCATACTAAGATTATATATTTAAAATAGCATTTTTTATTCTAAATTTAATTTATTTTTTAATATATAGCTTGTTATTATGAAATAAACTATTATGAAGATTATATTAAATACTGTGATAGATATTAAAAATAAATTAATAGGCCAAAGAGATTCAATATTTCTTAGTAAATCAGGCAGTCTAGAGGATGAAAAAGCTATCCCAATAGATGAGGATATTGCACCTGCAATTAAATTTAATATTATGAATGCCCCGAAAGATGAAAGAATTCTATGCTTACTAAATATATGCCCAATTGATATAGAAGCATAAATCATACTAATAAATTTTACAAACTGAAATATCATAGCAATTAATAATTCTATAATAATTACATAAATTTGTATTCCTATTTTAGCATAACCTTCTGAAAGAGCCCTAAAAGTTTCAGAAAAGAATTGACCAAAAGCCCTAGGGTCAAATGCCATAATAATTATTGAAAGTATGGCTACAATTCCACTTATTATAGTCCAAAAAGTGGCAATTGAAAGTTTGCTTGTAATGTTTGTGATGGTGCTCACTGGAAGGGTGTTCATTAAATATCCTTCATCACCAAGCAGATTTTTATAAAATCTTTGGATAATTATGAAAAAGGTGACTATGAATACAGCAGCCATAGTACATCCGTATCCAAAGATGCTTAGTATAAATGGGATTGAACCAAATCCTTGAAGTTTATGGGATAGACCAGTTCCGATAAAAATTTTATTAATGATAGCAAATGCTAATAATACTAAATATAGCGGTATAAGGGTTCTGCCAGTTGCTTTCACCTCATACTTCATTAATTTTCCTAACATCTAAATACCTCCCTAAATAGAGCATCAACACTCTTGCCTTCATTTTCTCTTATTTCATCAACACTTTTAGTTAAGAATATATTTCCATATGATATAAATACTACATCATCTAATATTCTTTCAATGTCAGAAATAAGGTGAGTAGATATAATTATAGTGGCATTTTCATTGTAATTAGTGATTATTGTATTTAAAATATAATCTCTGGCAGCAGGATCAACACCTGCGATAGGTTCATCTAATAAATATAAATCGGCCTCTCTACTCATAACTAAAATAAGTTGTACTTTCTCTTTTGTACCTTTTGACATAGTTTTTAATTTATCGTTGGGATTAATGTTGAGTTTTGATAACATATTGTAAGCTTTCTCAGGATTGAAATTATCGTAGAAGTCTTGAAAAAAGCTAATAATGTCTGAAACTCTCATCCAGTCATTAAGATAAGTCCTTTCTGGAAGATATGAAACAATTTTCTTTGTTTCAATTCCAGGTTTATTTCCTGATATTAATATTTCTCCATTTGATGGAGTTAAAAGACCATTTGCCAACTTTATTAGTGTGCTTTTACCACTGCCATTTGGACCTAAAAGTCCGACAATTCTGCCACGATTGATTTTTAGATTTATCCCTTTTAATGCCTCAGTATTAGAATAGGTTTTAAATAAATTTTTACATTCTAAAATAGGGACATTATCCATATTGTTATTTGTAAAAGTAGACATTGTATCACTTTCGCTAGAGTTATACAATGTTTTATTATCAGCATTATCCATTATTTCATCTCCTTTGATATAATTTCTATAAGTTGGATTGTCTCTTGATTGGTATAACCTATTTTTTCCATATTGTGAAGAAATTTTTCAATTTGATCTCTTGCTAAACCATTTCTTATATTTTTAATCATATTAACGTCCTCCGTAATAAATCTGCCACTAGTTCTTTGAGAAAATACTAAACCAGTTCTCTCAAGTTCTGTTAATGCTTTCTGCATTGTATTAGGATTAACAGCTGCATCACCTGCCATATCTCTAACTGATGGCAATTTTTCACCAGCTTTGTATATGCCAGAAACGATTCTAAGTTGTATTTGTTCCATTAGCTGCATGTAAATTGGTCTATCGTCATTAAAATCCCATGACATAGTCTCACTCCTTCGTAAATTGTACTACTGTATTGTTGTACTAAGTTGTTAATACAATAATACAACTATAACTTTTAGCTGTCAAGAAAAATAAAATGATTTTTTGTAGGTTAAATAAGGCAATGAAATCTGTTGAATATTAAAAATTGTGGTGTTATAATTATTTTCAATGGTGTATATACACCTGTAAAATTAATTAAAAGAGGTGTAAATAAACATGGCGATGGATTTAGCAAAAGAAATATTAAAGTTAAAGAGAGAAAAGAATGCTCTTATTCTTGCACACTATTACCAACCAGGAATTATACAAGACTTAGCAGATTATGTAGGAGATTCTTATTATTTAAGTGAAATAGCTAGAGATTGCAAAGAGGAAGTTATAATGTTTTGCGGGGTTAGATTTATGGCAGAGAGTGCAAAAGTTTTATCACCGAATAAGACTGTTTTAATGCCATGTCCTAGTGCAGGATGTTCTATGGCAGATATGGCAAGCGGCAAGGCTTTATTAGAACTAAAGGAAAAGCATCCAGATGCTTATGTAGTTTGCTATATAAATTCAACGTGTAATGTGAAAGCTCATTGTGATGTAGCTGTGACTTCTTCAAGTGCATTGAAAATATTAAAGAAGATATCTAATAAAAAGATTATGTTTTTACCTGATAGGAATCTAGGTGAATATATATCGGAGTTTTTCCCGGAAAAAGAGTTCATATTATGGGATGGATTTTGTAGGTGCCATAATAAGGTAAGCAGAGAAGATATATTGATTGAAAAAGAAAAGCATATAAATGCAAAAGTATTAGTCCATCCTGAATGCACAAAGGAAATCAGAGATATTGCAGATTATATAGGGAGTACAAGTGGAATAATAGATTATGCGACTAAAGATGAAGGAACCGATTTTATAATAGCGACAGAAGAAGGGATTTTACATGAATTAAAGAAAAAGAATCCTAATAAAAATTTCTTTATACCAGGAGATAAAATATGTTGCCAAGACATGAAAAAGACAACCCTTGAAAATTTATATGATGCCTTATTGAATATGAAAAATGAAATGATTATAGAAGAAAATGTTAGAAAAAAGGCGTTAAAATCGTTAGAAAATATGCATTTACTTGCATCGCAAGATGTTAGAAGTAATTAGGAAAAATATGAATAAGTTTGTTGATGTTCTAATAATAGGTTCAGGGGTATCAGGTCTTTATTGTGGATTAAATTTAAGGAAAGATTTAAATGTCTTGATTGTATGCAAAGATAAGATTACTTGTAGTAACACTTATCTGGCACAAGGGGGAATATCTGTTGCAAAAGGTGTTGAGGATATTCCACTATATATAGAGGATACTTTAAAAGCAGGAAGATATAAAAATGATTTGGAGGCTGTTGAAACTTTAATTAATGAATCTATGGTTAACGTAGAATCATTGATTGAAATGGGAATTGCTTTTGATAGAAATGAAGATGGAAGTTTAAACTTTACAAAAGAAGGCGCTCATTCTGTAAATAGGATAGTCCATACAAAGGATAATACAGGAGAAAGTGCTGCAAAAATTTTAATTGATAAAGTGAAAAAGAGAGAAAATATAAGTGTTTATGAAAATACTCATTTTGTAGATATTATAGAAAAAGAAAATAATTGCATTGGAGCCATGTTAATAAGAGAAGATGAGCAAATAAATGTTTATGCAAAAGCTGTTGTATTGGCAACTGGAGGCATAGGTGGATTATTTAATAATTCAACTAATCAGAGAATATTGACAGGAGATGGAATAGCATCAGCAATAAGACACGGTATAGAATTAAAGGATATGGATTATATTCAAATTCATCCGACAGCATTTTATGAAGAAGGTGAAAATAAGAGGAAATTTTTGATATCAGAATCTCTAAGAGGGGAAGGTGGAATTCTTACAAATATAAAAGGGGAAAGATTCATAAATGAGCTTTTGCCGAGGGATGTGGTATCAGAAGCAGTATATAATCAGATAAAAGAGACAGAAGTACCTTATGTAAATTTAGATATAAGGTTTTTGGGAAAAGATTATATAATAAATAGATTTTCAACTATTTATGAGGAATGCTTAAAAAGAGGAACAGATATAACAAAAGAATTTATTAAGGTTTCTCCAGCTCAGCATTTTTTTATGGGAGGAATAAAAGTAGATTTGGATTCTAAAACATCTATGAAAAGCCTATATGCAGTTGGAGAGACAAGCTGTACAGGAGTACATGGTGCTAACAGACTCGCAAGTAATTCATTACTTGAAGGACTTGTATTTTCAAGAAGAGCTGCAATATCAATTAACAACATTGTGGATTATTTGGAAATTAAGGTTTTTCCTGTGGAGAGATTAGAAAAATCATGGGATGAATTACAAGAAGAAAATAAAGAGATAACTGTGAGAACTATAAAAGAAAAGGGTGGAAAGTTAGATGATAAATTATTTAGTTATAGATAAAATAATAAAAGATGCACTTATTGAAGATTGTCCAAGCGATGACATAACCACAAATTCAATCATAGGAGAAGAAAATATCTCTACAGTAGAATTAATTTGCAAGGAAGAAGGCATAGTTGCAGGCCTTGAAGTATTTAGAAGAGTATTTGATTTATTAGGAAATGTGGAGATCGAATTTTATAAGCGTGATGGAGATAATGCACATGTAAAAGACAGAGTTGCTTTTCTAAAAGGTAATACGAGAAGCTTATTAGTTGGGGAAAGGATTGCTCTAAATTTACTTCAAAGGATGAGTGGAATAGCTACATTAACGAATAGATTTATACAAGAAATAAAACACACAAATGCAAAATTATTAGATACAAGAAAAACAACACCAAATTTAAGGATATTAGAGAAATATTCTGTAAAGATTGGAGGTGGATGTAATCATAGATTTAATTTATCTGATGGTATAATGATTAAAGACAATCATATTAGTGCGGCTGGTGGAATAAAAAGGGCTATAGAGCTAACTAGAAAGAATTCTTCATTTGTTAGAAAAATAGAGGTAGAAACTGAAAATTTAGAAATGGTACAGGAAGCACTTTTAGCAGGCGCAGATATAATAATGCTTGACAATATGAATCTAGAGATAGCTAAAGAAGCAGTTGAAATAATAGGAAAAAGAGCCATAATAGAGTTCTCAGGAAACGTTGAACTTAATAATATTAAAGAAATAGCTGAAATAGGTGTTGATTACATATCTGTAGGAGCATTAACACACTCAGCTAAAATATTGGACTTCAGTTTAAAAAACTTAACATTGTTAGAAAATTAAAAATTGATAATTAATATTTCTGTATCAAATGAAACGGATTTTACATGAACATTCTATTATAATAATTCTATAAGTTAATTGATTTATTTAAATGCTATATTTCAATTATTAATGTATGGTCAAAAATTAATGATTAGTGAATTTAAATGAGTGTGAGATTTAGGAGGAGAATTTTATGATAAGAAGAGTTATTAAAATAGATGAAGAGAAATGTAACGGATGTGGTGTCTGCGCAAGTGCCTGTCATGAAGGAGCTATAGGTATAGTAGATGGAAAGGCAAAATTATTAAGGGATGATTATTGTGACGGGCTTGGAGATTGTCTTCCTTCATGTGAAACTAATGCTATTTCTTTCGAAGAGAGAGAAGCAGCTGCTTATGATGAAGAAGCTGTAAAGATAAACATGGAGAAAAGAAATACTGAGCAAAAGAAATTAGAGTTAAACAAGAATCAAACAATTCAATTTGGATGCCCAGGTTCACAATCCAGAATGTTAAGCCATAAGAAGATTGAAGTGAAGGATGCGAGAACTGAGGGTGAGATAGTATCACAATTGAATCAATGGCCTGTGCAGATTAAACTTGTTTCTCCAAATGCAGCATATTTTAATAATGCTAATTTACTTATAGCAGCAGATTGTACAGCCTATGCATATGGAGATTTTCATAATAAGTTTATTAGAAACAAAATTACATTAATAGGATGTCCAAAACTAGATGAGGGAGATTATTCAGAAAAGCTAACGACAATTTTGAAGATGAATGATATAAAAAGTGTTACTGTTGTAAGAATGGAAGTTCCATGCTGTGGTGGAATAGAAAATGCTGTGAAAAATGCATTAAAGGCAAGTGATAAAATGATTCCTTGGCAAGTAGTAACTATTTCTACTAATGGAGAAATTATAGAATAAAAATATAAATAAAATAAGGGTATATTTGCATATATAAAAAGTTTTATATGTAGATATGCCCTATAAATTTATAAAAATGATTATTTCAGGGTATACTTAAATTAGAAATGGGAATTTATACAGATAAGCAAAAAATTATATATTCATTAAGGTGAAATAGAGGATATTATTGCTAATGTGTAGAATACTATAATATCGAGATATTTAAGGGGGAGTATATATGAATAAAAGGAAAGTGTTAATACCAATAGACGGAACAGAAAGAAGTATGCATTCTTTAGAATTTGTAAAAGAAATATTTCCCGATAAAGATTCAATTGAAATTATAATAATGAATGTTAAAGAATTAGTACTGATAAATGAAATGATAGTTGCTGATGAGATAAAATTTGCACAAGAATTGGGTGAAGAAATATTACAAGCAGCTAAAGAAAAAATGAAAGATTATAAGACAGAAACTTATTTTACTTTTGGATATCCAGGAGATGAAATAATAAAGAAAGCAAACGAAGAAAATATAGGAGTAATCGTTATGACTAAATCTACTAAAAGAGGTTTAAATCGAATGATTGGCTCAGTAACTACTAATGTTGTCAAACGTGCCAAATGTATTGTAATGATAGTGCCTAATGATTTTTCAATTAGTATTAAATAAGCAAGTTAATCAGTAGGTTTGAAAATTAGAACTTTATAGGCTATCTTAAAAATTGCATTTTAAGGTAGTCTTTATTTTTGAATATAGAATTTTACTATGTATAATGATATAATAAAGCGAAACTTATTTGTTATAATATAAGTATTTATGGAACATTAAGTTAAAGATTTATATTAAATAATAATTTTAAGGTGGAATTTATTTTAACTTATATTAATACATGCGGTTAGTTCATAATTTTCAGATAAGGGATGAGAATTTTGAATTGATATAAATTATATAAAAATTATTTTGTTATATTTAAGGAGTAAGAAATGAGAGCAGTTTATAGAAATCCAAGAGAATTAGCAACATGTTTAAAGGACATTGTGGATACATATTATGATGACCTAATTTCACATGAAAAGATGGAAGAAAGAATTATGAAGATAGTTGATGCTAATAGAGAAGCTATATATAAAGAAAAAAATATGTCAGTTAAGATAGCTAATGTCTTAGGAGATAAAAGAGTAGATGTAATTAATAAAGTAGTTGAAAGTAAAACTAAGTCAGAAGTTTAATGAGTTTTGAGGTTTAGGAGTGAATTTGGAATGGGTAAGAAAGTAATATTAACAGGAGATAGACCAACAGGTAAATTACATATAGGACACTATATAGGTTCTTTAAAAAATAGAGTTGTACTTCAAGAATCAGGCTTATATGAAAGTTTTATAATGATTGCAGATCAGCAGGCTTTAACAGATAATGCAAGAAATCCTGAGAAGATAAGAAATAGTTTAACGGAAGTTGCACTCGATTATTTAGCAGTTGGAATTGATCCAAGCAAATCAAATATATTTGTACAATCACAGATACCAGAACTAAATGAATTAACAATGCATTACTTAAATCTTGTTACTTTATCAAGGTTAGAAAGAAATCCAACAGTTAAGCAAGAAATAAAACAGAAAAATTTTGAAAATAGTATTCCGGCAGGGTTTCTTATTTATCCAGTAAGTCAAGCAGCTGATATTACAGCATTTAAAGCAGACACAGTACCAGTTGGAGAAGATCAACTGCCTATGATTGAGCAAACAAGGGAAATCGTTAGAAGTTTTAACTCTATATATGGAGAAGTTCTAGTTGAGCCAGAAGCAGTACTTCCAAGTTCTAATGCAGGAAGATTACCTGGAACGGATGGAAAAGCTAAAATGAGTAAGTCAATAGGAAATTGTATTTATCTATCTGATGATGCTGATACAATTAAGAAAAAAGTAATGTCAATGTATACAGATCCTAATCATATAAGAGTAGAAGATCCAGGGCAAATAGAAGGAAATACTGTATTTACTTATCTAGATGTATTTGCAACTGATAAAAATGCTGTTGAAGAAATGAAAGAGCATTATAAACGTGGTGGTCTTGGTGATGTAAAAGTAAAAAAATACTTAAATGAAATTTTACAGGCTGAATTGGAACCAATAAGAAATAGAAGAATTGAGTTTGAAAAAGATATAGATGCAGTATATAAAATGCTAAAGGATGGTAGTAACAAGGCTAGAGAAGTGGCAGCTAATACTCTTAGAGAAGTTCGAGAAGCAATAGGGATAGAATATTTTACTGGAAAATAATAAAGTAAATTCATTAGAGGGGGAATTCAAAATGAAAGCTATTGGAATATTAAATTATCCAGTAGAAGATGTGTTCCATATTTTTATAAAAAATGCAAAGAAAGATTTTTCGGATTTTAACGAAGAAGATGCGACAGGATGTAAGATTCAAAAGAGCATAAATACTGGTAGGCCTAATCCAGTAGAATGTACAGTTGAAATAACAGGATATGCAAAAAATGAAAAATATCAAATTACTACCTCAACTGATTTTACAACATGTATATCAACATATAATTTCAAAGGGCAAAAAGATGGCACAACCAAATTAGTATTTGAAGAAGAACAGTCAACAGATAAGTTTTTTGGATATATGTCATTATGGATTCAAAGATTTATGGCTAGGCGCGCCTTTAAGGCAAAGTATAATAATATTGTAGATGCTCTCAATAATGAATTGAAGACATATGCTAATAATAAAGAACGAAGCAAGCCTAAAAAATAAATAATAAAAATACAGGGTTGTAAAATCAATCCTGTATTTTTATTTTATTAAAAAATATTAAAACCAATTACCATTATTAAAAATTTTAATTTCTTCACCAGCTGGTGTAATACCAGTTATATTTGTATCTTTAGTTCCTATCATAAAATCAACATGTATCAACGATACATTTGAACCAGATAGAATTGATTCTTCTCTTGTCATTTTTTCTCCTTTCTTTATACAGCAAGGATATGAAGAACCAAGAGCCAAATGGCATGAAGCATTTTCGTCATATAATGTATTATAAAAAATTATATTTGAATTTGAAATTGGAGAATTATATGGAACTAAGGCAACCTCACCTAGATATCTTGAACCTTCGTCTGTATTAAGAAGCTCAGTTAAAATATCTAATCCAGTTTCAGCAGAACAAGCTACAACTTTACCATTTTTAAATGTTAAGGAAAAATTGTTTATTAAATTTCCACAATAGCTTAAAGGCTTTGAGCTAAAAACAATTCCGTTTACGTCATCCAATTTAGGGGTAGTATAAACTTCTTCTGTAGGCATATTAGCAATAAATCTCAGACCATCTTGTGTTATATCCTCACCCCCGCACCAAATATGATCTTGAACTAATCCTATTTTTAAGTCAGTTCCAAGAGAATTTGTAAAATGAAGATATTTAAATTTATAGGAATTTAATTCTAATACCTTATCATGAAGAAGGTTAGTGTGTTTATTCCATGCATCTATAGGATCGGATTCTTTAAGTCTCATAACAGTAAAAATTGCATCCCATAATTTTTCAATTGCTTCACATGAGTTAGATTCACTAAAGACTTTTTTTGCCCAGTTTTCAGTTGGAATTGAAACTATGCACCAAGCATTTTTGTTGGAAGTACATGCGCTATGATATTTCTCTAAGGCTGTACGTCTGCCTTTTTGGTATGCCGATATTTTATCCGAATCTACATCTTTGAAAATATCTGGATCAGATGCGGAAATACTCAAAAATGCTGCATTATTTTCTACGTAATAGTCATATTTATCTTTTTCAAATTTTGGCGTAATAGAAAGAATTTCCTTTGAAGAATTATTAAATCGTATCTTATTGAATTTTTCATCATTATAATTTATAACTACATCAGAAGCACCAGATTTATAGGCTTCATCCGCAAGTAGCCTTGCAAAGTTACTACACTCAATAGGGCTATTTATAACTAAAAGTCCATCTTTTTGTATATTTACACCTTTGATAATAGCAAGTTTAGCATATTTAGATAAAAGGTTATCTAACAATTATATCACCTCATTACATAATAGATTTTTATAGTACTGGTTAATTTAAAATACTTTGCATTTGGAATTACGATCTATAATTAACATTATAACAATTTTTGCAAGTTATCTACTATAGTAAAATAAAGAATATACAAAATAAGAATTATTACTAATAATTATGGAAATAATATGAGATAAATTCATTACACAACAAGATACATATATACTTTAAGTTATACAATATAGTATAATGAGTTTAAATAATGACTTGAAGTAGATAATAATATTTCTAGTTGAGTAAATTTTTATGTTAAATTTCAGGAGGTTTCTAATGAGAAAATTATTGGTTTTAGACTCAAATTCACTTATGAATAGGGCTTTTTATGCTTTGCCTCCTCTTACAAATAGTGATGGAATAAATACTAATGCCATTTATGGTTTTATAAATATGCTACTTAAAATGAAGGATGAAATTAATCCAGATAGTATAATTGCTACTTTTGATTTGAAAGCACCAACTTTTAGACATAAAGAGTATTCTGAATATAAAGCAGGTAGGAATAAGATGCCGCCAGAACTTGCGGAACAATTCCCGATTATTAAAGAACTATTTAAGTTAATGGGAATTAAGATATTTGAAGTTGAAGGCTTTGAGGCAGATGATTTGATTGGAACAGTATCAAAATTTGCTGAGGACAATAATACAGAAGTATTTGTAGTTACAGGAGATCGTGATGCACTTCAACTAGCATCAGAAAAAAC
Source organism: Clostridium sp. YIM B02569 (assembly GCF_022320765.1). Classification (NCBI taxonomy): domain Bacteria; kingdom Bacillati; phylum Bacillota; class Clostridia; order Eubacteriales; family Clostridiaceae; genus Clostridium; species Clostridium sp. YIM B02569. The sequence goes on along the minus strand of NZ_JAKJJX010000008.1, from coordinate 152,529 downwards.
TAAAATTATAATTACTAAGAAAGGTGTCAGTGAAACTGCTGTTTATGATAAAGAAAGCTTTATGGATGAGTTTGAAGTGACTCCAGAGCAATTTATAGATGTAAAAGGATTAATGGGAGATAAGTCAGATAATATACCAGGCGTTCCAGGAGTGGGAGAAAAGACTGCTTTTAAGCTTATAAAGGAATATGGATCTGTTGAAGAAGTTATTAAAAATATAGATAAAATTTCAGGGAAAAAACTTAAGGAAAATTTAGAAAATAATGTTGAACAAGCAATATTTTCTAAGAAATTAGCTACAATTATGAGAGAAGTTCCAATCGAATTAAATTTAGAAGATATAAGTTCTAGTAATAAAGAAAATATATTAGAAATTAAGAAGATGCTCATTAAACTTGAGATGAAGTCAATATTATCTAAATTTAATGATGACACAGTTCAGGAAGAATCTAACATTGAAGTGAGAAATATTACTACAATTGAAGATATGAAAGCATTATTCTCAGAGATGAGAAATAGAATTTATATAGATTATACTTTAACTGATGCATCTAGATATTCTAAATTAAAACTTGAATATTTAATATTCGGGGAAGAAAATAAGGGTACTATTATAGATTTCAAAGACATAAGTTCTAAGGATAGTGAGGAAGCTTTAAAAGTTTTAAAAAATCTTATGGAAGATGATAATGTTAAAAAAGTTATTCATGATGGAAAAAACTTTGTTACATTTTTAAATAAAAATCAAATTGAAATAAAGGGATTTGATTTTGATACTGCGATAGCAGCTTATTTAATTGATTCATCAAAGAGTAAATATGAAATTCTAGAACTTGTTAATCATTATATTGGTGATAATCCTAACAGTGAAGACAGCAATATTAAGGCAATTCTTTGCAGTTACTTACCTATGGTTTATGAAAAATTAAAAGAAAATCTTCATAAGGAAAATATGGATCAACTTTATTATGAAGTGGAGCATCCATTAATTTATGTGCTTTCATCCATGGAGAGTATTGGATTTAACATAAATCAAGGTATGTTAGATGAGCTACAGACTAAGTTTAAAAAAGAAATTGATAAGACACAAAAAGAAATATATGAATTAGCGGATGAGGAATTTAATATTAGTTCTCCTAAGCAACTAGGAAAGATATTATTTGAAAAATTGGATTTGCCAGTCATTAAGAAAACAAAAACTGGATATTCAACTAACCAAGAAGTTTTAGAGAAGCTAATGAATAAGCATGATATAATACCTAAAATAATGTATTATAGGCAAATTACAAAGATAAATTCTACATATGTAGAAGGTTTAAAAAATGTGGTTGATGAAGATGGGCGTATCCATTCAAACTTCAATCAAACTGTGACTACAACAGGAAGACTATCAAGCACAGAACCTAATTTGCAAAATATTCCTATAAAATATGAAATGGGTAGAGAAATAAGAAAAGTATTTATACCAATGGAAGAAACTGATATACTGGTTTCATGTGACTATTCGCAAATAGAATTAAGGGTATTGGCTCATATTGCTGGAGATGAAAATATGATAGATGCATTTGAGCATCATAGTGATATTCACACAAAGACTGCTTCGGAAGTATTTAAAGTCCCAGTAGGAGAGGTTACTTCTCTTATGAGAAGTAGAGCAAAAGCAGTTAATTTTGGGATAGTGTATGGGATAAGTGCGTTTAGTCTTGCAGAAGATTTAAAGATCACAAAGAAAGAGGCAGAAGAATACATGTCTATATATTTAGAAAGATATCCTAAGATAAAAGAATATCTTGAAAATGTTGTAGAGGAAGCTAAAGAAAAGGGATATGTATTGACAATTTTAAATAGAAGAAGATTTATTCCTGAGATAAAATCTTCCAATAAGATAGTTAAGGCTTTAGGTGATAGATTGGCAATGAATGCACCAATTCAAGGAAGTGCAGCTGATATAATAAAGCTTGCAATGGTAAATGTTTATAACAGATTAAATGAAAAAGAGTTAAAAAGTGAATTAATCCTTCAAGTACACGATGAACTTATTTTAAATGTAAAAAAAGACGAATTTGAAGAAGTTAAAAATTTAGTTGCTTATGAAATGGAAAATGCAATTAAGTTAAAAGTAGCACTTGATGTGGATGTTAATTTTGGAGATACATGGTACGATGCCAAATAATGTATTGTGGAATTAAAAAAAGGTGGTTTTTATAAAATGGTTAAGATTGGTTTAACAGGTGGAATCGGCACCGGAAAAAGCACTGTATCAAATATTTTAAGTAAAGAAGAACTAAAAATAATAGATGCAGATGCTATAGCTAAAGAAGTACTTGAAAATAATCCAAAGATATTAGAAATGGTTCGGGCACAATTTGGAGCAGGTTTCTTTGACTGGAGAGGTGAATTTAGAAGGAAAGAATTTGGAAACCACATATTCAGATTTCCTAAACAAAGAATAAAATATGAAAGTATAATTATGCCGTATATTAAACAATCAATTGAAGAAAAGATAAAATTGTACGAACAAAAGAATGAAAAAATAGTAATAATAGATGCTCCTACTTTAATTGAAAATAATATGCATGAGGAAATGGATTATATTGTACTTGTATATGCGGATAATTCAGTTCAAATTCAAAGAGTTATGAATAGAGATAAATTAACTAAAGTTGAAACTGTTAGTAGAATAAATTCTCAAATGTCTATGGAAGAAAAAAAAGAGTTTGCGAATATTATTATTGACAATAATACTGATTTAATTGAATTGCAGAAGCAAGTTTATGATTTTATTGATTTTATAAAACTAATATGCTAAGTAAGGAGAATATAATGAAGTTTCTAAGAAAAACCTTTTGTGCAATAGTATTCTTAGTAGTAATTGTAGCAGCAATTGGCATAGGTTCGAGATATATTATAAAAGAAAAGTTTTTTCCTTATAAGTACCAGCAGTATGTTGATATGTACAGTTCGCAGTATAATCTAGATCCATTGCTAGTACTAGCAGTTATAAAAACTGAAAGTAAATTTGATGATGATGCGCATTCACATAAAAATGCAGTAGGTCTTATGCAAATAACGGTTGATACTGGACAATGGGCAGCGAAAGAAATGGGATATAATACATTCACTAAAGAAGACCTATATAATGAAGAATATAATATTAAAATGGGATGCTGGTACCTTAGGCGTTTGAATGATACTTTTGATAAAGATATGGATCTAACAATTGCAGCATACAATGCAGGACCAACTAATGTGCAATCATGGCTTGATAATAGAAAATACTCTTCAGATGGAAAAAGTGTAGATTATATACCTTTTGGAGAAACAAAAAAATATGTTGATAAGGTAAACACATATTATCATATATATCAATATCTTTATGATAAAAAAGACGATTATTTTGAGGCAGATAAGGTAGTTGATCTAATGAAAAGCTTCCTAAATGTACATTTCTTAAGTTAATTATTAGTCTCTGCCTAATAATTAACTTAAATATTTTATGAAAATTACTTGAATTTTAAATAAGAATAGATTATCATTAAATGAGTAATTTATATTTGCAGGTGTGGTGGAATGGCAGACACGCTATCTTGAGGGGGTAGTGTTCACATGGACGTACGGGTTCAAGTCCCGTCACCTGCACCAAAATTTGAATAAATTTCGTTGAGTTTGCTATTTTAGTAACTTGGCGAAGGTCTTATATATAACACATATTTAGTTATGAAGAATAGCTACATATGTGTTATTTTTTTGAAAAAACGTGTATTAGGATACATAATATATTTTTTATTTTAAAATCTTACCATTGTTTATAATATTATTACATGACTAATTAAACCTCTAAAATTACAAATAATAGAATTGAATTCAAGAAAGTTTTTAATGTTAATTAAGGAAACGACAATATAATTATTGTAATCATAGTTAAAAATTAAATTTTAATGAAATTAAAAAGGTTTTTGTAAAAAAACATCGAATAAGTATTTATACAAAATAAATTTATTGGATATTTATTATGTAATTAAAGGGGGAGTGGGTTTTAATGTTTAAATCGATTAAAGGTAAATTAGTGTCACTTATATCTATGCTTATTATTTCAATGGTTCTTTTAAGTTTATATTCAATTAATAACTTAAGTGTGATCAATACAGTTTCAGCTAATATGTCTACAGAATTAATTCCTGGGTTAATTCAATCAGGAAATATAAATACGATGACATCTGATTTTAGAATACTGGAATATGAACATATAATATCAAATGACAAAAATGAAATGGCTCAAAAAGAAAAAGATATGGAAGCGAAGAATAGTGAAATCCAAAGCAGTATGCAACAATATGAAAAAACATTTTATGATGATAAAGATAAGCAATTATTTGAGACAGCTAAAAATGATTGGAACCAATATTTGAAGGTGCATGAGAAAGTTATAAGCTTGAGTAGAGATTTAAGAACTGATGAAGCTATGGAAATTATGAATGGAGAAGCAAAGAAATATTTTAGCTCAGCATCAGAATCATTGAATGAATTGTCTAAGTATAATCAAGAAATGGGAGCGGATTTTTCTAAGCAGGGTAGTGATATATACCAAAAAGTAAAGAATATATCGATAATAATTATTTCAGTATTAATTATTCTTTCAATAATTATTTCATTTATGATTATTAAAGGAATAGTAGCATCACTAAAAAGTTTAAAGAATGAGCTAGATGCACTTGCAGAAAAAGGTGGGGATCTAACTCAAGAAATTAAAGTTAAATCTAAGGATGAAATTGCTGGACTTGCAAATAGTTTAAATAAATTTATATCAAACTTAAGATTAATAATTAGTGAAGTCAATGAGAGTACTGAAAATGTTATACATATAAATAATGATATAAATAGTAAGATAGATAATCTATCAAGCACAATAGAAGAGGTTTCAAGTAGTACAGAGGGTATTGCTGCGGGAATGGAAGAAACGGCTGCATCATCAGAGGAGATGTTAGCAACATCTCATGAAATTGAAAAAGCTGTGGAGGGAATCTCGGAAAAAATTCAAGATGGATTAATATCAGTTGAAGGAATACAAAAGAGTGCAGATAATGTTAAGAAAAATACAATCGAGTCACAAGAAAAAGCTAAGGCGATATTTTTAGAGACAAAAGAAGGTCTTGAAAAAGCTATTGAAAACTCTCATATTGTAGCTAGAATTAGTATATTATCTGAATCTATAATCGAGATTGCCGCACAAACAGATTTGTTGGCATTGAATGCTGCTATTGAAGCTGCTAGAGCAGGTGATGCAGGAAAAGGATTTGCAGTTGTTGCAGAAGAGGTAAGAAAACTTGCAGAAGAATCTAAGAATGTAGTTACTGAAATAAAGAATGTTACTGATAAAGTTACAGAATCTGTAGGCGATTTATCAAGCAATTCAAGTAAGCTTTTGAAATTTATTTCAAATAACGTAGATAATGATTATAAATCTATGATGGAAGTCGCAGATAAATATAGCAAGGATGCAGAATTTGTTAATAGTTTAGTTTCGGACTTTAGCTCAACTTCAGAGGAACTTTTGGCATCCATACAGGATATTTTAAAAACAATAGATCAAGTTGCAGAAGCTTCCACAGATGGAGCGGAAGGAACTACTGAAATAGCAGAAAAGGTAGTCGAAATAAATGAGAAAACTAATAAAATAATATTAAATATAAATGAATCTAAAGAGAGTACAAGTAAATTAATTAAAAAAATATCTGCATTTAAATTTTAATAAAAGTAATTGCTAATTTCAGATTCTGATACATAGAAGGAAGAGATAAGAATTGATTAACTATTAGTAATTTTATAGCCTTTAGCATAATAGCTAAGGGCATTTTCTTTATTTTTTTATCATACATCTCATCTTAATTGAATAGGTAAATGTATAATAGTTAATTTCTCCAGAATAGAAATAAAGTTTTAAGTACGGAAAATAATTATTGGAGAAAAAATGACTCTTGGTCATTTTTGTGTGATATAATCTATACAAAGAAATATTTTCTGACAGGAGCATTGAATATGAAGAATATAATAAATATTTTTAAACGGGATATGAAGAATATATTTACTAATTGGGTGGCAGCGCTTGTTGTAGTAGTTTTAATGATAATACCATCTTTATATTCATTAATAAATATTGAGGCATCCTGGGATCCATATTCTAATACGAAGGGAATAGAAGTTGCAATTGTTAATGAAGATAAGGGAACGGTATACAAAGAACATAGTATAAATTTAGGCGATGAATTAGTTGATAAGCTCAAGGAAAATGATCAATTAGGATGGGTATTTGTAGACAAAGAAACTGCCAAAAATGGTTTAACAAATGAAAAGTATTATGCAATGATTGAAATACCACAAGATTTTTCAGAGGATGTTACGACTGTAGTTAAGAAAGACGTTACAAAACCTAAGTTAATATATACTGTAAATGAGAAGAAAAATGTTATTGCATCTAAAATAACTGATGCAGGTGTAAAAAGTGTCAAAACTCAATTAGATGAGAATATAGCAAAGAGTATATCGGGAATAATGTTCAGATTATGTGATGAGGTTGGTATAGATATACAAAATAACAGATCTGAGCTTAGAAATATAATAGATTCAGTATATAAATTAGATGATAATATGCCTGAAATTGAAAAAATGCTAGATGAAGCAATTAATGGAACAATAAGTGCTTCTGAGTTAATGATAAAAACAAATGAGCTTATACCAACTGCAGCAGACACTGTTGATGAAACTGCTGAATTTTTAAATAATACACAAAGTTTTCTAAATGAAACACAAGGAGATTTGCAGAATGAATCTCCAAAAGTTAAAGAAGACCTTATTGAATGTGAAAATACGCTCGATATTATAGGGACAGAGCTTAAAAATGTTGATGAAAATATATCACCAGAAGTAGAAAAAAAAGCATTGTTACAGATATTAGATACGTCTAAAGCAATTAGGACTAGTGCTAGCGATGCTAAATCTAGATTGAAGAACATAAAAAAAGCTATTGATAAGATTAGCGAAATAGAAATTCCTAAACCTTCAATTGACAACTCACTACAAAGCTATGATGAAATAAAAAAGCTTCAGCAAGTTTTTGATAAACAAGCAGATGTAATTGAAAATCAAAGAGATTTGTTAAAGCAAGAGAGTAGGACAATTTCTAAAATTATAGATAGGTTAGATAATATAGATAATAATCTTGATAAATTAATTGATAGAACTAATAAAGATATTGATAAATTAAATAGTGGAGATAAAATATTGGACACGCAGGATCTTACAGATACTAGAAAAGTATTAGATGATTTGCATAATTTAGTTTCTGATATAACAGATAATTATGATTCAGAAATTGTACCAACAATTAATAAGGGGTTTGACTCAATGAGCGAGATAATTGATACTGGGTTAAACTTATCGGCTCAAGGAAAAAAAACTTTGCCAGATGTTCAAGAGATGTTGAATACTTTCAAGAATACAGCAGATTTATCTAATGATGAATTAAAAAAATTAAAAGAGAAGTTTCCAGATATAAGAGACAATGTACATGAGCTTGCGCAGAGACTTAAGAAAATAGATAACAAGAAAGATATTGATGAATTATTAGATATGATAACAAATGATTGGAACGCTCAAAGTGATTTTTTATCTAGTCCTGTAGAAATTCAGGATAATAGATTATTCCCATGGCCTAATTATGGATCTACAGTAACGCCATTTTATACAGTTCTTTGCTTATGGATTGGGGGATATGTATTATCAGTCCTAATTGGAACAGAGTCACATTCTATAGAAAATGATAAAGAATTAAATAAGTACGAGAAATATTTTGGAAGGCTATCGTTATTTTTATTTATAGGAATAGGCCAAGCTTTAGTAGCTAGCCTAGGAGCATTATTTATATTGCATTCTTATTCAGTTCATCCAGTAATGTTTGTCTTCTATTGTATATTTATAAGTGTTGTATTTAATTGCATAATTTATACAGCTGTTAGTCTTTTTGGGTATGGAGGAATAGTCATAGGTGTGGTATTGCTTGTTATACAAGTTGCTGGAACTAGTGGCAATTTCCCAATAGAAGTTAATCCGGCAGGATATCAAAAGCTATTTCCATTTCTTCCATTTACCTATGCAATAAGTGGGGTTAGACAAATTATGGCAGGAGTAATATATTCAATATTATTTAAAGATAGCATTATATTATTTATGTTTATGATAGGATCAATTATTATTGGAGTTTTGGCTAAAGAACCGATAAATGCAAAAAGAATAAATATTGTTGAAAAATTAAAAGAAAGCTCAATAATGAGTAGTTAAAATAATCTATATTGCAATACTAGGGGAATTAATTATGAAGAATATATTTAGAATATATAAAAGAGATATTAATAAAATACGTACTAACTGGGTAGCAAGACTTATGATTATGGTAATGATAATTATTCCATCTATGTACTCATTGATAAATATAAAAGCTTCATGGGACCCTTATTCCAATACAGCTGGAATTAAGATTGCTATTATTAATGAGGATAAAGGTACTGTATTTAAGGACAAGAATATAAATTTAGGAGAAGATTTAGTTGATAAACTTAAGGAAAATGATAAATTAGGATGGGTTTTTACAGATAAGGAAAATGGGGAGCAAGGTTTGCTACTAGAAAAGTATTATGCAACAATTGAAATTCCAGAAAACTTTTCTGAAGACATTACAACATTGTTAGAAAAAAATATTAATAAACCAAAGTTAATATACACAGTAAATGAAAAGAAAAATGCGATTGCTCCCAAGATGACAGATTCAGGTATAAAAACAGTAAAAAATGAGTTAGACGAAAATGTAATTAAGACAGTCTCAGGAATATTGTTTAGGATATGTAACGAAAGAGGAGTTGATATACAGGACAACAGGCCTAAGCTTAGAAAAATAGTTGATAACATATATGAGTTAGATGATAATGTGTCAGAAATCGAAACACTTTTAGATGATGCAAGCAACGGAACAGCTAATTTGAAAAATGTGTTAACTAAAACTAATGATATGCTTCCAACAATATCTAATGCTATTGATTCATCAAGTGATTTTTTAAATAATAGTAAATCGGTTTTAGATGATACTCAGGGAAAACTATCAGATATTTCTCCAACAGTAAAGCAGGACCTAATAAAATCAGAAAATGTACTCGATAATTCAAGTGTAGAACTTAAAAATCTAGATGAGAATGTATTACCAGAAGTATCTAAAAAGGTGTTATTAAATGTAAGGGATTCTGCTATTGCAACAGAAGAGACGATTAATAATGTTAAATATAGACTTAGAAATATAAAGAAACTCATTGATAAATTAAGTGATATAGAAATCAAAATACCTTCATTTGGTGATAATGTTCCGAATATAGATTCGATAAAATTAATTACAGACAAACTAGATAAACAATTAAATTCAGTAAAAAATATGCAAGATGATTTGAAAGATATAAGTAAAGTGATTTCAGATAATATTGATAAGCTAGATACGATTGAAGATAAATTACAAATAGTAGCTGATAAATCGGATGAAGAAATTAAGAAAATAGATAATGATGAATTAAATGTGCAAACACTTAAGGATATTATAAAAGTTGTAGATGAAGTACATAGTTTGGTGGCAGATATTACAGACAACTATGATTCAGAAATTGTACCAGGAGTAGAAAAGAGCATTAATTCAACTAGAAAGGTTTTAGATGATAGCTTATCTATTATTGATGAAGGGAGAAATACATTACCAGAAGTAGAAAAATTGCTAAGTGTTTCACAGGATGCAACCAACTTAACTAACGATGAATTAACTAGTTTAAAAAGCAGGTTACCAGACGCTAAAAATAAGATTCATGAATTGTCAGATAAAATCAAGGACATGGATGAAGAAGATAAAATTGATGAATTATTAGACATGATGACAAGCAATTGGGAAAATCAAAGTGATTTTGTAGCGAGTCCAGTTGAAATAGAAGATAATAGATTATTTCCATGGCCTAATTACGGCACAGCTACGACTCCATTTTATACAGTACTTTGCTTATGGGTTGGGGGATTGTTGGCATCGGCTTTATTATCGCTGGAAGCACCTAAATTTGATGATGGAACAAAAATTAAACCATATGAAATGTATTTAGGAAAACTATTATTATTTTTGACAGTTGGAGTATGCCAAGCATTAGTTGCAAGTATAGGTAGCTTAATTATGCTAAAGGTTTATGCAGTTCATCCTATAATGTATATTTTTTATAGTATATTTGTAAGTATTATATTTGTAATTGTTATATATACTGCAGCAAGTATACTAGATGATGTAGGGAAAGCCGCAATTGTTATAATATTAGTACTTCAGATGGCAGGAGCAAGTGGTAACTTTCCGATTGAAGTTGCACCAGTATTTTTTCAAAAATTGTTTCCTTTTTTGCCTTTTACATATGCAATTAGTGGTATGAGACAGATTATGGCGGGAATAGTGTATTCAATATTGATTAAAGACATAGCAGTTTTGTCTATATACATGTTTGTTTCATTAATTGCTGGAATATTATTAAAAGGATTTATGAACAGTATTACAAATAATTTTATGGAGAAATTAAAAAAGAGTGGAATATTGAGACATTAGTAGTTGTTAAAATAAAATTATTATTAATTGGAATAAATAGTCAACACAACTGATTGCTGGCTATTTTTTTCTGCAAAAAATTAATTGTATACATTTATTTATAAAAGTAAGGTGGCATAATAGAAGAAAATGATATAATAAGGTTATAGTTTCATAAAATAGGGGGAAAAATGGAAAAGTATAAAAGACTATCAAATGATTTTGTTATGAGTAAATCTATAATCATATATATTTATATGATAAGTATATTTTTATATTTTATATTAAAATTTATTGTTAATGATGCTAGTGTACATATACCTTTAATTTTTAGAATTTATTACATAACCCTAAGTATAATTTTATTTGTATTATTAAAGCAAGTGAGAAGATTTTACAAAAGATATGTTTCGAAGATAATAATAATATTTTTCTCATTAATGATATTTATATCATCGTTTGGATTTATAATGAAAATTTATGATGCAAATAGCTTAATAGAAATTAAAAATTATATAAATTTAAGCAGAGAGAGCATATTACTAATAGAAACTTTTGCTAGTTATGTATTAACTGAATATTATTTGGAAAGAAGAAAATTAAAGATAGAAAGTTACGGAATATTAATTTTAATTATTACATGTACTTTACTGAGTTATTTTTCTAATTTGACTATACTCTTTGTGAAAATTATATATACGGTTATTGAGATACCAGCATTTATAAAAATAGTTATGAACTTAAAAAAATCAAACTACTTAAGGGAACATGGATGGAGTATCATAAAAGTTTACATATCCTCAACGGTTCTGATATTTTTAATTAATATATATGCATTTAACAATAGCCAATATATAAAAGATGCATTAATTGAAGTTATACATTTTGCAAACTTTACAATGCTTTGGAATTTTATTATATCTAGGTTGGTTAAAGATCCATATAAGGCCTTATCACGTTCATTGAATGATAAAAATGGGGAACTAGATGAACTAAATAATGAAATAGAATTAGGAAATGCTAAGTTAGAGAGTTCAATAAATTTATTAAGAAGTAAAGAGTATTTATATTCAACATTATTTAGGTTCATGCCTCATCCAATTATAATTCTGAATGCAGATAATGATAGAATATTATTTGTGAATAAACAATTTTTAAAGATTTCGGGAATCTCAAAAAAAAGAGAAATAATAAATAAAAAAATAAGCAATTATATTGATTTTGTAAATAATAATGCAGAAAATAAAGATTATGATGCAATTCTTTATATAGGAAATCAAAAAAAATTTATAAAGGCAGAATTTTTGCCTTATTATGAAAATGTATCATGGAAATTGCTATTGATTAAAGATAGAACTTCTAAAGTTCTTGTGGATGAAATAAGGAAAGAAGTTGAGAATAAACAAATTGAAGAAAGTATTAGGAGAGAATTTCTTTCAAATATAAGTCATGATTTGAAAACTCCGATAAATGTAATATATTCGGCAATGCAGGTAGAAAAAATATATGTTGAAAAAGAAGACTTTGATATATTAAAGAAATATAATGATATATCTAAGCAAAACTGTATCTCTTTAATTAAATTAACCAACAATTTAATAGATAATTCAAAGATAAATTCCCATTATTTGACGCCAAGATTAGAGAATATGAACATAGTTGAGGTCATAGAGGACAATGTGATGTCATTAGTAGAATATGTGAAGTTAAATAATATAAATTTAATTTTTGATACTAATACTGAAGAGTGTTACTTGGATATTGATCGTGAATTTATGTATAGAATAATTCTAAATTTAGTTTCTAATGCTGTGAAATTTACTAAAGATGGTGGACAAATATGCGTGGTGGTAAACGAATTTGATGATAAGGTCAATATATCTGTAAAAGATAATGGAATTGGAATAGATGAAGAATTTATATACGAAGCATTTAATAGATATTCAATTGGAGGAAATTGTAATCCTGACCGAAAAAGTGGGACAGGCATAGGGCTTTTTGTAGTAAAACAATTAATTGAACTACAAGGCGGAAAAATCGAAATAAAAAGAAATAATAATTTAGGGACAACTGTAAGTATTGAATTTAGGAAAGGGATATAGAGATGTATAATGGTTTCTTAGCATTGGACAAAATAAAGATAAAAATTAGAAACATTCAGAAGTATGCATTTTTAACGGTACTAATAATTTTATGCTCTATTCTTACTGATAATGTTAATTTTTATTTGCTATTGAATAATATAATTGCAATATCTATGATTTTGGCGTTTATTTATGTGTATATAATAAGGGGGAAGTTTGTCGGTAAAGGTTTTGTAGCAAGATTCAAAGTGATATATTTAATACTTATTATGATACTAGCTATAAATGTTACTGAGATAATAATGTTATTTAAGGATATTCCTAAAAGTTACTTCATACTTTTTTATAGCATGCACGCTACTTTAGAATATTGCATAATAAAAATAGGACTCCTGGTTAAAAATAATAATAGAAAGAGTCTTGTAATATGTATATCCGAAATAGTAATTATCATAATGCTTGGTATTGGCTTTAATGGAGGAAATGGAATACATAATCCTTATGAACTATCATTTTTTATATGGAGCATTACTATAAGTGTTTTGTTAAGCATAGGTTTGTGCATATCTACAGCACAAGATATGTTATCTAAAAGAAAACAATTTACCATTGCTGAATTTAGACAAATAATATTTTATATTTTTTCTATATTATTTAATTATTTGGGATTTATATGTCTTTATATGAGCTATGTGAAAGTTTCTGAATTTATATTAATTGTTAAATGTATTACTTTATATAAATTTTATGATTACATAATAAGTAAAGTAGTGGATAGTTCATTAAAAGAACTTAATAATAATATAGGCAATGCAACTAAAACAAAGAAAGAACTTAACTCTATATTAAGGAAAAGGAATTCTATATTAAATGAAATAAGTGTAATGATCAAAAAGAGTGGAGATAGGAATAATGAACTAATTGATTCTATTTATGGAGGTGTATTTCTATTTTACTTAGATAGACTTCGACACATAAATAAGAGGACATTAAAAACTTTAAACATAACTAATGATGAGATCTTAGGAATAGAAATAAATGATTTTATAAAAATGTATTTTGATATAACACTTGAAGATATTAAGAAAGCGGGCAATTATATCCCATGCATAAAAATGAAACATACTGATTTCGAAGTTGAAATATTTTTGGCTTCCATAGATGAGATAAGCAAGATTCTTTACATACATGATATAAGTGAAATTAAAGAAAATAAAAAGATGAGAGAAATTCTTGAAGAATATTTGCAAGAGGATGAAATAAAAAAAGAATTTTTCTCTAATATTTCTCATGAACTAAAAACGCCTATAAATCTTATATTTTCTGCATTGCAGGTCAATCAAATTTATTTTAATGAAAATAATCTAGATGGAGTAAATAAGAATAGAAAGATCATAAAACAAAATTGTTTAAGGCTAATAAGGACTATTAATAATTTTATAGATGCTAATAAAATTTCAGAGGGATATCTAATTCCAAATTTAAAAATACATAATATAGTTAACATCGTAGAAGAGGTTTCGATGGCGTCTAATAAGTACATAAAATTAATAAATAATACTTTGACATTTGATGCACAGGAAGAAGAAATCTATGTTAAGTGTGATAAGGAAATGATAACAAGAATTATGTTGAATATTCTTTCTAATTCTGTTAAATATGGAAAGCAAGGGGGGAGAATAAATGTGAGTGTAGAGCTTGATAAGTATAACAAAATTGCTATAAAAGTTAAAAATGATGGCTTGAAAATTGATAAAGAAACCATTCCGTATATTTTTGATAAATTCACTAAACTGAATAAAACTTTTAATAGACTAAAAGAAGGAAGCGGTTTAGGTTTATTTTTAACTAAAGCCTTAGTTGAACTTCAAGAAGGAACTATACGGCTCACATCAAATAATAGAGGAAATGAATTCACCATAATTATGCCTATGGCTGAGCAATCGTATGAAGATAAATTCAATAATGAAGATTGGGAAACAAATTTATTAGAAGAAAAGATAGATATAGAGTTTTCAGATATATATATTGAGTAGAATTAACTTAATAGGAAATTAAAGAAGTAAGTAGACATGAATTTAATAAATTTGTAGGTACTAAAAATAATTACAATTTGAATAAATAGTTTTATTAATTAATCATAGTTTTACATAAATAAACATATATTAAATTAGTTATGTTAAACTAATTACTTAAATTTGAGGTGTATAATTTATGTCAGAAAAGTCAGGGAATAAAAAAAAGATAAGAATTATTCCATTGTTTGCATCAATAATTATTCCACTTTTAATAGGGTGGCTTTCAACATTATTAGTTCCTAATATGAGATCAATATATGAAAGCTTAATTAAGCCACCTTTTTCACCACCTGCAATGGTTTTTCCGATTGTGTGGACTATACTTTATATAATTATGGGAATATGCTCATATAAAGTATATATTTTGAAATATGAGAATGTAGATGTAAGCTCTGCAATATTTGTTTACGCTATACAACTATTATTAAATTTTTTATGGACTATAATTTTCTTTGGGTTTAAGCTTTATGCGTTAGCATTTCTAGAACTTATTATTTTGATTATCTTTGTAATTTTAACTATAAAGAGGTTTTATGAAAAGATTGGAAATAAGGCATTTCTATTAATTCCTTATTTGGCTTGGTTAATATATGCGGGAGTGTTGAATTTTTTTATTTGGATGTTAAATGAAATGTAAGGAGCTTATATTCCATGTAATTAATACTTTTAAGATGGTTGCTAAGATTAATATCTAGGTAATCATTTTTTTTATTTACTGCTATATTTTTATTGCATGATTTGAAAGGGACAGATGTGTAAAAAACTTCTAGCTCCACAGTTGCCTGTGATTTTATTCTGATTTTTAATATTATTTATGTTTTAGTTTATAAAAAAATATATCTATTTTGCCATTTAAAGAATATTAATATTATATACTATCAATTTAGGGAGGGGTCTGCTTTGAAATATTTTAATTAAGTATATAATAGATTCAAAGTGGGATAAGATATGAAGAAAGAATTAACTCCAAATGAAATTATTTTTTGTACTTCGTGTACAGATAGCATTAAAAAAAGTAATATTAATAGAGTACCTGAATTTACATCTACTTTAAATAAAATTAAAAAGAGCTTGAGTGTTGAAAAAGAAGGATACAATATATATTACGTAGATTCATTTTCAAAAGAGAAACTAGAGAATCTAATAGAGTGTGTTGAAAATATATATGAAAAGCTTCCTGCACCAAAAGACATTTGCTATGTAACATCACAAGAACAACTAAATCCTACTGCATTGTTTTTACCAAATGGTAAAGGAAATATATTAAAAGAAATGATTGATGATATAAAAGAGAAATACTTTGAATGCATAGTAGAGTTTTATAGTAGTTCTTCAGATGAGGAAAAGGAAGATATTATTGAAGAAATAAGTGAAAAAAGGAATAATTATATAACAAAACTTATGGATTCAGCAAAAAATAAGAATTTTGATGTTAAAGCAACTAGCGGAGGATTTGTGTTTATTCCTTTGAAAGATGAAGGCAATGAGATGACTCAAAATGAATATGACAGTCTCGAAAGTAACACTCAAGAAAGTATCGAAAAACAAGCATCAAAATTAAAAAAAGAAGCAGAAGAAATTCTAGAGACATTAAAAGATATTGAAATAAAATCGATTAAGAAACTTAAAAGTATATACAAAGATTTTTTGAAAAAGAATATGCAGAGTCATAAGGATGATTTATTATTACAATTTATTTCCCAGGATGATGTTTATAAATATCTTCTTCAAATGTATGATGATATAGAAGAAAGAGTAGTTGAGTGTTATACTATTAATTTGGAAGATGATGAAGATTGTCTAAAAGATATATTCTCTAATTATAATGTAAATGTAATTGTTGATAATTCCGCCATAGATCATCCGAGAGTTATCTATGATGAAGATCCTACTATTGGAAACTTAATTGGTACCATTGAATATAGAAACAATAACGGGGGATATAGTACAGATATATCTTTGATTTCTGCTGGTAGTTTGTTAAAGGCTAATGAAGGATGTCTTATATTAAGATTAAGTTCGTTAATAAGTAGTGGTGTAAGCTACTACTATCTAAAGAAATCATTAATTCATGGCAAAATAAACTATAATTATACGAAGAGCTATTTAGAAATGATATCTCTCGCAGGATTAAAGCCAGAGTCAATTCCTATTAATTTGAAGGTTATTTTAATAGGAGACTATGAGAGTTTTCAGATATTATATGATAATGATGAAGATTTTAAACAAATATTCCCAATCAGGATAGAAGCGGATACCGAATTAAAATATAATGATATTACTAAAAATTCTATTGAAGGATTAATAAAAGAAAAGATAAAAAAAGATAACTTATTGAATATAACAGATGATGCTCTTAAGGAAATGATTAAATTTCTTGCTAGGGTCGCAGGTCAAAGAAATAAAATATCTATAGATGATTATTATATAAATAAATTACTGCATCTATCCAATAATAATGCAAAAGAAGATAAAAGAAAAAATATAGAAAAGCAAGATATAATTGATGTAGCATATGAAGATGAAAAGATTTTGGAAGATATAATGGATAATTATAAAAGTAAAAAAATATTGATAACAGTAAACGGAAGAAAAACAGGAATAATCAATGGGCTTTCTGTAGTTGGAAATGGATCCTATAGTTTTGGTAAGCCTATGAGGATAACATGCTTATCAAATATAGGAGATGGAAGGATAATAGATGTTCATAAAGAATGCAAAATGAGTGGAAATATCCATGAAAAGTCGATTGGAATATTGCGAGGATTATTAAGTAATTTAATAAGTCCTTATGAAAAATTGCCAGTAGATTTTCAATTAAGTTTTGAACAGACTTATGGAATGCTTGAAGGAGATAGTGCTTCTGTGGCAGAGATAATATGTATTTTATCAGCTTTAAGTAAGAGGCCAATAAGACAAAATATTGCTGTCACTGGATCTATAAATCAGTTTGGAGAAATTCAGGCAATTGGTGGGGCCAATGAAAAAATTGAAGGATTCCATAGAGTTTGCAGCATTATTGATAAAACAGATGGAAAAGGTGTCTTAATTCCAAGTACAAATGCCGATGAATTAATATTAAGATATGAAGTTGAAGATGATGTTAGAAATGGAAAATTTCATATATATACCATGGAAACTTTAGAGGATGCTATTGAAGTATTAATACTTGATGAAGGAGAATCAGTAAAAAGTTTCTTTAAGGAAATAGAAAATGAAATTTTAAAATATAAGGGTGGAAAAAAGAAAAAGTAATTATTGGCTTATCTAATAAGTCAAATCTTTAAGTTAGATATCACAACTAAGATATGAACTTATTTCTAGTTGGGATATATTTCATAGTATAAATCTAACTTATAGTTTGGTTATCTATAAGAAAATAAAATAGAAGATGATCTTATGATATATATTTATATGAGTATATCGGGATTATCTTCTATTTTTTATGCATTAAGCAAAAATAATATATTCATTTAATATTTGATAATTATGTAGTGTAGTTAATTATCGGTATCTTTATTTTATATATCGTTAATATGTGTGATATAGGCGGATAATTAAGATAATGAGTTATAATAAATAGAAAAAAATGTAATAAATAGTTTGACGTTGAATAAAATAGTATGTTAAAATATGGTAAAAGGTGAAATGAGGGAAAAGAGGAGGTGAATGTAGAATATCTTAAAACTTAAATATATAAGTTTAAAACTACAATGTGAGATATTCTTAATTAATATGTATTTAAAATTTGAGAAACAAAAAAATATTCTAATAACTACTCTTAGTGGTGAACTAGATCATAATAGTGCAGAGGAAGTTAGAGTAAAAATTGATGATAGGATAGATAGAGATAATATAGAAAAAGTCATTTTAAATTTTTCAGGAGTTACTTTTATGGATAGTTCAGGAATTGGAGCTGTCTTGGGTAGATATAAAAAACTATCGAACAAAGGGGGGATGCTTTGTATTGCAGAACCTAATAAGAATGTTAATAGAATTTTTGAACTGGCCGGATTGTACAAGTTAATTAAAAATTATAATACTGTAGATGAAGCAGTAAGGTGCATTTAGATGGAGGGGTTATCATGTCTGACAATAAAATGAGCATAGAATTTGTAAGCAAATCTCAAAATGAAGCTTTTGCAAGAGTTGCAGTTGCAGCTTTTGTTGCTCAATTAGATCCAACAATTGATGAAATAAATGATGTAAAAACAGCAGTGTCTGAGGCAGTTACTAATTCTATAATACATGGATATGAAAATAGAGAAGATGGATTAGTTAGAATTGAAGCAGAAATTAATGAAGATCAAGTAACTATAGCGATTATTGATAAAGGAATTGGAATTGATAACATAGAGCAAGCTATGGAGCCATTATATACATCAAGACCTGATTTGGAAAGATCTGGTATGGGATTCACTGTAATGGAGACATTTATGGATGCGTTAGAGGTTGACAGTGAAAAAGGTAATGGTACAAAGGTGGTAATTAAGAAGAAATTTAACGTGGTAAGTTAGGTGAAATAAGATGGAAAAAGAGGATTTAAAACGAGAGGATTATAATTATGATAAGAATCCCAAGCTATTAGCTCTAGCAAGAAGTGGCGATACTGATGCTATGAATACATTAATAGAAATGAATTTGCCATTGGTGTCATCTATAAGTAAGAAATTTCTAAATAGAGGATATGATTATGAAGATATATTTCAAATAGGATCTATTGGGTTAGTTAAAGCTATTAATAATTTCGACTTAAATTATAATGTTAAGTTCTCTACTTATGCAGTCCCTATGATTATAGGAGAAATAAAGAGATTTTTAAGAGATGATGGGATGATAAAGGTAAGTCGTAATGTTAAAAGCCTTGCTAGAAAGATACATTTTCAGAAAGAGATTTTAACAAAAAAGCTCAAGAGATCACCTACTATAGAAGAGCTTGCAGATTATGCAAATGTTGATAAGGAGGAGATTTTATTTGCAATTGAATCTTCTAATAGCTTACAATATTTATATGATACAATACATCAGGATGATGGAGCTCCAGTTCTTTTAATAGATAAACTAAGTGAGAAAAGTGCAGATGATGAAAATCTTATTGAAAAGATAGCTCTTAAAGAAGCATTAAATAGTTTAGATAATAAAGCTAAGCAGATTATAATGTTACGTTATTTTAAAGATAAAACACAAGTTCAAGTAGCTAAAATGTTAGGTATAAGCCAAGTGCAGGTATCGAGAATTGAAAAGAAGGTTTTAGCTGAAATGCGGAAAAAATTAGAAGAATAAAATTTGCTAATTACACATTGGTAAGAAAAATGATAAAC
Source organism: Clostridium sp. YIM B02569 (assembly GCF_022320765.1). NCBI lineage: Bacteria > Bacillati > Bacillota > Clostridia > Eubacteriales > Clostridiaceae > Clostridium > Clostridium sp. YIM B02569. The sequence goes on along the minus strand of NZ_JAKJJX010000008.1, from coordinate 132,407 downwards.
ATAAAAAAGAGTTATTATAGAATATGTATTTGTATAATTTTTTATTAAATTAGATCAAATATATATTCTATTTTTTTATAAAATATATGCCAAAAAATAACACGATTAATCTTAATAATTTTGCAAATGATAGATATACAGGTAAAAAAGGAGAGTGATCATCTTGACTAATAATAAAGAAGTAAGTGAAGAAAGCATAAAGCAAAAATATAATGATATGGCCAATGAAGCCATTCCAAAATCAAAGATACTTAAAGATTGCTTAAAAGCGTTTTTAGTTGGAGGATTAATATGCGATGTGGGTCAATTGATTTACAATATTGCAGCAGGATTTGGAATTGCAGAAGAACAAATAATGAATATGGTTCCTATTATAATGGTATTTTTAGGAGCTTTGTTAACAGGTACTGGAGTATATGCAAAATTGGCTAATTTTGGTGGAGCTGGTACTGTTGTTCCGATAACTGGGTTTTCTAATGCTGTAGTTTCTCCAGCAATAGAGTTTAAAAAAGAAGGATTTATATTTGGAGTCGCAGCCAAAATGTTTACAATTGCGGGACCAGTATTGGTATATGGTATTGGTACATCAGTAATAATAGGAATAATTTATTATATAATTGCAATAATTTAAATCAAAAAAGGAATTGGAATTTTAAGATGGGGATATGTATTTTTTTGATAAATAATCGAGTTGCTTTTAATTCAAAAATGTAGAGGAGTGATTAATTTGCAAATGAAGAATAAAAAGATAGGAAATCAAACTGTAAAATTAGATAATCCACCCAAAATAATATCGACGCATTCTATAGTAGGCCCTAAAGAAGGGGAAGGACCGCTAAGTGAATATTTTGATGATATATTAAACGATGACATGTTAGGAAAGGAAAGTTTTGAAAAAGCCGAAAGCGAGATGATGTTTACAGCTATATCGCAAGCTTTAAAAAAAGGGAACCTTAAAGAAACAGATATAGATTATTTATTTTCAGGAGACCTATTAAACCAAATTATTTCATCAAGCTTTGCAGCTAGAGAATTCAGTATTCCATTCTTTGGATTATACGGTGCTTGTTCTACTATGTCAGAATCTTTGAGTTTAGCGTCAATAATTATGGATGGAGGATTTGCTAAATACGTGGTTGCAGCTACATCTTCACATTTTAGTTCAGCCGAAAGGCAGTTCAGATTTCCGCTTGAATATGGATCTCAGAGACCGGCCACAGCTCAGTGGACAGTGACTGGATCAGGAGCATTGGTTTTAGGACATGAGGGGAATTATCCGGAAATAACATATGTGACAACAGGAAAAGTTAAAGATTATGGGCAAAAAGATGCTAATAATATGGGAGCAGCTATGGCGCCAGCAGCGGCAGATACAATTGTAAATCATTTTAAGGATACAGGAAGAAAACCGGAAGATTATGATGTTATAGCTACAGGAGATTTAGGTGTAATAGGAAGAGAACTTGCTGATAAATTAATTGAAGACTTTGGATATAATATTAGAAATCAACATATAGATTGCGGCGAAATTATATTTGATAATGAAAAGCAGAATACATTGTCAGGTGGAAGTGGTTGTGGATGTTCAGCAGTTGTTTTTACAGGTTATTTATATAAAAAACTTATGAAAAAGGAAATTAAAAGAGTATTATTAGTTTCTACAGGTGCACTTATGAGCACTACGTCTTCTCTTCAAGGTGAGACAATTCCAGGAATAGCACATGCAGTCGCTGTTGAAATGAATTCAAATTAAGGAAGAGGAAACTTATAAATAAACGAGATATTAGATTATAAAAATCTTTTGTTTGAAAGGAATGAAAATTGAATGAATTATATAAGTGCATTCATAGTTGGTGGCATTATTTGCGTTATAGGTCAAATATTAATAGACGTCACAAAATTAACTCCAGGAAGAATCTTAGTAGTGTTTGTTGTGCTTGGAGCTATAGTAGGTGCTTTTGGATGGTATGATAAATTAGTTTCTATTGGCGGAGCGGGAGCTACAGTTCCGTTACCGAGCTTTGGAAATGCATTAGCTAAAGCTGCAATAAAAGAGGTAGATGAAATAGGATTATTAGGAGCTTTTACAGGTGGAATTAAAGGAGCTGCAGCAGGGATTACAGCATCAATATTCTTTGGATATCTTATGGCACTAATCTTTAATCCAAAAACCAAAAAATAAATAAATTTAATATGGAAAAATAATTGAGCCCAATGAAGATTATTATAGTAGAAATGCTTAAATAAAATTAACTTTTATAAATATGTATCGAAAATATATATAAGATATTAAAGTTTTGCCTTTTAATGTCTTTAAACGTATAATTATACTATAAATGAATGTATATATATAAAAATGAAAAATATAGTATAATAAAGAAGTTATTAATGAAGTAATTAGAATGGTGGGGTTTTTTTGGAAAAATACTGCAATAACTCTTGGGCTCAAATAGTTGAATTACTAAATAGTAATGTTCAAAGTGGACTTAGTGAAAATGATTGTGAAGCATTAAGATTAAAATATGGGACCAATAAGATTGATTTACCAAGTGGAAATAAAATTTATAAACATATACTAAATGCTTTAAAGCAAAAATCTATAATTATAAATTGGATAATTACAATAATTTTATTCGTATTTGAACATTATTTATTTGGTATAATAACAGCCTTGATATTATTATTAAATTTAATTTTAATAGTAATGCATACTATAAAAAGAGATAAAGAAATTGGAGCTTTAGAAAGGCTGAATTCTGCAGATACAGTAGTTATTAGAGATGGGGCCCAGAAAATTATAAAATCTGAAGAATTAGTAATGGGCGATATAGTAAAAATTAATAAAGACTCTGTTATTCCAGCAGATATAAGAATAATAAGTGCTAATGAAATTAAAGTTGACGAAAAGAGTATAACAGGAGAAGCATTTTATAAGGAGAAATTTGAAAGTAAGATAGTAGGAAATATATTTTCTTTAACAGATATGAAAAATATATTGTTTAAAGGGTCTATAATAAAATCAGGTAGCGGACTAGGTATAGTAATATCCACTGGTAATTCTACTCAGTTAGGTAGAATGCTTACCATGCTTACGTATGCAAGTAATAGAAAACATAATTTTGGGACAATGATATCTAAAATTTTAGAAAGATATTTATTAATTTATTTCCTAGGAATTATAATTATAGGATCATATTTTGTATATACAGGACAAGATGCAAACAAAAATTACATATGCACAGCTTTATTTGCCCTTGGTTGTTTTCCAGTTACTATAATCGCGAAATTAGTTTTTAAAAATATAATTAAAAGCTTTAGGAATGAAAATATAGAAATAATAAATTTTTCAGTATTTAATTTAATTAAAGATGTTAATATTTTATTTTTAGATAAAGTTGGTGCAATAAGCAAAAAAGAAATGATAGTCAAAAAACTATTTATTAACGATAATTTGATATCAACTGAAGATCCGTATGTAAAAGAGACAACCTTTGATAGGATAGTTGAAATATCATTAGTATGTAATAACGCTATTTATAATCCAAGTGATGATAGTGGAAAAGGAGAGTTAGATGAGCTTGCTTTTCTAAGTTATGCTGCTAGAAAAAAAATCTACAAAGCTGCTATAGATAGTAGGAATTCTAAAATTTTAGATATACCTATGGATTCTGATAAAAGATTCTCTACAGTTGTAAGTAAATTTAATAACAGATATAGAGCTAATACTAGAGGAAACGTAGATGATGTTTTAGAACAATGTACACATGTCATGATAGAAGGTATTGAGAAAGAGATTACGGATGAATACAAAGCAAAAATAAAGGAAGTTGATATGAATTTATCTATAGAAGGGTTAATAACAGAAGGTTTTGCGTATAGAAACTTTACTTATGAACCATCTAAATCTGAAAATATAGAAAGCAACATGGTCTTTGTTGGAATAATTGGATTGGAAAATCCACTTGAAGAGAATCTCGAAAATACAATAAATCGAATTAAGGATAAAGCAATAGTACCAATATTATTTACAGAAGAAAGTAAATTAAGTGCTATAACAAATGCAAAAATGGCTAATATAATAAAGAATAATAATCAGGTAGTAGCAGGAATAGAACTGGATTCTTTAAATCATCAAGAATTAAAGGATTTGCTTTGTAGGGTAAGGGTTTTTTGCAGAGTAAATCCAGAAATTAAATCAAAGATTGTTTCATTATTTATAAAAGATGGCCATAAAGTTGCAACTACTGGTGAAACGTTAGGCGATCTTCCAGCACTCAACTTATCAAACGTAGGAATAGGTAAGGGAAAAGCATCTACAATTGTAAAAAAGGTATCAGATGTATATATTAAAGAAAATTACCTAGATGGGTTCTTTAAAATAAGAGATTTTTCCAGAGTATTTGATGGCAATATAGATAGAGGATTCAAAGTATATTTCATTGCTCTATTCTCAGAACTTCTAACTTTAGTAGGAAGTATTATAATGGGACAAACTGGAAGTTTAGAATTTGGAAATGTGGTAACGATAAATGGAGTTTTATTCATTCCATTATCATTAATAATATTACTTAAAAAAGGGCGAGATATTACTAGAAATGAAATGATAGTTAGATCATTTGTTCTAAGCATAATTACAATGGTTTCAATTTACAAACTTGGTGATAAGGAAGCAGCGATAGTGACATTAACTATATTATCAATTGGAATTTTATTATTTACATTGTTTAATAGCAATATTTCTATAAGAAAATTTTCTAACGAATTGATTATGCCTGTTATATCATTGTTAGTAATTATTATTGCCGTAATTAGTATGATTCTAATTAATGGAATATTAATTAGAGATATAATAGGAATAGAAATAGCAGCATCGATAATATTTTTATTAATCTTTGAAATTTTAGCTAGAAAGTGGCAAAACTCATTAATGAGGTGAGTTGATGTTTTCTAAAAAAATAGGAGATGTAGGAAATCCACTAATATACATATTTTTGACGCTTGCAATTAGTTGTATTTTCTATGGAATGAATAAGGAATTTAGGGGGCTTACAATATTCATTGTAGCCTTCTTTTTTATATGCATATTTTATTATTGTGGTTTCAGTTTCTTTGTTATTATGATTATCTTTTTTGTTGTTGGAATTTTAATTAATTGTTCCTATTATAAAATTCCAAGCAAAATAGACGGCGAAGTAAGGATAATAAAAATAAGCAATTATGGTGTTATAGGAAGCTATGAAGGTAAGAGTATTACGATAAGAACTAATGATAAGAATTTAAGCGTAGGTGAAAAATATGAAATTATAGGAAAAGTTGATGACATACAAGATAGATATAATGGGATAGTTGGGGAAGTAGAGCCTAAAGTATTGTATAAGATTAATGGAGACTTGATAACAAAGCTTTATGAGATTAAAAGAAATATATATTTGCGGTTAGAAGAAAATTTAGGAACAAGAAAGGCAGGGCTAATATCATCAATTGCTTTTGGTTATTGCGATTATTTAGATTTTGAAGACAAAGATGACATGAAAAACTTTGGAATCATACATAGCATAAGCGTTTCAGGGTTACATGTAGCTATAGTATATGGTTTTATAAGAATTTTTGTTGGGAGAAATTTAGGAATTTTGGTAACTATGATATATGTTGTATTTACAGGACTCAATTATTCTAGTATAAGGTCTTTTTTAATGCTTGCATGTGTAGAAGGTGGACGTATTTTAAAAAGAAATAATAATTCAATTTCTGCTCTGTGTTTCTCTGCAACATTTTTGGTTCTTTATGAACCTTATAGTATTTTTAATATATCTTTTCACTTATCTTATTTAGCTACTTTGGGAATAGCAATGTTTAATAAGAAGTTTAACAATACATTATATAAATTGAACATTAAATTAAGAGAAGCATTAAGTTTAACATTAAGCGCTCAGATATTTACGTTACCATATCTAATTTTAATTTTTAGGGATTTTTCAGCAAATTTTATTATTGGAAACTTAATTTTGGCTCCATTTGTAGATCTTATGGTTATTACAGGAAATGCATTGGTATTGACATATACTTATACTCAATTATTTGATTTTTGCAGTTATATAAACTTGAAAATAATAAATATGTTTGATTGTATTCTAAATTATATGGAGAACTTTTCATTGCCAATGTTTTATGGAAATGAAAATGTAGTTTTCTTCTATCTATTTTTAATGTTTAGTGCTTACTTTGTGAATAAAGGATATAAAAAGTTTGTTTATCTTCCTCTTATAGCTATTTTTATAATTACAATTCAGATATATAGTCCAATTCCAAGTATAAGGTATTATAAAGAAGGTGCCATTTTATTTTCTTATAAAGGTGATAGAATACTAATGTCCAATAAAAATCAAATTGATTTAAATAGACTTTCTAAATCAGCACTTGCAACAAAATATTTTAGACAGAGAAGTACGATTATTATGAATGGAATTTATAAAATAAGTTTCAAAGGAAAAGATTACGTTCTAGATACTGGTACTAAAAAATATCTATTAAAAGTTACAAGTGATAAAACTCAACATGAAGAGTATGATATAATAAATTTTAATGATAGGATCACTAATAACATATTTATAATAGATGGAAGATTAGTATAGTTTTATAGATTTATATTAGAATTAAATTAGAAGCACATTTTATACGAAAGGAAAATTAAAGTGATTAATTACGAAGTTTATGAGCAAGAGATCGAAAAAGGAAATATAAAAAATGGATATATATTTTGTGGGTTAGATGAAGAATTTATTAAAGATGGAATAAGTCTGATTATAAAAAAGAATATAGCTGAAGAATTTATGGATCTTAATTTAATAAGGATAGATGGAATGAATACAAGTTTTGATGCTATCATGAATGCGTGTGAAACAATGCCATTCATGGGAGAAAAAAAAGTTGTGGTTGTTTATAGGTCTAATTTTTTACAGGACAAAACTGATTCGTCAGGAACTAAAATATACAATGATATTAAGAGCTATATATCAAATTTACCTCCATATACAGTATTAATAATGTATTATTTATTGAATGATAAGAGAGATAGACCAAATAAAAATAAGAAATTAGCTACTATTGGTAAATCCTTAACAATAGTATATTGTGATAAATTAAAAAGGGACAAATATTTAAAGAAAGTATCGGAAGTATTTAAAGAGAAGGGAAAACAAATTGGAAGAACTGAGTTATCTTATTTCTGTGAGAAAGTCTATAATAATTTTGACATTATAAAAAGAGAAGCTGACAAGCTTATATCGTATTGTGGTGAAAGAGAGATAAAAAAAGAGGATATTGATATACTTATTTCAAAATCCAGTGAGGATGATACTTTTGATTTAGTTGAATTAATAGCTACAAAAAAAATTGATAAAGCTATAGATACTATGAAGGAAATTTTATATAAATCAGACCAGCATATGCTGATAATAAGTGCTATTCAAAAGCATTTCTTGAGATTATATGAGATAAAGATAAAACTTAGCAATGGAAAAAAAGTAGATGATTTTATGTCAGACTATAGGTTGCCGCAGTTTGTTTGTGAAAAATTAATAATGCAGACAAATAAATTCACAGAAAAGCAGTTATCAGAGTTAATTAAGCTTTGCGTTAATACAGAAACAAAGTTAAAATCAACTGGAATAGATAAGAATATGGAAATGGAATTCCTTTTAATAAATACACTTACAGTTAAAAAATAATATTTATTAAGAATATAAAAAAATAACCCATCTACTTAGATGGGTTTTAAGATTATGCCATAGAGTTTAACTTAGCAGCTAATCTTGATTTCTTTCTAGCAGCCATATTTTTATGAACAACTCCCTTAGTAGCAGCCATATCTAATGACTTAACAACTGATGTAAATAAAGCTTTAGCTTCTTCATTATTCTTAGCTTCTATAGCAGCTTCAAATTTCTTTATAGTAGTCTTTAAAGCAGACTTAATCATTCTGTTCTTTAAAGTCTTAGTTTCAGTAACTTTAATTCTCTTTTTTGCTGATTTTATATTTGCCATTCTTAATTCACCCCCTTAAATTTTTATAGGGTCTCTGCAGTTTTTGGGGAAATCTGCGTACGAGTTCATATTCAACAAACCTTATTATAGCATCAGAAGTTATGTAATTCAAGTATTAAATTCAAAGAAAAAGGAAAAATAAGACTGAGTAAATTTATAAAGAGGTGTTGGTATGATAAATGTAAGAACGGATTTAGTACTTGAAGCGAGAGAAATTTATAAAGAAAGTCACAAGGATGAAGTAGATATAGATGGAATAGAAGTTATAGAAGAAAGTGATGATGATATTAAGGTAACTACAGTAAAGGTAAAAAATGATGAAGGTGCTAAAAAAATTGGAAAGCCAAAGGGAAATTATATAACTATAGGAATGCCAGACTTTACAGCATATGATGGTGAAACTATGGATAGAGTTTCACAAGTAGTATCAGAGATTTTGCAAAGATTAATTAAGATTGATACAGAGAAAACAGTATTAGTTGTAGGACTTGGAAACTGGCAAGTGACACCAGATGCTTTAGGTCCTAAAGTGACAGAAAAGATTATGGTAACTAGGCATTTACAAACAGTTATGCCAGAAGCAATTGATGAGTCTGTAAGACCTGTTTGCTCTATAGCGCCTGGAGTACTTGGAGTTACAGGAATCGAAACTGTGGAAATAATTAAAGGCGTTGTGGAAAAAATTAAACCAGACCTAGTGATATGTATAGATGCTCTAGCTGCAAGAAGAGTTGAAAGAGTCAACACAACAATTCAAATTGGAGATACTGGAATATCGCCGGGTGCAGGAGTAGGCAATAATAGAAAACAAATAAATGAAGAAAATTTAGGAGTTAAGGTTATTGCGGTAGGAATTCCAACAGTTGTAGATGCAACAACAATTGCTAATGATACTATAGACTCTGTAATAGATTCATTAATAAATAATTCATCAAGTGGAAATGAATTTTATAAAATGTTAAAATCTCTTGATAAAAATGAGAAGGAAAGACTCATTAAGGAAGTGATGTCATCAAAAGCAAGTATGGATATGATAGTTACACCTAAGGACATTGATTTAATGGTTAATTCTTTATCAAGAATAATAGCCAATGGGATAAACATGGCAGTCCAACCTAATATGGATATGGATGAGATTAATAAGTTTATGGGTTGATTATTAATAATTTATTTCTTGAAATTTAGAATAAGAAGAAAAGATCTCAAAGTAATTTGAATTATTTTGGGATCTTTTTATTTTAGATTGATTATCAATGTATATTTTAATCTATTCTAATTTTTAAATAGATGGAATGATATTTATTAGAATAATTATGTAAATCCGTTAATATAAATATAAAAAAGGGCAAGGGGGGGATTACCGTGATATATATGAGCAGAAGAGGAAAAAAAGGTGAAATTAATAAAAGGATAAAAGCAAAACCTAACATTAATATAGGCTTAATAATCCTCATTTTAATTATAGGTGTATTTTTCATAAGATTAGGTAATGTTTTAAAAAATAACAAAGAAAGAGGAGCATTTGCCTATGTTCAATTGTTAAATTTAGGAATGCCGATAATAGAATCCCAAGTTTATGATGAAGGAACCTATGCTGAAAATAAACTTTCATTAAAGAATGTTTGTTTTCAAGTATTAGGATTAAATAATCTTAGCTATAAAGGAATAATTCAAAATGAACTTAGTTTCTTTGGTGATGGAGAAAGTTCTAGCAATACTGAAACTAATTTTAGTTTTAATCCGTTTCAAATAAGCGAAGACAGTATATCAAAAGTACAAGTAAACACTGATAGTAAGAATACCCCAATATATGATCCTAGCTTAAAGAAGACATTGGATAAATCTAAGCCAGAAGTATTAATATATCATAGTCATACTACAGAAAATTATAATGCATCAGAACCAGATAGTTTAAATGAAGATACCAATGTAGTGGGAGTAGGCGATGTTCTTGCTAATGAATTAGAAGAGAATTATGGGATTTCAGTTATACATGATAAAACCAATAATTGTATTTCTTATAATGATAGTTATACAAGATCTGGAGAAGTGGTTGATAAATATTTAAAACAATATGGAGATTTCAAAATGGTTATAGATCTGCATAGAGATTCCGTAGAAGATAAAGCTGCGACAACAACAGAAGTTGATGGAATGAGCGCATCTAAAATAATGTTTGTAAATGCTGAAAATAGTACGAGATATCCTAAAAATAAAGAGCTTACAGAGAAAGTATTTAATAAAACATCTGAATTATTCCCAGGATTGCCTATAAAAATATTAACATATCATAGAGGGAAAAATGCATTTAATCAAAGTAAAAGCGATGGATGTTTACTTTTTGAAATAGGATCTCATACTAATACACCAGACGAGTCAAAAGTTACGGCAGAATGTATGGCTAGAGTAATTGCGGAAGTTTTAAATAAGAAATAAGTATAAAGTTACATGGAAAAGGGTTGGAAGTTATATTGAGTGCATAGGAAAAGTTAGATAACATGCAAGTTTGAGTTTTAGCACTAAGTATTTAAATAGATATTTCAAGTTGAGATTTAAATATAATCTTGATGATAAAAATTAAAGGAAAGATTAGGAGTCTAAAGCTAGAATTTAGATCCCTAGTCTTTTCTTTATTTTAATTTATTAATACATAATATTGAGATAATTGGTGAGTAGATTGTTTGAATGAGAAAGTTGAGGGTGAATAATAGTTTTGCTATATGGAAAGAATCTAAATAAAAATCAAAAAATAAATTAAAAAGGGTGTTTCGACATTGAAGAAAATTATTAAAAGTAACATTTTAAGAAGAATATCACCAATGATTTTTATATTATTCATTATTTTTATTGGAATAATTAAAATAGATATGATTAATACTAAAGCATTATCTCCTCTTGGAAATACTAATGAAAATTATAAACTTGTAAGCAATGAATTTGGAGAAGATTTCTCGAATTTTATCAAGGATAATTCATTTCTTAAAATTTATAAAGAATCTGAAAAAGATGTTTTAGTTAAGATAGGAAGTAATGATTTTAGGATAAATAATCAATCTTCTTTTATTAAAAAAATAGAGGATATAATTGAAAGAATAAAACCATAATATTAGTTAAATTATTTAGTTGATTTTAAAATATATATAAGGCATATTAGACATAGAGCATTGAGGGAAAGTTTTGATAGCCTTTCTTTATGGATATATGTTATAATTTAGCTGATTTAATTATAACGGGGGTGAAAGGACTGTTTTTCGTTAAGGATAACAGTTATGCGTATGAAAAGTGAAAGACAAAAACATATCAGAAATTTTTCAATTGTAGCACATATTGATCATGGTAAATCAACCCTTGCGGATAGATTACTTGAAACTACAGGAACCTTAACTAAAAGGGAAATGGAAGAGCAAGTTCTAGATAATATGGAGATAGAAAAAGAAAGAGGAATTACAATAAAGTCTCAAGCAGCGAGGCTTGTATATAGAAGAGACGATGGTGAAGAATACATTCTTAATTTAATTGACACTCCAGGACATGTAGATTTTAATTATGAAGTTTCAAGAAGTTTAGCAGCTTGCGAAGGAGCGATATTAGTTGTTGATGCAACACAAGGTATTCAAGCCCAAACTTTAGCTAATTGCTATTTAGCATTAGATAATGATTTGGAAATTGCACCAGTAATAAATAAAGTTGATCTGCCTTCTGCAAGACCCGATGAAGTTAAGAAAGAAATTGAAGATGTAATAGGAATTCCAGCAGAAGAAGCTCCTACTATATCTGCTAAAACAGGGCTTAATATAGGTGATGTATTAGAGTGTGTTGTTAAAACTATACCGTCACCTGATGGCGATGAAGAAGCTCCTTTAAAAGCATTAATTTTTGATTCTTACTACGATAGTTATAAAGGTGTTGTATGTATAGTTAGAGTGATGGACGGAAGAGTAAAGATTGGAACTAAAATTAAATTGATGGCTACTAATAAAGTTTATGACGTTACTGAAGTCGGAGTGTTTACTCCAGGAGTGCTTCCAATCAGTGAGTTAAGTGCTGGTGATGTTGGATATGTAACAGCATCCATAAAGAATGTTAGAGACGCAAGAGTTGGGGATACTATAACTGAAGCTAATAGGCCAACCGAAACAGCACTTCCAGGTTATAAACCTGCTATACCAATGGTTTATTCAGGAATATACCCAGTTGACGGAGCAAAGTATGATGAATTACGAGAAGCTCTTGAAAAGCTACAAATAAATGATGCGGCATTAAGCTTTGAGCCAGAAACATCTATTGCTTTAGGTTTTGGATTTAGATGTGGATTCTTAGGATTATTACATATGGAAATAATTCAAGAAAGAGTTGAAAGAGAATTTAATTTAGATATAATTACTACTGCACCATCTGTTATATATAAAGTAATCAAAACTGATGGAGAAACATTAGAAATAACAAATCCAACTAACCTACCACCTTTGACAGAAGTGGATTATATGGAGGAACCAGTAGTTAAGGCATCTATAATAACCCCAAAAGACTATGTTGGAGCAGTTATGGAGCTGTGTCAAGATAGGAGAGGTATATACATAGATATGCAATATATAGAAGAAACCAGAGCTGTTGTAAATTATGATATACCATTGAACGAAATTATATATGATTTCTTTGATACATTAAAATCTAGAACTAGAGGATATGCGTCTTTAGACTATGAATTTAAAGGATATATTAGAACTAAATTAGTTAAGTTAGATATATTATTAAATGGGGATGTAGTTGATGCATTATCAATGATAGTTCCAGAGGAGAGAGCTTACCATAAAGGAAGAGGAATAGCTGAAAAGCTAAAAGAAATTATCCCAAGACAATTATTTGAAATTCCAATTCAAGCAGCAGTAGGATCTAAAATTATAGCAAGGGAAACCGTAAAAGCTATGAGAAAAGATGTATTAGCTAAATGTTATGGTGGAGATATCTCAAGAAAGAAGAAACTACTTGAAAAGCAAAAAGAAGGAAAGAAGAGAATGAGACAGGTTGGTTCTGTTGAAGTTCCACAAGAAGCATTCATGGCGGTATTAAAGGTAGATTAGTTAGTATAAGTAATATAAATATAGAATACTTTATACATGTAAATTATATTTATTTAAATAGTAATTCTAAAAGTATAAAATAAAAATATATTATTTTTGAGGAATTATTTGTATAATATTAATTAGTATTATACAAATAATTATTTTAATGCCGGTTTGGGAGGGGTTTGAATGTTTTTAAATGAGTTAAAGAAAAATGAAGGAATTGCATTTATGCAATTGGTTAAAATCCTTGCAAATTCAGACAATGTTTTTGCGAAAGAAGAAAAAAATCTTTACAATGACTATCTAGAAGAGCTAAATATAAATGAAAGTGAAATATCAGAATCAGATCTAAATTCTGTATGTGAAACTCTAAAAGGTTCGTCTAATAGATGCAAAAATATTATTTATTTTGAATTAATAGGCCTTGCTCTTATTGATGGAGAATATAATGAAGAAGAAGTTGAACTTTTAGAAAAGCTAGGTGAAGCATTGGGTATAACACGTAGTAAGAGAATAGCATTTGCTAATTATTTTTACAATTTTGTTGATGTGTATGGTTTCTCTGTTGTAGATGCAGAAAGTAAAATTGCCTTATTAAAAGAACAGGCAGAAAAATTATTAGTATAGATAGTTTTTGATATGAAAAAAGTATGATGTATATTATCTAAAAATAAATAATAAAGAATGAATGATAAAAGCGAGAATATCTATTGAAATTTAAATTAAAGGTGTACACACCTTATAGGTTTAAATGAAGGGTAAATGCTCCTCTAGTTATTCATTCTTTATTTTTGCTTTATTTTATCAAGTAAAATATTTAATAATGTATTGGAGGAAAAATTAATGAGGGATATATCTTTATATATACATATTCCTTTTTGTAAACAGAAATGTTTTTATTGTGATTTTCCATCTTATTCAGGAAAAGAAGGATTAATGAACGAATATATAGAAGCGTTAAGTAATGAAATATTACAAAAAGGAAAAGAATACAGAATAAGTAGCATATTTATTGGAGGAGGAACGCCATCCTACTTGAATGACTTAAGTCTAGAAAAACTACTAGGTACTTTAAATAAATTGAATTTAAAGGATGATTTGGAGTTCACAGTGGAGTGTAATCCAGGTACATTAAATGAAAAAAATCTAAATATTATGAAGGAACACAATGTTAATAGAATTAGCATGGGATTACAATCAACAAAAAACTCTTTATTAAAAGATATTGGAAGAATACATAGCTATGAAGAATTTGAAGAAAATTATTTTCTTGCTAGAAAGCTAGGATTTAATAATATAAATGCAGACTTGATGTTTGGATTGCCTAATCAAACTATTGAAGATTGGGAATGTTCTTTGCGAAAAGTAGCAGAACTTGAACTAGATCACATATCTGCATATAGCTTGATTATAGAAGAAGGAACTCGGTTTTATAAATTATATGAAGAAGATAAGTTGAATTTACCTGAAGAGGATAAAGAACGAATTATGTATTTGACAACTAAAGACATATTGAACGGGTATGGATATCATCAATATGAAATATCTAATTATTCAAAGAAAGGCAAAGAGTGCTTTCATAATAAAGTTTATTGGAAATGTGATGAATACTTAGGGATGGGGGTGTCTGCTAGTTCATTTATAGATAAAAAAAGAAGTAAAAATATAGACAATATTAAGGAATATATTAAAAGAATAAATAATAAAGAAAGTGTAATTGAAGAAATTCACGTAAATGATATTAAAGATGATATGGAAGAATTTTTATTTATGGGGCTTAGGATGATTGAAGGGATAAAAGTAGAGAAATTTAAAGAGCGATTTAATAAAGATATATATGAAGTGTATGGAGAAATTATTGAAAAAAATATTAAAAAAGGATTATTAATTAATAATTCGGGAAATCTATATCTAACTTCGCATGGAATAGAAATATCAAACTATGTAATGAGTGATTTCATTTTATCTTAATGGATTCTCTTATGAAAAGTTTAAAGAAAGATTAAGCGCAATTATAAAAATATATTACATATAAAAATGGAGAAAATAGGAGATATAAAGAGCTAAGTTAACAAAATTGCTTTATTATTAACGTTAGGTAGCTATAATAAATATAAATAGAATTGACAAAAAACATCATAAATAATATATTAAAAACATAGTCATTAGCACTCGAGGTTAATGAGTGCTAACAAAAAGAGGTGAGGTTATGAGTATTGATGACAGAAAAATAAGAATACTTCAAGCTATTATCAATGACTATATTCGAACAGGAGATCCTGTAGGATCAAGAACTATTGCTAAAAACTATAACTTAGGTATTGGGTCCGCAACAATAAGGAATGAGATGGCTGACCTTGAAGATATGGGATACTTAGAACAACCTCATGCTTCTGCAGGAAGAATTCCTTCTAGTAAGGGATATAGATTATATGTTGATCAGCTCATGGATAATCAGATGCTAACAGTTGAAGAAGATCTAAGGATAAAACAATATATAATCGATTCGGCAATGCTTGAAGTAGATAAAATAGTTAAGCAAACTAGCGCCTTATTGTCAGAACTTACTAAATTAACTTGTGTAATTGAGACACCATCAGTAAAAAGGAGCTTTATAAAGTCAATTCAGCTGATTAAAGTTGATGATCATAATTTAGTATCAGTTTTTTTAACAGATACTGGTGTCATAAAGAATCATATAATGAAGCTAAATAATAGAGTTCCTGAAGTTGAAACTTTAACACGAATAAATGAAGTTATAAATAATAGATTGGTGAATCTTTCTATACAAGAAATTAATTTAGAAGTAATTAATAACTTAAAAAAGGATCTAGGAGCCTATGAAGAAATATTCAATGCTTTATTGCCTATTTTATATGAGACTCTAAACTCGGCGGATTCTACAGAAGTATTCATGGAGGGAACTACCAACATATTTAATTATCCTGAATATAACGATATTGATAAAGCTAAAGAAATGCTATCGCTTTTGAATGATAAAGAAGCTTTGATGGAGCTGTTTAATCCTCAAGACAATATAACAGTCAGTATAGGGGATGAAAACTACAAGCCACAAGCTAGAGATTGTAGTATAATATCAGCTGAATATTCCTTTAAGGATAGGCCTATTGGGAAAATTGGATTAATTGGACCTAGAAGGATTAATTACTCAAAGGTAATAATGATTATGTCAGAAGTTATAAAAGAGCTTAATAATATATTGAGCAATCCAAAATAGATGTTAGATTTAAAGAGAAGAGGTGTGTGTTAGATACATGGAAGAAAATAGAGATGTTAAAAATGAAGAACTAGAAAAAGAAGAAATTGCAGATGAAGTAGCAGAAAAGGATAATGAGACTCAAGAAAGTAATGATGCAGCAGAAACAAATGAAGCTAGCAAAGAGGCTTCAGAAAATATAGAAGCTGCAGAGGAAGATCAAGAAGATTTAGTAAAAAATCAAGAAGAGGAAAATAAGAAATTGAGAGAAGAATTAGATGCGACAAAAGATAGACTTTTAAGATTAACAGCTGAATATGATAACTATAGAAAAAGAACAGCTAAAGAAAAAGAAGGAATATATAGCGATGCATATGTAGATGTATTAAAAGAGATTGTTCCTATTCTTGACAATTTAGAAAGAGCTGTTGCAGCTGATGGTAGTATTGAAGATTTGAAAAAAGGAATTGAAATGACAATAAAGGGATGCAAAGATTCATTTGCAAAACTTGGTGTTGAAGAAATAGATGCTACTGGAGAATTTGATCCTAATCTTCATAATGCAGTAATGCATATAGAAGATGAAGAATTAGGTAAAAATGTAGTAGCAGAAGTTTTCCAAAAGGGATATAAGAAAGATGATAAGATAATAAGACATACTATGGTTAAAGTTGCTAATTAGAAATAGGAACAAGTTTCTTATTAAGATATATAAATAGAATTCAAAAATAATAAACTGAAAAATTCAAGTTTAAATAAACTAATAAAGTTTTAGGAGGAAAATATCATGGGAAAGATTATAGGAATTGATTTAGGAACTACAAATTCATGTGTAGCAGTTATGGAAGGTGGAGAACCAACAGTTATAGCAAACTCAGAAGGTGCTAGAACTACTCCTTCAGTAGTATCATTCCAAGCAAATGGAGAAAGATTAGTTGGTCAAGTAGCTAAAAGACAAGCGATTACTAATCCAGATAAAACAGTTATTTCAATAAAGAGACATATGGGAACTGGATATAAAGTTGATATAGATGGAAAAGAATATTCACCACAAGAAATTTCTGCTATGGTTTTACAAAAAATAAAAGCAGATGCGGAAAGCTATTTAGGTGAAACAGTAACTCAAGCGGTTATTACTGTACCAGCTTACTTTAATGATAGCCAAAGACAAGCAACTAAGGATGCAGGTAAGATTGCAGGCCTTGAAGTATTGAGAATAATCAACGAACCAACAGCAGCATCATTAGCTTATGGTTTAGATAAAACAGATTCAGCTCACAAAATCCTAGTTTATGACTTAGGTGGTGGTACTTTCGATGTATCTATTCTAGATCTTGGAGATGGAGTGTTTGAAGTATTATCAACTAACGGTGATACAAAGCTTGGTGGAGACGATTTTGATGAGAAGATAATGAAATATATTGCAGATGAGTTTAAAGCTTCAAATGGAATTGACTTAATGCAAGATAAAATGGCAGTTCAAAGATTAAAAGAAGCTTCTGAAAAAGCTAAAATTGAATTATCAGCATCTCAACAAACAAATATAAATTTACCATTTATCACTGCTGATGCAACAGGTCCAAAGCATATAGATTTAACATTAAGCAGAGCTAAGTTTAATGAAATTACTCATGACCTAGTTGAAAGAAGTATTGAACCTATGAGAAAGGCATTAGCTGATGCTAAACTTTCATTAAATGATATAGATAAAATAATCTTAGTTGGTGGATCAACAAGAATTCCAGCAGTAGTAGAAGCTGTTAAGAACTTTACAGGAAAAGAACCATCTAAGGGAGTTAACCCAGATGAATGTGTTGCAGTTGGTGCAGCTATTCAAGCAGGTGTATTAACTGGTGAAGTTAAAGACGTTGTATTACTTGATGTTACTCCATTAACACTTGGAATTGAAACAGCAGGTGGTATAGCTACTCCATTAATCGAAAGAAATACAACTATTCCAACAAAGAAGAGTCAAGTATTCTCAACTGCGGCAGATAACCAAACATCAGTTGAAATTAATGTAGTTCAAGGTGAAAGACAAATGGCTATGGATAACAAGTCACTTGGACAATTCACATTATCAGGTATAGCTCCAGCACCAAGAGGAATTCCTCAAATCGAAGTTACATTTGATATAGATGCTAACGGTATTGTTAAAGTATCTGCATTAGATAAAGGAACTGGTAAAGAAGCAAATATCACAATCACTGCTTCAACTAACTTAAGTGATGATGAAGTAGATAAAGCTGTAAAAGAAGCAGAAAAATTTGCTGAAGAAGATAAGAAGAGAAAAGAAAAAGTTGAAGCTGTAAATAACGCAGACCAAACTATATATCAAATAGAAAAGACTTTAAATGAAGTTGGAGATAAAGCTACTGAGGATGAAAAGGCAGCAGTAAGAGCTAAAATTGAAGATCTTAAGAAGGTTAAAGATGGAGATGATGTAGAAGCTACTAAAGCTGCAATCGAAGCAGTAAATCAATCATTCTATCCAATAGCTACAAAGATGTATCAACAAGCTGGTGGAGCTGAAGGAGCTGCTGATCCAAATGCAGCAGCTGGAGGAGCTCAAAGTGCACCACATGATGATAATGTAGTAGATGCTGATTTCAAAGTAGATGAAGATAAATAAGATATAAATTATGTGTACTAAACTACAGTTATCTAATATAATAGGATAGGGAAGGCAAGCTCGTCTTCCCTTTTCTACAGTAAATAAAACTAGGTGGTGAATTTAAACGAATGGCAAATAAAGACTATTATGAATTGCTTGGACTTCAAAAGGGTGCAAGTGATGATGAAATAAAAAGAGCCTTTAGAAAATTAGCTGTAAAATATCATCCGGATAGAAATCAAGGAAATGCTGAGGCAGAAGAAAAGTTTAAAGAAATAAATGAAGCTTATCAAGTACTTTCGGATCCAGAAAAGAAAGCTAAATATGATCAGTTCGGATCAGCTGCCTTTGATGGTAGTGGCGGATTCGGAGGAGGAGGCTTTGGTGGCTTTGACGGATTCGATATGGGCGGATTTGGAGATATTTTTGAATCATTCTTTGGAGGCGGAGGATCAAGTTCTAGAAGAAGAAATGGTCCAGTAAGAGGAAATGATATTGAGTATACAATAACATTAACTTTCGAAGAAGCTGTTTTTGGAGTAGAGAAAGAAATTTCTGTTACTAGAAATGAAAACTGTGAACATTGTCATGGAAGTGGAGCCGAACCAGGAACTAATGCGAAGACTTGCCCAACTTGTAGTGGATCAGGTCAAGTAAGAGTTCAAAGACAAACTCCTCTTGGAAGTTTTGTATCAACTTCTACATGTGATACTTGTAGAGGTACTGGTAAAATTATTGAAAAGCCATGTTCAGAGTGTAGAGGAAAAGGCAGTATTAGAAAAACAAGAAAGATAAAAGTTAACATACCAGCAGGTGTAGATACAGGAAATGTAATGCCTTTAAGAGGACAAGGAGAACATGGGTTAAGAGGTGGAAGTCCTGGAGATTTGTATGTAAGAATTAATGTTACTCCATCAAAGGTGTTTACAAGAAAAGGAAACGATGTTTATATAGATGCTCATATTTCTATGCCTAAAGCAGCATTAGGTACAGAAATAACTGTAGCTACAGTTGATGGAAATGTTAAATATACTGTTCCACCAGGTACACAATCAGGAACTATGTTTAGATTAAAAGGCAAAGGAATACAAAGAGTTAACTCAAACGGAAAAGGAGATCAATACGTAAAAGTTATTGTTGATATTCCTAAAACCTTAAATAAGGAACAAAAGGAAGCTTTATATGATTTTATGAGAGCATCTGGTGAAGAGTTTGATGAAGCTAATGTTCCTAAGAAAAAATTATTTGGAAAAAATAAATAGAATTATATCGGAGAAACTATTTGAATAATGTCTATCAATTAGCATTATTTCAGTAGTTTCTTTTTTAGATAAAAATTCCCCGACAAAACCTATAGTTATAGTCATATTTTAAAATATAGGTTATAATATATTAAAATAATTATATTTAGGAGGAGAAAAAGTGAAGGAATTGAAGGAAAAATTATTAATTGAAATAGAAGAGTTTAGAGAATTAGGAAATAAGTTTTTATCTGGTGAAGTATCTATTATGGATTTTAAAAAAGTTTCTGGGGGAATGGGGGTATACTCAGAACGTAATAAAAAAGAATTCATGATAAGACTAAGAATTCCTTCAGGAATTAGTAGCTTTGAAAATATGAATTGGTTATGTGATATAGCTGATAAATATAATTTAGATAAATTTCATTTAACTACAAGAGAAGCAGTGCAGTATCATAATTTAACGATAGATCAAGTTTGTGGAATAATGAAGGATGGTATAGATAATGATATATATTCTAGAGGAGGCGGCGGAAACTTTCCAAGAAATGTAGCTATGTCTCCGCTATCAGGTGTAGATAAAGATGAAGCATTTGATGTGACACCATATGCATTAGCTGTAAATAAACATTTTTTAAGCAAAATAACATCATATAAATTTCCAAGAAAGTTTAAAGTATCTTTCTCAAGCAGCGATTCAGATCAGGGGCATTGTAATGTAGCTGATTTAGGGTTTTTAGCAACAATTAAAGATAATGAAAAGTATTTTAGAGTTTTTATGGGAGGCGGAATTGGAAGAAATCCTCAAGTTGCAGTCGAATATGATGAGCTTATAAAACCAAGTGATGTATTATACCACGTAGAAGCCATGACTAGTTTATTTATAAAAGAAGGTAACTATGAAGATAGAAATAAAGCTCGCATAAGATATATATTAGAGAGAATGGGCAAAGAGAAATTCATAGAAACATATAAAGAACATTTAAAATATGTGTTAGATAATAATGCGTTAGATTTATTTGTAGAATCTAAGGAAATTACTAAAGAAGGTAAAGAAATTGAATTAAAACATTCAAGATTATATTCACAAAAGCAAAAAGGATTATACAGCGTATATTTCCATCCAATTGGCGGACAAATTTCTGTTAAGACATTAAGAGAAATTTTAGATAAATTAAAAGTAGTAAAAGACTTAGAAATAAGACTTACTATGACAGAAGGTTTATATTTTAGAAATTTAAATGGTGATGAAGCTAAAGAAATTTTAGATTTAACACAAAATATTGGAGGAGAAACAGCTCTTCAGCAAAGTGTATCATGTATTGGAGTGCCAATATGTCAAGTTGGAATTTTAGAGAGTCAAAAAATGCTTAACAATATAATTAATTACTTTGCAGAAAAAGGTTATAATAAAGATATACTTCCAAGAGTTCATATATCAGGATGTGGAAATTCATGTGCAGTTCATGAAGTCGTTGGTATCGGACTTACAGGAAAACGTAAAAAAGTTGGCGATGCTGTTGAAGATGTATTTGAATTACATATTAACGGATCATTTGAAACAGGAAGTGCAAGGCTCGGAAAAGTTTATGGTGACTTACCTGCTAGTGAAATACCAGAGTTTTTATATGAATTATCATTAGATATAGAGAATAAAAATATGAATTTTTATGAGTTTGTAGAAAATAACGAGGAAGAACTATTAAAAATAATAGAGAAATATAAAAAATAAGTCATAATATAAAGCAGTTAAAATAGTACATTCTCTTAAGTATGAGGTGTACTATTTTTTATATTTAATAATGATAGGGTGTTAAGTATTAAATCGGATGATTTTTTAGATAAACAACTTTGGGGGGCAAGAAATTTTAATTAGTATTAAGAAAGTAAAAATACTTTGAGATAAAAGATTCAGTACAGATATTTGAGTTATCTGCAATACCTGTATATTTTTGAGATAAAAATTGCAATATAAATTTTTATAGGTATAATTATTATGAAGGATACGGCCGATTAATAGAACAATAAGACGGTATGAGAGTCTTGTTTATATGGTATTGTGTCGATAAGTTCAATTTAATGATCTAAAAAACTTAATGGCAGTGAAATGCTATTTTTTTAAAAGCTTATAAAAGATGGAGTGAACTAACATGAGAATGAGAAAAAAACCGTGGGCAAGACCTGAGCTTGAAGGTTGCGATTTTTTTGTTATAAATCCGAAAGAATATAAAGGCAAGTGGAAAGAATTTTTCGGTAATGATAAACCAATATATCTAGAACTTGGATGTGGGAAGGGGACTTTTATGGCAGTTCATGCCTCTGAGAATCCAGATATAAATTATATTGCAATTGACATAAAGGATGAGGTATTAGGATTAGCAAAAAGAAATATTGAAAAGGCTTATGAAGAAAAAAATAGGAAGTCTGATAATGTAAAATTAATGGCTCAAGAGATAGGACTTATCAGTGAAATCTTAAGTAAAGAAGATGTTGTAAGTAGAATATACATAAATTTTTGCAATCCGTGGCCAAAGGAAAAGCATAAAAAGAGAAGATTAACACATATGAGGCAGCTTGAACAGTACAAAACATTTTTAAAGAATGAAGGAGAAATTTATTTTAAAACTGATGATGATGAATTATTTGAGGAATCGCTTGAATATTTTAATGAAGCAGGGTTTAGAATTAAATATATAACATATGATCTTCACAATAGTGATGTTGAAGGAAATGTTCAGACTGAGCATGAAAAAATGTTTAGTGAACAAGGAATAAAAATAAAATTTTTGATTGCCATGAAAGATAATTAGATTTATAATAACCAGAATTTAAGAATTTAAGAATTTAAGAATTTAAGAATTTAAGAATTTAAGAATTTAAGAATTTAAGAATTTAGGAATTTACCCGATTCACATGTGTTTGCTGGGTAAGTTCGAGGAACCAAATGCAAGATGCTCGAAGAGAAAGTTCTGCTAACCAAATACAAAATTTGAAGCATCACTTTTGGACTCTCACTTAAGAATTTAAACATATGAAAAGATACGCACATATGAAAAAAGTGCGAAGCACAATTAAGATCAATTCACATATGAAAAAAGTGCGAAGCACAATTAAGATCTTTTAAGCATAATACGGAACTTACTGGTCACAATTAAGAAGTTTAATATTTTAAAATTTAAATATAAAACTAGGATATCAATAAAAATATTTTAAAATATATAAATTTAACTAGATATATATGTAAGTAGTTAAATAGAAATCTATGTAAATAGTTAACTATATAAATATATATCAATGTTAAATATATAAATATGTAAATATTTATAGTTATTGTAAGGGTTACAATGATTTTAAAAAAATAAAATTATATAGTTAGCAAAGAGCAATTGTAGGAAAAAATTCTATGGAATTTAAAAATATTTTTAATAAATTTTGAAAAAAATGTATTCCTAAATTGCAAACTGTTACTGAAACTGAATTAGAAAGGTTGATAAACATGGATGGAATATGGATTGAAGTTAGTGTAATAACAAAGAGCGAGGCGTTAGAGCCTATATCAGGAATATTTTATGGATTAAATTGCCCTAATGTTGCAATAGAAGATCCGGAGGATTTACTTTCAAGAGATCAAGGACCATTAACTTGGGATTTTGCAGATATAAATATCTTAGAACATAAAGGAAATGCAGCTGTAGTTAAAGCTTATTTTTCTCAAGATGATAAGGTTGAAGAGATTGTTGAATATGTTAAGGAAAAACTTTCTGAGATTAAAGAATTTGGAATAGATATTGGTGAAGGTACAGTAGAAGCTAAGAAGATGCACGAAGAGGACTGGGCTAATAATTGGAAGCAATATTATAAACCAGTTAAAATAACAGATAAGATTGTTGTTAAACCAATTTGGGAAGAATATGAAAAAAATGATGAAGAACTAATTATAGAGTTGGATCCAGGAATGGCATTTGGAACTGGAACTCATGAAACTACAAGGATGTGTATTCAAGCTTTAGATAAGTATGTAAAGCCTGATACAACAGTATTTGACGTAGGATGTGGATCAGGAATACTTGCGATAGCAGCAGCGAAGCTTGGAGCTAAACATGTTGTTGGTGTTGACCTAGATCCTGTTGCTGTTGATTCTTCTAAAGAAAATATAAGCTTTAATAATTTGAATAATATTGAAGTATTAGAAGGAAATCTTTTAGATGTAGTTGATGGAAAAGCCGATATAGTAGTTGCAAATATAATAGCAGAAATTATTTGTGTACTAACTGAGGATGTTAAAAAGGCTCTAAATGAAGGTGGATTATTTATAACTTCAGGTATAATTCATGATAGGGTAGATATGGTTACAGAAAAGTTTGTTGAATGTGGTTTTGAAGTTATTGAGATAAATAAAGATGGAGAATGGAACTGTATAGTTGCTAAAGTAATTAATTAGTATAAATATAGATATTTGTAATGCAAATTTTGGTTAACGGTTTGAAAATGTAATTATGAAAATAATGCACAATGTACAATTCACAATGCACAGTTTGGGAGAAATTTCTAAGAGATTTTTTAGAAAATCTATAGTTGATATACCGTAATCAATTATTATTTAATTGTGCATTGAGCATTGTGAACTGTGAATTAGAGAGGAGCCGTATGCATAAGTTTTTTACAGAACCTCATAATATTAGTGAAACTGAAGGTAGAATACTTGGAGATGATGTAAAACATATTTATAAGGTTTTAAGATTATCTGAAGGTGAAGAAGTAGTATTAAACAATTGCGAAGGAATTGAGTATCTAGGTGAGATAGAAACTATAACTAAAAGTGAAGTTATAGTTAAAATTATTAAAAGATTAGATATAAATAATGAAAGTAAAGTTAAAGTACATCTGTTTCAGGGACTACCAAAAGGTCAGAAAATGGACCTGATAGTACAAAAGGGAACAGAACTTGGAGTATCTGAGTTTATTCCTGTAACAACTGCAAGAGTAGATGTAAAACTTAAAGGCGAATTTAAAAAGCTTGATAGACTAAATAGAATTGCTCTTGAGGCATGCAAACAATCAAAAAGAAGTGTAATTCCTCAAGTTAAAGAAGTTATAGATTTCAATGAGGCAATAAATGAATTAAAAAAGATGGATTTGATTATTGTACCTTATGAAAATGCCGAAGATTTTGGAATTAAAACTCTTGTGAGAAAATTAGAAAGAGATAATGTGGATTTAGATAATATAAATAATGTTGGAATATTGATAGGACCTGAAGGTGGATTTGAGGAATCTGAAATTGATACTTTAAAAGAACAAGGTGCTTATATAGTGACTCTTGGAAATAGAATATTACGTACAGAGACGGCTGGATTTACAGCTACGGCATTAATTCAATATGAATTAGGAGATTTAGGAGGAAAGCTATCATAATGGGAGAGAACCAAATGAAATTAGTCAGAGCAGGTAGTGACAAGACTAAGCTTAAGAAGTTATCTAACAAAGAACCAATAAAAAATACAGAGGGGAAGAGTCTTGTGGCTTTTGCAACTCTTGGATGCAGGGTAAATCATTATGAAACAGAGGCTATGGCGGAAAAGTTCATAAGAGAAGGTTATGAAGTAACTGACTTTGAAGGTTTTGCTGATGTTTATGTTATAAATACTTGTTCTGTAACTAATATGAGTGATAAAAAATCAAGGCAAATAATTAGCAGAGCTAGAAGAAGAAATGAAAATGCAATAATTGCAGCTGTTGGATGCTATTCGCAAGTTGCGCCAGAAGAAGTTTCTAAAATACAAGGGGTAGATGTTGTACTTGGGACTAGAAATAAAGGCGATATTGTTTATTATGTGAATAAGGCTAAGGATGAGCAAAAACCTCAGTTAATGGTTGGAGAAGTTCTAAAGAATAAACAGTTTGAAGAATTAAATATAGAAGAGTATCAAGATAAAACAAGAGCATTTTTAAAGATACAAGATGGTTGTAATAGATTTTGTGCATATTGTCTCATACCTTATACCAGAGGAACAACTTGCTCAAAAGACCCTCAAAAAGTATTGGATGAAATAAAGAATTTAAGTGAACATGGATTTAAAGAAATAATATTATCAGGAATACATACAGCATCTTATGGTGTTGATTTAGATGGAAATGTAACTTTAATAACTTTATTAGAAGAAATAGAGAAACAGGATGGAATTGAAAGAGTTAGGATAGGTTCTATAGAGCCTAGTTTCTTTACAGATGAAGTTATCGAGAAAATGAAAAAAATGAAAAAACTATGTCCACAATTTCATTTATCACTTCAAAGCGGCTGTGATGCAACTTTAAAAAGAATGAATAGAAGATATACTGCTAAAGAATACGAAGATGCAGTTAATAGAATAAGAGAAAACCTTAAAGATGCCTCAATAACTACTGATGTAATCGTAGGTTTCCCCGGTGAAACTGATGAGGAATTTAATGAAACTTATGAATACTTAAAGAGAATTAAATTAACTAAAACACATATATTCAAATTCAGCCCAAGAAAAGGTACGAAGGCTTCAGATATGCCTAATCAAATAGATGGAAATGTAAAGGACAAGAGAAGTAAGGCTTTAATTGAACTAAATGCAAAGAATGAAGGCGATTTTAGTAAATCTTTAGTTGGAAGAGAACTAGATGTATTAGTTGAGCAAGAAGTATCTAATAAGCCTGGGGTATTTGAGGGGTATACAAGAAATTATGTAAAAGTTGAAATTCCAAATGGAAGCAGAGACATGATAGGAAAAATAATTTTATGTAAAATAATGGCCTCAGATGCGGAATATGTTGTTGGAAAAATTATATAGTTTTGGTATAATATAAATCAAGATAAGATTGATTAAGGATCATTTTTGGAATAAGATATATAATTCAAAGAGAATTTCTAAATATGAATTATAAAATCTCGATTCTTACGTTTGTGAATTGAGATTGTTACTTAGAAGGAGGTGAATTTATGGAAGGTTGTATATTTTGCAAAATTATAAGTGGGGATATCCCTAGTAAAAAAATATATGAAGATGATAAAGTTTATGCTTTTTATGACATAAATCCTGAAGCTCCAACTCATTTCTTAGTTATTCCAAAAGAACATATCGAAAGTGCTAATACTTTAGATGACAGCAATATTGATATTGTATCACATATATTTAAAGTTATTGGTAAATTAGTAGTAGATCTTGGAATATCAGATAAAGGATATAGGGTTGTAAATAATTGTGGTGAGGATGCAGGACAGACAGTAAAACATATTCATTTCCATGTACTTGGAGGGCGAAGTTTACAGTGGCCACCAGGCTAAATTTGAGTTGTTATTTGATCAATAGTAACTGGAGATTTTTTCTTAATTTCTTGACATTATTAATTTAAATATTGTATAATATAGCATGTGTTATTAAGCCCATAGCTGAGTTAATTTAAGCTAGCGGAGGGAGGGATAGTAAATGTCAGAAATTAAAGTTGGAGAAAACGAAACACTTGAAAGTGCGTTAAGAAGATTTAAGAGAAAATGTGCTAGAGCTGGGGTTCTTTCTGAAGTTAGGAAGAGAGAACATTATGAAAAGCCAAGCGTTAAGAAAAAGAAGAAATCAGAAGCTGCTAGAAAGAGAAAGTTCAAATAATGATATTTTCTTTTGAAAGAAGGTACAAAAATGTCATCAATTAAAGATAGATTGCAAGATGATTGGAAAATTGCTTTAAAAGCAAAAGATAAGTTCACATCTAGTGTAATTAGTACAGCTAAAGCTGCAGTATTATTGGTTGAAAAAACTGATAATAGAAAGCTTGAAGATGATGAAGTTATTACAATATTAGCTAAAGAAATCAAGCAAAGAAGAGAAGCTATGCTTGAATTTGAAAAGGGGAATAGGCAAGATTTAATAGATCAGTCTAAGGCTGAGATTGAAATTTTGTTGAAATACCTTCCTCAGCAGTTAAGTGAAGAAGAGATAAAACAATTAGTAAAAGAATCAGCTGAAGAAGTGGGTGCAAATAGCATTAAAGATATGGGAAAAGTTATGTCAGCTGTTAAACCTAAAGTAGTAGGAAAAGCTGATGGTAAACTTGTAAGTCAGCTTGTTAAGGAATATTTAAATAATAAATAAGAATAAAATTCAAGATTGTTTTGAGTTTTATACTAATATAACAGGACATAGGATTATAAATAGTATCCTATGTCCTGTTTCATTGTTATCTAAAATTGGACTAGCAATGAAAGGATAATATTTGGTTCATATAACTAGAATACATTATCGTAAATGAATTAGATAAAGCCATAATAGTAATGATTGGCTTTATTTTTTTGCAGGAAATTATCATTATTATTAAATTATAGAATTAATTCGCAAATCCTATCATAAATTACAATGAGAAAGTTTATGTGGGAGGAAAGTATGGAAGAAAAATTTCAAAGAGGTAAAGAAAAGATACTTAGCAAGTTAGATTTTCCAAGTGACATTTCATTAGATCTACCAAAGATAATAGTCGTGGGAAACAGAGAAATAACTATTGAAAATCATAAGGGCATTATATTTTTCGAAACTAATATGGTTAAAATAAATTCCAGAATAGGTGCAATCATAATTGAGGGGAAAGAGTTCGAAATACTTTTTATTGCAGAAACGAGTATAACAATAAGCGGAATCTT
Source organism: Clostridium sp. YIM B02569 (assembly GCF_022320765.1). Taxonomy (NCBI): domain Bacteria; kingdom Bacillati; phylum Bacillota; class Clostridia; order Eubacteriales; family Clostridiaceae; genus Clostridium; species Clostridium sp. YIM B02569. Next base: position 103,570 of record NZ_JAKJJX010000008.1, on the reverse strand, counting down.
TAAAGGTATTTCATATGAGAGGTAGAATATTATGTTTAGCAGCTTGAAATCGGGACAAGTAACCATAGAAATTAATGCTTTAGTGCCAGAAAAAATATTAAATGCCTTTTGGAATAGCCAAATCTATACCTGTAATATAGTGAAAGTAAGCTTGACAACGGTAAGAGTAACTATATATTACAGAGATTATAAAGATGCAGAAATATTAATAAAAAAATATAAAGGAAAAGTTAAGATAGTAAGAACTAGTGGAATAATAGTTTTACTTATGAAAATGAGAAGAAAGATTTCTCTAGTTATAGGAATGGGATTATTTTTTGCTGTGATATATATATTATCAAATTATATATGGGCTATAGATATAGAGACACAGAGGAATTTAAGTCCATTTGAAGTTAGACAACAGCTCTCATCAATTGGAATCAAACCAGGGCTTAACAAATCACAAGTTAATGTATATCAAATAGAAAAAAAGATGGAAGATTTAAATAGCCAGATAATGTGGATTAGGGTTAGGATAGAGGGGTCTACATTAAAATTGGTTATAAAGGAAAAAGTAAATCCTCCGTCTACAGAAAAAACATTATATAATCAAGTTGTTGCTAAAATGGATGGAGAAGTAAAGAGAGTATATACGAATTCAGGAAATCCAGCAGTTGTGCCAGGAGATATAGTAAAGAAAGGTGACGATCTAATATTGCCTATCCAAGGAAGGGAAGGCTTTCAGATGGAAGTAAAACCGAGTGGAACAGTTATAGCAAATACTTTTTATGATAAATTTATGGAGGTTCAAATAAGTGGAGAAAAGCTTGAGAGAACTGGTAACAAGAATAGTGATATATACTTAAACTTTTTTGGGAAAAAAGTTTACTTGAAAAAAGCTATAAATCAATTTGAATATTATGATAAAATAGAAGAGAAGGATGGTTTCTTTAATAAGATAACATATTTCGAAAAAAAAGGTATAAATGTAAACTTAGATAAAGAAAGTACAGTTAAAGAAGCTACAGAAAAGTTAGAGGGGTCATTGAGAAAAACACTTAGCAACGATGCAAAGATAATAGATAAGAAAACTGCAGTAGAAGATATTGAAGGCGGAAAGATCTTAATTAATGTTAAATTTACTGTAGAACAGGATATTGCTAAAAACGTATCATAAGGGGTATTCAAAGTTGTTTTTATGCCTATTACTTATTATTAAGATGAAAAGGTGAATTACATGGATATAAAACAAAATAATAAATGGAAAAATAATAGAATTCAAAGAATTCTATTATTTATACTTGTATTTAGTATAGGCTATTTATTGCTTGTTACCGCAATAACTCCTAAGCAATATAGCTTAAAAGAAGGAGATATACCAAGAGTAGATATAAAAGCTCCAAGAGATATAGTGGATGAAAAAGCTACAAAGGAAAAGGAAGATCAAGCGGCTGAAAAGGTAGGGAAACAGTATACATCGAAGCCAGAAGTTAAGAAAGAAGCTGAGGATAATGTAAGGGCAGTGTTCGATAAACTTGTATCATTAAGCAATATGGCGAACTCTACCATAGCTGATAAGCAAGCTGAGCTTAAGAAATTAACTATATTTCAATTAACAGATGAACAATGTAAGGCATTGATAGGAATATCAAAAGATACTTTGCCTGGCATAGAAGACAAAATAGTAAATATAATTGACAATGCATATGAAAAAAATATACAGGAAAAAGACGAAGGTGCCTTAAAAGAAGCAAAAGGAGCTGTTTCAACTCAAATAGATAATTTAAACTTGGATAAAGATGTATCAAGTGCTTTAAAGCAAATAGCTCAAACACAAATAAACCCCAATGTTTTTTTTGATGAAGAAAAAACACAAGAAAAGATACAGGAAGTCAAGAAGAATGTATCTAAAGTAATAATAAAACAAAATCAGATTATAGTTAAAGAAGGAGAGCCTGTAACACAAGATCAAATTGATATTCTATCAGATCTTGGAATGCTTAACGATGAAAATGTAACAGCTTATGTATATATTTATTTAGCGCTTGCAATATTTTGGATGATAATATTGTTTCTTCAATATGGATATGTGAGAATAAATTATGGTGAAATATATAAGAACAATAAAAAGCTTATTCTTATAAGTACAATTAATTTGATTTCACTTGTGTTAGCTAGAACTGTAGGGGTTATATCGCCTTTTCTAATTCCGTTTGCGTGCGCGCCTATGATGCTTACGCTATTACTAAATTATAAGATATCATTTGTACTTAGCGCTTTAAATGCAATAGTTATAGGAGCATTAAATGGTTTTGATGTTCAGATTATTATTCTAGGAATAGTAAGTTCGGTATTAGGAGCGGCATTTTTGAAAAAGATGCAACAAAGAAATGAATTGCTATATTCAACATTGTATACTGCTGTTGTTACCGTAATACTTACATTGTCTACGGGAATATTAATATCGAGCAATTTCGGAGATGTGTTAGTAAAAGGTGGAATCACATTCATTGGAGGCCTTTTATCAGGTATATTTGCATTAGGAATATTACCGTTTTTAGAAGGTACATTTAATGAGGTTACTACATTAAAGCTGCTAGAATTATCAAATCCTAATACACCACTGTTAAAAAAATTATTAATGGAAGCTCCAGGAACATATCACCATAGTATGCTTGTTGCAAATCTCTCAGAAATGGCAGCAGAAGAAGTTGGTGCTAATTCGGTAATTACAAGGATAGGATCATATTATCATGATATTGGAAAAACAGAGAGGCCATATTTCTTTGGAGAGAATCAAATGGGGATAGATAATCCACATGAGAATATACCTCCAAATTTAAGTGCTATGATAATAAAATCTCATGTTAAAGATGGTCTGGAGTTAGCTAAAAAATATAAGCTTCCTAAGGTTATCCAAGATATTATATTAGAGCATCATGGTAAAACATTAGTAAAGTATTTTTACTATACTATGAAAAATAGTGCTGAAAACCCAGAGGAAATAAAAGAAGAAGATTATAGATATGAAGGCCCAATACCAAGCTCAAAAGAAGCTGGGATAGTAATGCTATCTGATAGTGTTGAAGCGGCTGTAAGATCAATTAAGAAACCTACTAAGGATGCAATTAACCAAATGGTTAATTGCATTATAGATGATAAATTATCATCAGGACAATTAAATGATTGTGATTTAACATTAAAAGATATAGAAAAAATAAGAGTATGTTTTTTGACTTCGTTAAATAGCATATACCATCAAAGAATAGAATACCCTAAAGAAAAAATGAAGGATTTCAATGATGAAAGCAATAAAGGTGAATTTAAAACTAAGGAGTAATTTAAATAATGATTTATGTAGATAATAGACAAAATAAAGTGGAAGCAAGTGAAAAATTAATAGAAAGATTAACAGAAGTAATAGAATTTACATTAAAAGAAGAGGAAGTAAATATGAAATGTGAAATTTCATTATTGTTCGTTGATAATAATGAAATAAAGGAAATTAATAATGAAACAAGAGGAATAAATAGAGAAACAGATGTATTATCTTTTCCTATGTTAGAATACGAAGATAAGAAAGTATTTAAGGATATGTATAAAGATTATAAGTTTTCTCAATCTGATTTTGATGGTGATGAACTTGTACTTGGAGATATAGTTCTTTCATTAGAAAAAGCATTAGAACAGAGTAAAGAATTTAATCATTCATATGAAAGGGAAGCCTCATACTTAGTTGTACATTCAGTATTGCATCTATTGGGATACGATCATATGGAGGATGATGATAAAATAATTATGAGAAGTAGAGAAGAAGATATTTTAAATAAACTTAACATAATCAGAGGGTAATATTTTTTATTATGTAATAGAAGTAGGGGTAAATAATGAAAATGAAAAAAACACTGGAAAGCTTCAATAATGCCATAACTGGGATTATCGATACTGTAAGAACTGAACGAAATATGAAAATCCATTTAATAGTGGCGTTAGTAGTACTAATTGCAAGCTTTTTCTTTGACATAACAAAATATGAGTTTCTGATATTAGCTGTTACAATAACTATGGTAATAGCTGCTGAACTTATAAATACAGCCATAGAGGCGACTATAGATATGACAACTAATTATTACCACCCTTTGGCTAAAATCGCTAAGAATGCGGCGGCAGGTGCGGTATTAATAACAGCCATAAATGCATTATTAGTTGGTTATATTATATTTTGGGATAGGCTCAGTAGATTTTCATTTTCTTTAATTAATAAAGTAAAGAATTCAGAGCCATATACGATATTGATTGTTCTAGTAATAGTATGTATAGTAACTATAATAGCGAAAGCAATATTTGGAGAAGGAACTCCGTTAAAAGGGGGAATGCCCAGTGGCCACAGTGCTTTGGGATTTTCAATAGCAACTGCAATATCATTAATAACGGAGGAACCAATTTGCATTCTATTGAGTTTTTTATTGGCGTTTATAACTGCACAAAGTAGAGTGGATTCAGAAGTTCATAGTATTTTAGAGGTAATAGTTGGAGCTATATTTGGTATATTATTAACTTTGTTTATTTTTACATTATTTAGGCTTTAATTAAATATAGAATAATAAAAATAATATTTATAGGAGAAGATATAAGATGAAATAAAACTTATATTGTCTCCTATTTCTTAAATTATAAGAATTAATGATTTAATTCATAAGGAAACAATTGGAAGCGATTATTAAATTATTATATGATCAAATTAAGAATAGTAGATTGTCAATTTACTTATAAATAGAGTATACTATTTGTAAAATAGGATAACGTTAGTTAAGCTTTTTTAAGCTTATTTTGAGGAGGAAAAAATGTTTAAATCAGGATTTGTTACAATAGTTGGAAGACCTAATGTAGGAAAATCGACTTTATTAAATTATATAATGGGGGAAAAGTTATCAATAGTTTCTAATAAACCTCAGACAACAAGAAATAACATACAAACAATATTGACAGGTGATGATTATCAAATGATATTTGTTGATACACCAGGTATACATAAACCTAAACATAAGTTAGGAGAATACATGGTAAATTCGGCAAAAGAATCTACTAAAGATGTTGATTTAGTATTATTCTTAACAAATCCAGATGAGGAGATTGGAAAGGGCGATAAATTTATATTAGAAACCTTAAGGGATAAAAAGTGTCCTGTATTTTTAGTTTTAAATAAGGTTGATGAAAGTACACAAGATAGAGTGGCAAAAAGTTTAGAAATGTATTCAAAAGAATTTAAATTTGCAGAGATAGTACCTATTTCTGCAATAAAAGGGAAAAACGTTGATGTATTAGTAGAACTTATGAAGAAAGCAATGCCAGAAGGACCTAAATATTATCCAGACGACATGATAACAGATGTTCAAGAAAAGTTTGTAGTATCAGAAATAATTAGAGAAAAAGCTTTAAGAACCTTGAGAGATGAAGTGCCTCATGGTATAGCAGTAGATATAATTCAAATGAAACAAAATGAAATAGGTACATATCATATAGAAGTAGATTTAATCTGTGAAAAAGATTCCCATAAAGGAATAATAATTGGAAAGAATGGTCAAACACTTAAAAGAATAGGCGAAAATTCAAGATATGAATTAGAAAGATTTTTAAGATCCAAGGTTAATCTAAAAATATGGGTGAAAGTTAGAAAAGAATGGAGAGATAATCAGCTTTTATTAAAAGAATTAGGATATAAAGCGAATTCAAAGAGATAGAGTATTAATTAGAAATAGATAATTAGCCTAACATATTATTTTTTTTATATATTCCAAGTGGGAGATGGTTGACCTGTCAATAGTTGAAACAAAAGCTGTAATTATAAAAACGCAAGATTTTAAAGAGAATGACAAACTAGTTTGGTTTTATACTGAGAAGTTAGGTAAAATTACAGCTATAGTTAGAGGCGCTAAAAAAAGTAAAAGTAAGTTCTTAGCATTGACATTGCCATTATGTTATGGAGAATATATGGTATATAAAGGTAAGAGCTTGTACACTCTTCAAGAAGGAAAAATAATTCAATCTTTTCAAGGACTTTTAAATGATTTACATAAACTTACATATTCCTCATACTTATGCGAATTAATAGATATTGCTTGTACTGATAATGAAATTAATATGGAACTTTTTAAGACATTGATTACAACATTATACCTACTGAATACAGATGCCCTGGATTACGAACTACTAATAAGAGCATTTGAATTAAGATTATTAAAAACAACTGGATATAATCTAACATTGAATAATTGTAGCGTATGTAGAAAAAAGATATCTTCATCTAATTATATAAGTTTATCCCACTATGGAGGTATATGTGATGAATGTCCCAAAGAACATGGAGTATTTATTTCAAAAGGTGCATATAATGCCTTGAGGTTTTTGATGAATATGGATATAGATAAATTATATAGACTAAATTTAAATTATGAAATAAAAAGTGAGATTGAAAAAGTAATTACTTTTTTAGTATCGAATAGCTATGCTAAAAAGCCTAAAAGTTTGGAGATGTTAAAATTTATTAAGGAGTGATGATTTATGGAAAATATAACATTAGAAAAAGTTGATATGATACGTGAGAGAACAGGAGTAAGCTATGAAAAGGCAAAGGAAGCTTTAGAAGTATGCGAAGGAGACGTATTAGAGGCTTTAATATACATTGAAAAGTCTCAAAAGTTATCAGATATTAATGATGAATTTGTTGATGAGGAAGTAAATAGGGCTCCTATATCTATAGAGGAACTAAGGGTTTTGATTAAACAAATAATAGAAAAGGGAAATGTTACTAGGATAAAGGTTAAGAAAGATGATAAGGAACTTGTAGATATTCCAGTTAATGCAGGAATTGCAGCAGGAGTTGTAGCTATTATAATTCCACCAATACTTGCAGCAGGAGTTATTGCGGCAATAGCGACTCAAATTACAATAGAGATAACTATGGAAGATGGATCTGTGGAAGTTGTAAACACGTATGTTTCAGAAATGGCAAGCAATGTTAAAAATAAAGCTACTGATTTTGCTGATAAAATTAAGACTAAGGTTAATGAAATGAAGAATGACATAGGTAAACATAGTGATGATTCAAAGCAAAAAGTATATACTGGTTCAGATACTGTATATACCTATACAGTTAATTTTGATGAAGAGAAAGAAAATTCAGAAAATTAAGTGATATTGAGAGTAATATAAAGAAAAATAGATATATCAGTGATATAAAATTAATATACAAGAAATATTTAGCGAATTTATTTGATTTTTCTGAAAATTAAGTCTAGTCAAACAATAATTACATGATATAATTAGAGAGTAGTAAAAATTAATGAATTTGAACTAAATATTTCTTGTATTTACAGAAAGAGGGATAAGATTGAAATTATCACCTAGGCAAGAAGAAATAGTATGCTTAGTAAAAGAAAATGCACCTATAACTAGTGAAGCTCTTGCAGAAAAAATTGGAGTTACTAGAGCTGCGCTCAGGGCTGATTTGGCGGTACTGACTATGATAGGAACTTTGGATGCTAGACCGAAGGTAGGATATGTATATACAGGAAAGACTTCTAATGGATTGATTTATTCAAACATTAACAAAATTAAAGTATCCGAAATAATGTCAAAACCTGTGACTGTCAGTGAAGATACGATGGTATATGATGCAATCGTATACCTATTTCTGAATGATGTAGGGACATTATTTATAGAAAATAATGGGGTGCTTACAGGTGCAGTCTCTAGAAAAGACTTTCTCAAAATTTCAATAGGGGGGACTGATATACATAGAGTTCCTGTTGGAGTAATTATGACAAGAATGCCAAATATAATTTGTGCGAATAAGAATGATAACGCATATGATTTGGCTAAGAAAATTATTGAACATGAGATCGATAGTATTCCGGTTGTTGAAATAATAGAAAAGTCTGATGGAAAAGATCAGATGAAGATAATCGGAAAGGTTTCTAAGACTAACATAACAAAATTATTTGTTAAAATTGGAGAAAATGAGAATTAATTAATTAAGGGTAACTACGAAGTCTTTAAGCATATGAAATAAAAAATAAGTCTATGATGCGATATATATTTCTTGTTAGACAAGGAAGTCTGTTTATCTCATAGTGGACTATTAGGTGAACAGACCGACGAAGTATAACAAGAAATAGATTAGCATGCTGATTTACTTTTTGTTGAATATGCTTAGGATAGGCATCGATAGTAAATATAGTGAGAAATAATAAGAAAAGAGGGAGTATTGAGATGTCAAATAAGTATGTATATCTTTTTAGTGAAGGAAATGCTTCAATGAAAAATCTACTTGGAGGAAAAGGCGCTAACTTAGCAGAAATGACTAGTCTAGGAATTCCAGTGCCAGATGGTTTTATTGTTACAACAGAATCTTGTAATAAATATTATGAAGATGGTAGAAAGATTTCTGATGAAATAATAGGTCAAATCTATGAAAGTTTATCAAAGCTTGAAGAATCTACAGGTAAGAAATTTGGAGATAATACAAATCCTTTACTAGTTTCAGTAAGATCTGGTGCAAGAGTTTCAATGCCGGGTATGATGGATACTATCTTAAACTTAGGATTAAATGATATAGCTGTAGAAGCAATGGCAGAATTGACCAATAATCCAAGATTTGCATATGATTCTTACAGAAGATTCATTCAAATGTTCTCTGATGTTGTTATGGGAATAGAAAAGAGATTATTCGAAAATAAGATTGATGAACTTAAGGAGAAGAAAGGTGTTGAATTTGATACAGATTTAACAGCAGATGATTTAAAAGAATTAGTTAGTGAATTCAAAGAAATCTACAAAAAAGAAAAGGGTGAGGAATTCCCAAGCGATCCTAAAGCTCAATTAATTGAAGCAATTACAGCGGTATTTAGATCATGGGATAATCCAAGAGCTATAGTATATAGAAGATTAAATGATATTCCAGGTGAATGGGGTACAGCTGTAAATGTGCAACAAATGGTATTTGGTAATAAGGGAGAAACATCAGGAACAGGAGTTGCATTCTCAAGAAACCCTGCAAATGGTGACAATGCTATATATGGTGAATATCTAATGAATGCACAAGGCGAAGATGTTGTTGCTGGTATTAGAACTCCACTTGAAATTGGAAAATTAAAAGAACAAAATCCAGAAATATATGCACAATTTGAAGGAATTGTTAACACACTAGAAGATCACTATAAAGATATGCAAGACATGGAGTTTACTATAGAAGAAGGTAAATTATATTTCTTACAAACTAGAAATGGTAAGAGAACAGCTCAAGCTGCTTTAAAGATTGCTGTTGATTTAGTAGAAGAAGGAATGCTAAGCAAGGAAGAAGCAATTTTAAAAGTTGAACCAAAACAATTAGATACATTATTACACCCTGCTTTTTATACTGAAGATTTAAAGAAAGCTACACCAATTGCAAAAGGATTACCTGCATCTCCTGGAGCTGCATGTGGTAAGATAGCATTTACTGCTGATGAAGCTAAAGATAGAGCAGCACTTGGAGAAGATGTTGTACTTGTAAGACTTGAAACTTCACCAGAAGATATAGAGGGAATGATAGCAGCACAAGGTATCCTTACAGTAAGAGGGGGAATGACTTCTCATGCTGCGGTTGTTGCAAGAGGAATGGGAACTTGTTGTGTAGCTGGATGTGGAACTATAAAAGTTGATGAAGTAAAGAGAACTGTAGAAGTTAACGGAAAAGTTTATACATCTGAAGACTACATTTCAATTGACGGTACTTCAGGAAATGTATATGGAGAAAAAATAAAAACAGTTACACCAGAAATTTCAGGACATTTTGCGACATTCATGGGATGGGCTGATGAAATAAGAAAATTGAAAGTTAGAGCTAATGCAGATAGTCCAAGAGATGCAAAACAAGCTGTTGAGTTTGGAGCAGAAGGCATAGGTCTTTGCAGAACAGAGCATATGTTCTTTGCAGAAGATAGAATTATGGCTGTAAGACAAATGATTACATCTAAAGACTTAGAACAAAGAAAAGTAGCTTTAGATAAGATTTTGCCAATGCAAAAGTCAGATTTCATAGGAATTTATGAAGCATTAGAAGGAAAAGCGGTTACAATAAGATTATTAGATCCACCTCTACATGAATTCTTGCCAACTGTGGATTCAGATATAAAAGAATTAGCAAGAGAAATGGGAATAACTTATGAGGAATTAAAATCTACTGTTTCAGAATTACATGAGTTTAATCCTATGATGGGTCATAGAGGATGCCGTCTTGCAGTTTCTTACCCTGAAATTGCTGAAATGCAAGCAAGAGCTATTATAGAGGCAGCAATAGAAGTTAAAACAACTAAAGGCTACGATATTGTACCTGAAATAATGATTCCATTAGTTGGAGAAATTAAAGAATTAAAATATGTTAAAGATGTAATTGTATCAACAGTTAAAGCTGTTATGGAAGAAAAAGGAGTAACTTTAGATTATAAGGTTGGAACTATGATTGAAATTCCAAGAGCAGCATTAACAGCTGATGAAATAGCAAAAGAAGCAGAATTCTTCTCATTTGGTACAAATGACTTAACTCAAATGACATTTGGATTCTCAAGAGATGATGCAGCTAAGTTCTTATCTGCTTATTATGAAAAGAAGATTTATGAACAGGATCCATTTGGTAAATTAGATCAAACAGGAGTTGGTTCTCTAATTAAAATAGCAGTAGAAAAAGGAAAATCTACTCGTTCAGATATCCATTTAGGAATCTGTGGAGAGCATGGTGGAGATCCTTCATCAATTGAATTCTGCCATAATATAGGACTTAACTATGTATCTTGTTCACCATTTAGAGTTCCACTAGCAAGACTTGCAGCAGCACAAGCGCAAGTAAAAAATCCAAGATAACTTTAAGAAATTAAAGCTTAAAGTGAATGAGTGAAAAATAAAGTATGGGTATTGGCCTTAAGAAATTTTAAGGTCGATACCTATTTTTATTCTACAGAAAATTATAGATAAATTGTAATAATATTTGGATATTAATACTAAGGCAATAAAAGTTAGGCAGATATTAAGAATGGATTTGCTGAGCACATATGTTTATATAACTAGAGTATATTTTATATATAAAAGTAAATTTCGTAATAGATGCGACAAGCTTTATACTATTAAATTGGCTAAGAAACAGCAATAAAATATGTTGAGGCATGGCATGGACAGCGTGTTTTCACAATACCAGAAGAATTAAGAGATTTTTTCCATGGTAGAAGAGAATGGAAAAAGAAGAGGAACATTCATATCTCATAGCAGATGATGAGTGTGCCCCCCTCTAGAGAGAGGCTACTATTGTTTAAGGGACATTTTATGGATGCCATACTTTATCTGTTCTAGATACTATAAGTTTTAGATATCTGCGCCTGTATCTCTTCACGAAATACTATTTTACCTTTTTCTGTGAGTATAGGATAGATTATGCTCCAAAAGCAGGTCATAATATCAACTTGACCTAACAAATCATTGGAAGGCATCCAATATATTTTAATCAAATTTAGTACCTCAATTATACCATTCATTTGTTCTGGAATTTCCTCTTTTATAATAAATCCGCTTTTTTGCAAAATAGTAAATGAACTCTGAAGTACTTCATGTCGTTTCTTTATATTAGATACCTGAATTTGATAAATTTGTGGACTTATTTTTGCGAGTTGATCAAAGTGACGATAATAGTAGGAGTTGTTTTCTTGATGCTGTATTCCATGGATAAAAAATTCATTTAATTCTACTAATGTCGTTGGAGTTTTGGGGATACTAAAATTCTTGTTTTGTTCAAGAATAACTGCTTCAATCAAGTCCTCTTTTTTTTTAAAATAATAGGTAAGATTTCCAACACTGATATTAATGGCATCTGCGATATTTCGCATAGAAACATTATTATACCCCTGCTCATTAAATAATTGTCTGCTAATTTCTAGGATTTCGCTTTTTCTGTCTTCATTCATAGCTATATCTCCTCAATTTGAATTACTGCTCTTATATTGACATGTTAGTACAGTTGTGCTAATATGTCAATATGTTAGTACAATCGTACTAATGCATAATCTAGAATTTTATATGAAGACTAAAGCGAATAAGGAGGTTCTTTATTATGAATTACAAAAAAAACGGAATTCAAATATCAAGACTTGGACTTGGATGTATGCGTATGACAAATACTACTGGATATGCTAATAAATCTGAAAGCATTGCTACAATCCATGCAGCCCTAGATGCTGGGATACAACTTATTAACACTGCAGATTTCTATAATAGCGGTTATAACGAAATGCTAATTGGAGAAGCATTGAACGGATATAAGCGAGACAAAGCGTTTATATCTGTAAAGTTTGGTGGGTTAAGCGATCCTAAAGGAAATTACTATGGTTTGGATGTAAGACCACTAACAATAAAGAACTATATCACTTATTCTCTTAAACGGTTAAAAGTGGATTACATAGATCTTTATCAACCTGGAAGAATTGATCTAGGAATACCTGTTGAGGAGACTATAGGAGCCATTTCAGATTTAGTTAAGGCTGGATATGTAAGGTATATTGGACTTTCAGAAGTTGATGCTGATACTTTAAGAAAGGCTAATTCAGTTCATCCAATAAGCTTTATAGAATCGGAATATTCTCTTTTCAATCGTAGAATAGAAACGGAAATTTTGCCTACAGCAAGGGAACTTGGAATTGGTGTTGTAGCTTTTGGGTCATTAGCTTATGGCTTGCTTGGAGGCAATTGGTCAAAAGAACGTAAAGTAGAGGGTGCTAATGCCAGAATTCCATTGTTTGCTAAAGAAAACATAGAGAAAAATCTATCTCTTGTTGAAGCATTACGTGAAATAGCCGAGGAAAAGCAAATTACTTTGTCACAGATTGCTGTTGCTTGGGTTTTAGCAAAAGGCGAGGACATTATACCGCTAATTGGTGCTAAAAAGGTGTCACAAATCCAAGATGCAATAAAAGCTGCGGATATTACTCTAAGTGAAAATGAAGTAAAACGAATTGAAGCGGCTATACCGGAAAGTGCCATAGCTGGAGCCGCTCAATCTAATGGATTGTTATTCAAAAATGGAGTAATGGTCCGTTAAGAATATTGTTATTAGGGGGAAATCAAACTACCACAGAAGGCTAAAAAAGGAATTTTTCATTAGACCTATGAGATATACGAGGGTTATTTAATATAAAGCAATAAATGTACAGTTTTCCTAAATAACAAAAGTGTTTTATAATGCTAAAAAAGTGACTTGGTCTATTATGATTGTAGCAGCACAATCGCAAGTAAAAAATACAAGATAACTATAAAAGATTATAATAAAGTAGCATATAAATCTTAGTAAAAGAATATTTAAAGCAAATTATATTATAAAAATATAGGGCATTGTAAGTTGAAATCACATGTGATTTTAATTACAATGCCCTTTTATGATTATGTTATTGAGTTATTATGGTGAACTTATTTTAGGATACAAGTTGGCTGATATTTTACGATATTGAGCTGGACTGATACCGTTAATTTTTATAAAATTTCGGAGAAAAGAAGAGTAGTTCCCAAAACCATAATGACTACTTATATAAGAAAAGGTTCTATTTGTATTTTTTATATCCTCGCAGGCACAAATCATCTTTTTATTTATTATATAATAATGAACAGTGATACCTGTTAAGTACTTAAATTTTCTTATAAAATGATATTTACTTATATTTAAATAGCTAACTAAATCATCTATAAGAATTTCATCTGTAATATGTTCATCTATGAAATAAGATACTTGATCTATTAACCGATGATGATTATTAGATAACAAATTATATATATTTTTTTGACATAGATTGCATAGACAGGTGAAGAAGATAGTTAAATTTGCTTTGTCAAATAAATCTTTGCCTTTAAAATCTTGCTTATCATCAAAATTAAATGTTGATATTTTGATTAGCGAATATTGGAGCATATCATTGTAGTAGCTAGGAAAGTGGTATGCGAAGTTATTAGTATTCTGACTATATTCAAAACATGAATAAAGTTTTAATGAACTGTCAGATAGTGAATCTAAATAAGATCTGCTAATCCATAAAATTAAACGTTTAGAATTGGTATGTATAGTATCGTTGTAGTTATACTTATGCATTATACCACTACTTATTAGAAGAAAATCACCACGCTTTAAGTAATATGTAGAATCATTTACAAGCATAGAACATTCTCCATCCAATATAAATACGACTTCATAGAAATCATGATAATGATAAGTATCTACAGTCATAGGGACGCCATGCTTTTCATAGATTTCGAAGTTATTTCCAACAATTTGCTTGTGATTATCGTCTTCTGAAAGATACTTGTTTGTAATTTTTCTCATAAAGGTTCACCCCGGTAATAAATTTTATTAAATATTTTTATAACCTAATAAATACAGATTTTTAATTATAAAAATAAGCTGAAAATATTTGTGCTATAAATTCAGTTAATCAATTTGCTGGATAGCAATATTTGCATGAAAGTAAGCAATTCCGATAATATATAAATACAATTTCTAAGAGTATAATAACAACTAAAAGGAAGTAAATAATTAGAGTCCATAAATATAACAATAGTTAATCATAATATGTAAGTATTAAACAAAAATGATTATTGAAGTGTTAATTGGCTATAATTATAGCATATTAGTATAGAGTTTTGTTTAGGTTAAATAGGATTATTGCTAGAAAGAAGCAGTATATAATAAAAGGAGAGAGAAGCGATGGTAGATTATGATATTTTGAATTATGGAGCACAACCAGATGGAAAAACGAATAATCGTGAAGTTATTCAAAGAGCAATTGATGAGTGTACTGAAAGTGGAGGTGGCAGAGTTGTTATTCCAGCAGGAAACTTTTTAAGTGGAACTTTGATTTTGAAGAGTAATGTTGACCTACACTTGGAAAGTGGAGCGATTTTAACAAGTAGTATTCGGCAGGAAGATATGATAGATTTTGCTAGAAATTTTAAAGATGAAAATGAAGACATTGGATGGGAAGGCGGATGTTTTCTATGTGCTTTTCATGAAGAAAATATAAGTATTACAGGTCTAGGAACAATTTACGGTCAAGGTGATAAAATATTTTATGATGATAACTCAGATGGAGGTTTTAATGAATGTCCCTTAAATATAAGAACAGAGCTGCGCCCAAGAACAACTTTTCTTGAAGATGTTAAAAATTTAGTTGTAAAGGATATTACATTTAAAGATGCAGCATTTTGGACTTTACATATGGCTGGATGTGAGCATGTTATCGTGAATGGAATAAAAATTTTAAACAATCAACGCGGAGCAAATAATGATGGTATAGATCCAGATACATGCAAAGATGTTGTTATAAGTAACTGCATTATCAAAGCAGGTGATGATGCTATAGTTGTAAAAAACTCTGAGCCTATGGCAGCTAAATATGGAAGTTGTGAGAATATTGTTATAAGCAACTGTGTGTTATATTCTCATGACAGTGCGCTAAAAATTGGAACAGAAACATTTAATGCAATTCGTAATGTCATATTAAGTGATTGCGTATTTTGTGATTGTTCACGTGGAGTTGGAATATGGGCAAGAGATGGTGCTATTATAGAAAATATTCATGTGCATCATATATCAGGTAACACTAAGCGATATGCAGATTGCCCAGAGAGAAGTTTCGCTCCGAGATGGTGGGGAAAAGGGGAGCCGATATTCATTAGTTCTACTTATAGAAATTCTAAGCATAAATTCCCAGGAAAGATTCGAAATATTACATTTGATCATATTTATATGAAATGTGAATCAAGTATATTTATTGCAGGTGAAGAAGACTCACGTATTAAGAATATATCTATACAAAATATTAATTTATCTATGGAAAAACAGGGAACTCAACCTGCTGATATTTTCGATGAGCAGCCTTCTGAACGTAATGTTTATCATCATGCGATTCCAGTAGTTTACTCTAGATTTACTGATAATTTAGAAGTAGACGGAAGTGTAAAATATGTAGAACCTTATAATATAGTAGAGAATAGAATTTATGAAATAGAAGATTGCTCTAACGTTAATATTTCTATAAAGGAATGTGAATAATTATGAAAACAGTTTTGAGAGTTCATTATAGAGCAAATTTAAAAGATAATTGTGATAGTGGATTTTTTGAAAAAGCGTTAGAAGAATGTAAACAAAGAGTTTCACTTGAAATTAGTAATGGTAAAATATTGACATGTGCTATGTTTCACTATAAAAGTATGGCATTTTTATATATTGAAGTTATTACAGATAAAGAAATTTCAGAAGATGTAGATATCAATTATATCTATCACAAAGCAATAGAAAATATATTTGCGCCTCTTCAGAACTTTTTAAAAGTTTGGCCAGGCATCGAAGAGGATCGTGTTTGGGTTCAAATGTTCCACATTTATTGCTTTGCTTATCCTGAAAGTTTAGAAGAATGGAGAAGACCTATCCCACCACATAAAAGATGCGGACGAATTGCTATATTATACCCTGATAAACTGCATTCATATATATATCATCATTACGCTATTGTAAAAGAAGGATGCTTTAAAGGTGATAAATATCAATCAATTGCTATACATGAAAATATTGCTTTTCAATATTTTGAAACACCACGTGATCGATATATAACTAGTTTAAAAGGAAATTCATCACAAGAATCTATTGAACTGAAAAATTGGACAAACATGAGCCCCGAAAGTCATTTTATTCATTTACCTGGTTCAAATGGACAAAATTTTTTGGAAATTCCTTGTTATTTTTCAATTTCTGATAGTTAAATTCTTGCTTATTTAAAACAGTATTATCTTGATATAAGATAGTAAAAAAGGCCTCTTAAATTATAAATTTAAGAGGCCTTTCATATTAAGTTTACAGAAACAATTTCAAAGTAAAGTCATATTGAATTTTTTTTGTACTTGATTTATTATATCTAGCGCAAAATCATATTGAAGATTTGTTTTTGATGTCGCGTTTATTATTAAAGTTAAGAAAGCAGATTTATTACACTTGTGAATATTCCTATAGTAGTCTCTTGATATCCTCCAATATTTTTGCGGAAAGCAAATATAAGAAATTAAGTAACGTAAATCTGAGTGTGTTAAAGGACACAATTCATTATAGGCATCTAATATAGAGAGAGCTAACTCAACATTCCATTTTGTGTTTTCTCGTTTAAGTAATCTTCGCATAAAATATGCTAGATCTTTTGCACTGTAATCTACTTTGCACTTATCAAAATCTATCACCCAAGGATCTAGATCAGGAGGAAAAATTAGGTTTTTGTTTACATAGTCACCATGGCATAAAGATTTACTTAATTCATTATTGTCAATTTTATTTGATATGTCTAGAGAGAGTTTAGCAAGGCGTAAATTTATATCAAAACTTGAAATAAATTGTCTTGAAAATGAATCTTTGTATTTAAACGATTCATTTGATGCTTTAAGTAAATCTTCAAAATGTTTTAAGGTAGATATGTAATAATCCTCAAATCCTTCTTTTGCTGAACTTCCTAAAATAGGTCTAAATTTACGAGATACTGAATGAATCTCAGAGAGTTTTCTTACAGAGATTAAAACATGATCCAAATTATCGAAATTACATTTCTCACCCTCAATCCAAGGAGTTAATATAAAAAGCATATCTCGATAAGATACAAATCTATTATTATCAATTGTAGGTAAAAGTTTTGAGACCCTAATATTATTTCTATATAGCCACTCAATAGCTGAATATACATATAGCAAGTCATTCAAATTATAATAAACTTTTTTTAGACAGTAATTTTTATCTTTATAATTTACCCTATAAACTGCTCTTTGCTTATCAGTATCTTTAAATTTAATTATTGAAATCTGAGAGTTTTGTAAATTATAGTATGGTAAAACATTTTGTTTTATAATTTCTGGGGAAAGATTAGATTCTTGTAAAGATAAAACTTCAGTACCCATAAATACGCTCCTTTATAAGGTGATTTTTATTGAACTTTTATGATACAAGGTAAACTTTGATTGAAAGTTATACCTTTAAGTAAAATTAACATGTTTTTAAATTTTAATTAAGATATAGAAATATATATATAGGTAAGATTTCTATATAAAAAAATTCCTAATTATTAAATAATATTAATTTAATCTTAGTATTAGACTAAAAATAATAAAAAATAAAAATTAATGAATATAAAGATATTATTTTTTAGTTATTTGCAAATAATAAATATAGTTAATAAATAGAGGAATATAATGATATAGATAGAATACATAAAAAGAGGTGATAATATATGAATGTAAGAGAAAAAATTCAAAATTTTGAAAGCTTGACATTAATTAAAGAAGCTGCTTTTTCAAAAAATTCTATTGGCAGAAAAATTAGAGAAGAAGATGATGATATTAGAACTTGTTATATGCTTGATAGAGATAGAATTATTCAAAGCAAATCATTCAGACGCCTCAAGCATAAAACACAAGTATATATAAAAACATTTGGAGATCATTATAGGACTAGATTAACTCATACATTAGAGGTATCTCAAGTTGCAAGAAATATTGGAGCTGGAATCGGATTAAATGAAAATTTAATTGAAGCTATAGCGTTAGGGCATGATCTTGGGCATGTTGCTTTTGCACACAATGGAGAAGAAGTGCTAAATGAATACTTAGAAGATGGATTCCGTCACAATGAACAAAGCGTTAGAGTTGTTACTAAACTCGAAAATAACGGGCAGGGACTTAATCTAACTGAAGAAGTAATTAATGGAATATTAAATCATAGTGGGCTTGGGAGCGTTAAAGATATAATTACATTAGAAGGAATAGTGGTGAAATTTAGCGATAAAATGGCGTACTTGAATCATGACATTGATGATTCTATAAGAGCAGGTTTATTAAGCAAAGAAGAGATTCCAAGAGAAATTGTTAAAGTATTTGGAGATACTTCAAACGAAAGATTAAATGTCTTAATTAAAGATTTTATAAAAAAATCAAATGATAATCTCAACAATGGGGTAAAGGAAATTGGGTTAAGTCCAGAAATAAGTGAAGCAATGACTGAACTTAGACAATTTATGTTTAAAAATATATATTTAGGGGATACATTAAAGGTTGAAAGAAATAAGGCGAAATTTGTTTTAAATCAATTAATTAAACATTTTGAGGAAAATCCTTATGAGATGCCAGATATTTATGTGAGCATAGCTAAAAACGAAGGCTTGAAACGAGGAGTTGCTGATTATGTGGCGGGAATGAGTGATGATTATTGCTTATCACTATTTAATAAAATATTTATCCCTAAGTTTGTAATAGACTAATTATATATGGGATTCATGTCTTAGAAAGTTTAAAATTATAATGAATTTAATAATATTCTCAATGAATAAAGATTTGCAATAAAAAAAGAGGATTTTAAATTAATAAAAAGAATTACTTTAATATATAGTATTATTCAATAAATATTATTTTATAACTGGTGAAACTTTAAATTAAAAAAAATTAATAGTTTTCTAATTATTTTAGAAGGAAAACTCGTTATTATGTCGAATAATATATAATTGCCAAAAAAAGCAGTAGGAAGGAGATGTCTCCTTGCAAATATCAGAAGAAGTTCTTGAAAGGATAAAAGAACAAAATGACATCGTTGATATTATTTCAGAGGATGTAAGGCTAAAAAAATCAGGTAGAAATTTTATGGGATTATGTCCATTCCATAATGATAAATCTCCATCATTTAGTGTTTCAAGTGAAAAACAGATATACAAATGTTTTTCATGTGGAGAAGCAGGAAATGTGCTTACGTTTGTTATGAAATATAAAAAACTCACTTTTATAGAAGCTGCAAAATATCTAGCAGATAAAGCTAATATTCCGCTACAGATAAATGATAATGAAAATAGCGCAGTTTCTAGAAAGAAAGAATTTTTATATAAAGTAAATGTTGAAACAGCTAGATATTATTTTGCTAATTTACAAAGAATTAAAATGGCAAAAGAATATTTTTTGAAGAGAGGGATAAAAGAAGAAACCATAAAGAGATTTGGTTTAGGCTACTCTCAAGATAGCTGGCATGGATTAACAAACTACTTAAGAACAAAAGGATATAAAGATAATCTATTACTTGAAGCTGGATTGATTTCAAAAAGTGAGAAATCAGGGAATGTTTATGATAAATTTAGAAATAGAGTAATGTTTCCCGTGTTTGATGTAAGAGGAAAAGTTATTGGATTTGGAGGTAGGGTTTTAGATGATTCAAAACCAAAATATTTAAATTCACCAGAGACCATGATTTTTCAAAAAGGGATAAATCTTTATGGATTAAATTTTGCAATTAAGAATAAGCTAAAAGAGGATTACATTATTATAGTTGAAGGATATATGGATTTAATATCGCTTCACCAATCTGGTATAACAAATGTTGTAGCATCACTTGGAACTGCACTTACAGTAAACCAAGCAAGGCTTCTTAAAAGGTATGTTAATAAGGTAATAATTTCTTATGATGCTGATTTGGCTGGACAGACTGCTACCTTAAGAGGTCTAGAAATTCTAAGAGGTGCTGGATTTGATGTAAAAGTATTGATAGTACCAGATGGAAAAGATCCAGATGAGTTTGTGAGGAATCATGGAAAGGAGTCATTTCTGAAGTTGGCAAATGAAGCTCTTCCTTTAATTGAATATAGAATTAAGAAAGCAGCTGAAGGTATAAATCTAAATAGTGGAAATGATCTAGTAGAATATGGAGAAAAATTTGCAGAAATTCTAGCAGATCTAAATCCTATAGAAAAAGATGTATATATAAGGAAAATTTCAGAAGAAACAGCAATTAAAGAACAGGCATTATATGACTTACTTTCACAAGTAATAACAAAAAAACAAAAAGAAGACAATTTTGTGAATAAAAAGGAATATTTTGGAACAAAATTATATGTAGAACCCGCATACTTAAAGGCTGAAAGAGCATTATTAAAATTAATGTTCAAAGATGAATTTTATGATGAGATTAAAAGCTCCATAAAATCAGGAGATTTTGTAATAGAATCACATAATAAAATTTATTCATTAATATTACAAGGCAAAAGTGAGGATACTAATGATATAGGTAATATAGAATCCTATGTAGAAAGTAGATGTGACGATATAGAAAGTTCTAAAGAGTTGACCAAGATAAGGGAACATGAGATTTTAGATTTTACTGATAGAGAGCGACTAATAAAAGATTATTTAAAAGAGGTAAGAGGCTTTAAACTTAAACTGCAAATTGAGGATTTAAAGAAAAAGCAAAATAGGTTCGAAAAAGAGGGGAAAATTGAAGAATCTATAAAAATTGCAATAGAGCTTACTAAATTATCTGAAGCACTTAAAAAGGGAGAGAGAGGTTGAAGGTTATGACGGAAGGAGGCAATAATAAGATGGAACAAAAAGCTAATGGAAAAGTAACAAAGCCAAAAGACGATAAAAAAGATAAAAATGCTAAAATGGCGGCTGTAAAGGAATTAATTGACAAGGGTAAAAAGAATGGCTCACTAACATATAAAGAAATTATGGAAGCTATGGATCATATTGATTTGAGCCCAGAGCAAATAGAAAAGATATATGAAGTTTTGGAAATGACAGGTGTTGAAATAATAGGTGAAATTGCTGATACAGAAACTGAAGAAGAAATTGATTTATCGGTCCCAGAAGGTATAGCTATAGATGATCCAGTTCGAATGTATTTAAAAGAAATTGGAAAAGTGCCTTTATTGTCTTCTGAACAGGAAATAACTTATGCGAAAGAAATTGAAGAAGGAAACCAAAAGGCTAAGAAAAAATTAGCTGAAGCGAATTTAAGATTAGTTGTAAGTATAGCTAAAAGATATGTTGGAAGAGGTATGTTATTCTTGGATTTAATTCAAGAAGGAAATTTAGGTCTTATTAAAGCTGTTGAAAAATTTGATTACAGAAAAGGATATAAATTTTCGACTTATGCTACATGGTGGATTAGGCAAGCAATAACAAGAGCAATAGCAGATCAAGCTAGAACAATAAGAATACCTGTTCATATGGTAGAAACTATAAATAAGCTTATTAGAGTACAAAGACAATTGCTCCAAGAATTAGGTAGAGATCCATTTCCAGAAGAAATCTCGAAGGTTATGGAACTTCCAGTAGATAAGGTTCGCGAAATTCAAAAAATTGCACAAGAACCAGTTTCGTTAGAAACTCCAATAGGTGAAGAGGAAGACTCTCATTTAGGAGACTTTATCCCAGATGATGAAGCACCAGCACCAGCTGAAGCAGCAGCATTTACAATGCTTAAGGAACAATTAATCAATGTCCTAGATACATTAACCCCTAGAGAAGAAAAAGTATTAAGATTAAGATTTGGACTTGATGACGGAAGAGCCAGAACACTTGAAGAAGTGGGAAAAGAGTTCAATGTTACTAGAGAAAGAATTAGACAAATTGAAGCAAAAGCTTTAAGAAAATTAAGACATCCGTCAAGAAGCAAGAAATTAAAAGATTATCTAGATTAGTAGCTAAAAGCACCTAAAATTAGGTGCTTCTTTTTAAATAAGGAATTAATAGATATCAAACTTTAAAATTAGACTTGTGTAATAACATACCGAAATCATAAATATATTTATGATTTCTAGTGAAGATATGAACTTAAGGTTTTAGCAACTTTGTAAATACATTCATCTAATAAGTCGAATCCTTAAATTGGATATCTAAAATTTATAAGTAAGACAAAAAAGAGGTAAATATGGAATTAAGTAAAAGACTAAAATGGATTATAGAAAAAATTAATAAAGTAGAAATAATAATGGATGTTGGAACAGACCATGGATATATACCAATATATTTAGTTAAACATAATATAGCTAAAAAAGTTATTGCATCAGATATTAATAAGGATCCACTGAAAAAAGCTAAAATTAATGCAGCGCTTGATGGCGTATTAGATAAGGTAGATTTAAGATTAGGAAGTGGTCTAGCTGTATTAAAAAATAAAGAAGCTCAAGCTGTAATAATTGCAGGAATGGGTGGCAATTTAATTAGAGATATATTAGAGAATGATTTAGATAAGGTGAAAAAATTAGATTATTTATTGCTTCAACCAGCACAAAATCCAGAAGTATTAAGAGAATATTTATATACTAGCGATTATGAAATATTAGAAGAGGACATTTGCTTGGATGAAGACAAGTATTATGAGATATTTAAAGTTAAGTATAAGAGAGGTGATTATATAAAGTTAGAGAATATATTTTATGAAATAAGTCCATTTATATTAAATAAAAAATCACCACTATTTAAATCATACATAGAAAGTAAAATTGAAAAAAATGAAAAGGTAATAGATTTTATTAAAGATAATACTGAACATGCAATTTCGAGAAGAAATGAATTAATAGAAAAAAATGAGAAGTTAAAGAAGCTACTAAAAAGTTTTTAGGCGGTGAGATTATGGTCAAAGTAAAGGATATAGGAAAAGAAATAGAAAAATTTGCACCAAAATTTTTAATGGAATCGTATGATAATGTTGGCCTAATGGTTGGAGATGAAGATAAGACTATAAACAAGGTTTTATTATCTTTAGATTGCACAAATGAAGTGATTGAGGAGGCAGCGGATTTAAGATGTGAGTTAATAATAACTCATCACCCACTGCTATTCAAAAGACCTAAGAGTATAGTTAAAGGAGATTTATTGGGGAACAAGTTGATAAATCTAATTAAAGAAGATATAGCTTTATACTCTTGCCATACCAATTTAGATAGTGCTAAAGGCGGAATTAACGAAACTATAGTTAGAATGCTAGGATTTGAGTCACAAGAAATTATTGAACCTAATGAATCTAATAATTATAAAGATGGCGGAATTGGAAGACTAGTTAAATTAGACGAAGAAATAATGTTGAATGATCTTATAGAAATTATTAAAAAAAATTTAAATATAAAAAATATGAGGATTGTTAGGGGAAAAAATAAAGCAAGGACAATAGCTATAATTAATGGCAGTGGACAAGATTTCTTTTATAAAGCAAAAGATCTTGGTGCAGACTGTATAATAACAGGGGACACAACATATCATTTTGCATCGGATTTCAAAGAATTAGGTATAAGCATAATAGATGCAGGACATTTCTCAACAGAGTACCTTGTGTTTTTAAAAACATTGGATTTTTTAAAGGAAAAATTTAAAGATGTAGAGTTCATTGCTTCAAAAAAAAGTGAAGATCCTTATGAGTTTGTTTAATAAATTAATATTTAGTAAAACTTTATATTAAAGTCATAACTGCACTAAATTATTTAAATGTTAAGTTCTAATGCATATAATTAATTGAAAAAGAGTTTACTAAAAAAATGAATAGGTGCATATACTAATAGTGTAATAATAATTGTGCGGTGAATTATGGGGAAAGATCATGATTTTAATAATAAAAATAGTGAAGATTTAAAAGATGACTTGAAAAATTTCTTTAAACATAGTAAGAAAACAATACGAAATTTTTTTAGGGGAGGAAGCAGAAGAAGTAAATATGGTGGATGGAATGGTAGATTTCCACCATTTTTTCCTAGCAAGAATCCTCTTTTATTTTTACTTTATCCTAAATTAATTGTTGGTGGACTTATATTATTAACGCTTCTATTCTGTGGCGTAAGTTTATATGGAATAATAGTAATACTATTATTAACAATAATATTTTTTTTAATATAACTATAATTTAGAAATGTTGTATAAAAAATATATTTGCATCTTAAAAAGATATATGTTAATATAGATTTTGCGAGTGAGACGTGCAATCGCTGCTAGACTTAGATCTAGGAGAGGAAAGTCCGAGCTCCATAGGGCAGGGTGCTGGATAACGTCCAGTCAAGGCGACTTGAAGGAAAGTGCAACAGAGATATACCGCCTAAGTTTACTTAGGTAAGGGTGGAAAGGTGATGGTAAGAGCTCACCAGCGTGATGGAGACTTCACGGCTATGTAAACCCCACTTGGAGCAAGACCGAATAGGGAGGCAATTAAGGGGCTGCCCGTCCCGCCTCCGGGTGCGTCGCTTGAGCTTACTGGCAACAGTAGGCCTAGATAGATGATTGCTTAATACAGAACTCGGCTTATGGCTTATCTCGCATATGTAAAATAGGCAGTTGAGAGAATGGAAGGTTAATTTCTTCCGATATTCTTCCGACGGCTATTTTTTTGTGTTAATTTACATGAAGATATTTAATGATGTTGATTTTTTATAATATGTATAATCTTGATAGCTAAAAAACTAGAGTTTAGAAATAGACTCTCATGTTGTTCATTGAATTAAGGTTTTTATATAGGTTATAAACAATATAATGATTTTTATGATAATATCTGGCTTGTATTATCGTATAGTTTAAGGGAAAATTCAATGAATTAAACTTTTTGAACCTGTAGTTTCAAAGTAGAAATAAAATATTTAAAAGAAACTTTGCTAAAAATCAAATGAGATTTTAGCGAAGTTTTTATTTTTTTAAAATTAGTGTAAATTCATATGCAAGGTGATGTTAATTAAATTTTAATTCGCTCGGTAAAGATTAGAAGAACATAAAATAACAAACAACAAACAGGAAATAGTTTATTTATTATTGTTGTTAAATAACAGATAATTGAAATGTAACCGATATACAAATTATATGAAATACTAGTTTAAATATATTTTGTAAGGAGAGTAGAGAAAAACTGATTTTCATTACAGGAATTGTAGGTTACATCTAAAATACTAGGAGGTAATTTTATGAATCAAACTAAAAAGATAGATACAAGTATTTCTACAAGAGAAAAAATCGGATATGGTTTTGGAGATTTTGCATGCAATCTTGTATATGCGAGCATATCTAGTTATTTACTGTTCTTTTATACTGATGTTTTTGGATTAACATCAAGTGCAGCGGCATTTATGTTTTTTATAGTTCGTATTTTGGATGCTGTTTCTGATCCACTTGTAGGAATGATTATCGATAAGACAAATACTAAATATGGTAAGTTTAGACCGTTTCTATTATATGGTGCAGTACCTTTCGCAATCTTAGCTATATTATGTTTTAGCACACCACAGCTAAGTGAAGGTGGAAAAATGATATATGCTTATGCAACATACATTGCTCTATCTGTCTGCTACACCTTTGTTAATGTTCCATATGGAGCTTTAACTTCAGCAATGACTAGAGATCAACATGAATCTGTTAGCATAACTACTTATAGAACATTTTTAGCAAACATAGGACAAGTTGTCGTTGCATTTTGTGTGCCATTATTAGCAGGCCAATTCTCAAAAACAATGAGCATTGGACAAAGTTGGCAATTGACTATGGCTATAATAGCTATTGTTGGAGGAATTTTATTACTAATCTGTTTTAAGTCTGTTGAAGAAAGAGTACAAGTTCCTGCATCACATACCAAAATAAAATTTAGTGATATCTTTGAGCAATTTAAAGTTAATAGTCCATTAGTAGTTTTAAGCGTATTTTTCTTTGTTATATATGGAGTAAAATCTGTTGTAAGTGCAACTGGAATCTATTATATAACTTATTATGTAGGTAAACCAGAGCTTGTTAAATGGTATTCAGCGGTCGGCACTTTTCCAGCATTATTAATTATTCCGTTTATACCTTGGTTAAGTAGAAAATTAACTAAAAAGCAACTTATGACATTATCAATAGCTACTGATATTATTGGAATGCTTGGATTATTTTTATCACCAAGTAATTGGCTTGTTACAATATTTATTTCACGTGGAATTGCTTCAGTTGGAAACGGTATGATTAGTGCATTTATGTGGGCATTAATTCCTGAAACTATTGAATATGGCGAATGGAAAACCAATAAACGTTTAGGTGGAATGATATATTCACTTGTATGTTTTTTCTTTAAATGTGGTAATGCTCTTGGTGGAATGATCCCAGGTATAGTTTTATCCATGAGTGGATATGTTGCAAAGCAAGCTCAAACACAAACAGCTCTTCATGGTATTCTTATTGCAACAGCAATCATTCCTATATGTTTATATAGTATATCAATTGTTTGTATGAGATTCTATAACTTAGATAAAGAAACTTATGCAAGAATTTCTAAAGAGTTAAGAGAAAGAAATGCAGCTGAACTGGAAAAAGAATTGATTTATGAATAAGAATAATTTATTTATAGAAAAAAGATTAAATGAACAAAATTTATTATTATAAATACTATTTTTAAATAGTATTAGAATATTGTTTCGCTAGCCTAATCAGTGTATTATAAATATGTATTTGTGAGAAATATTTGTTTATTTGAATAAGTATCAAGTTATACTGGAATAAATATTTGGTAATTTGGAGGTCAATCGTATGAAAAAATTCTTACCAATTGTTCTAATATTAATTATCAGTACGACCTTAATTTTATCAGGGTGTAATAAATCAACGTCGCAAGATATTTCACGGGAAGGTTTAAGAAAGAAAACAGTAGTAACTTTCTGGGCGGCATCTGTAACACCGGAAAGAGAAGTCTTTTTTAAGGAATTTCAGAAAAAGGTTAGTGAAACATATCCAGATATACAGTTAGATTTTCTTGGGATACCAGGTGACTTATCAGCGTATAGACAAAAAGTAGATGTTGCAATTGCATCAGGAAAAGCACCTGATATAACCAATGATTTTAGATCGTCACTATTAACAAATGGTTACTATGAAGATTTAACTAGTTATTTTGATAAATGGGAAGATAAAGATAAGATTAATGAGGATTTGATTAAAGCTACAAAATCATATGATCCATCAGGTAGAGGTCTTTTTGCACTTCCATATAGTTCACAAACTTGGAACCTATGGGTAAGATCAGATTGGCTTAAAGAGGAAGGATTAAATGTACCGACTAATTGGGATGAATTTTTTAATACCGTTGAAAAGTTAACTGACAAAAATAAAAATAGATATGGATTAGCTATTCGTGGAGGGGCAGGAAGTGCGAATACTTTAGAAATGCTTATGTATTCGTATTCTGGTATAACCAATTATTTTACAGAAGACGGTAAGGCAACAATTAATAATCCTAAGAACTTAGAATTTGCAGAGAAATATCTTGAGTGCTATAACAAATTTACAGCACAAGATGATTTGACGAAGAGCTGGACGGAATTGGCAAATTCATTCCAGTCAAGTAAAGCAGGTATAGTTATTCATAATTTGGGATCTGGGAAATCTATGATGTCTGCATTTGATAATGACACCTCGAAATTTGAAGCAGCAAAATTCCCAGTTTCATCTAAAGGATATATAGTTCATCCAAAGCTAATGCCTTTAGGACTATCGATGTCATCTAAATCAGAAAATAAAGATGCAGTATGGAAAGTAATGAAATTATATTTAGATAAAGATATAAATACTGAGTATTGTAAGTTATATGGTGAAATTCCGGCAAATATAGAGGCCACTAAAAATAGCTTTTTTAAATATACGCAATATATGTCTATAGGTGTTGATTTGCAAGAGTCTAAGGAAGTTAGATTTACTGATACACCATACTATTTAGCAAATTATTCTAGCATAGAATCTCAAATGGACTCAGTAATTCAGAAAGTGATGTCTAAACAAATGACAGCAAAAGAGATGCTTGATCAGTGGGCAGCTTTGCTTGAAAAAGCAAAAAGAGATTACGATAATTCAGTAAAGAAATAACAGATTGTAATATTAAAAATATAAATTTATATAAAAGTTCTGGGTAACATTTGTGTATAGAGGTGACTCACGATAATCATAAATTACATTAACAAAATTTTAGGTAGATATAAATATCATTTTCGAGGAGAAATTAGGTATGCGAAGATTGTTTGAAAATTTGTGGAGAAGGCCAATTAAGCAACAGCTAAACTTAATATACATTCCAGTCATTTTGATATCAGCTATATTAATTGGAATTTTTTCATACCTTTTTCAAATAAAACAAATTGAAAAAAATTCATCTTTTTTACTTGAAAACTCAGTGAATCAAACAGCTATCTCTGTAAATGAGAAGATAAATATACCCTTTTCGCAAATGGTAGCTGAAAGTGATAGTGTATCAGTTGGAAACCTATTCATGAACCGCTATACTGAGGAAGATAAATCAAGAAAATATATGGATATATTAGATTGCTATAATCAAATGGAATCTGTTTACTACAGTATTAATGACATGATTGATTCTATATATTTTGTAACAAATACTGGAGTAGAGGTAAGCATGTACAAAGGAGATACGCCAGTTAATATAGGCATAGATTTTAATGAATGGTTTAATAGAGATATTTACTCAGAAACTGGATATGGATGGATTGAGAGTCATGAGGATAAAGTTTTTTCTTCAAAGTCATCAAGAAATGTTATCTCTATTGTAAAAAAATTTGGTACTAAGGATTCAAAAAATAAAGCAATATTAATTTATAATCTTAAGACAGAGTATTTTAAGGAATTGTTAGATAAGGTTAATATTAGCCCAAATGGATATGTAGTAGTTATGAGTCCAGATGGGAAAGCAATAGTTAATAGCACAATAAAAACATTTAATATAGAAGATAATGATATAGCTAGAATTAAAAGTGATATTGAAAAAGGCAGTATTAATGATACGAAAATAGGAAAAGAGAAAGTATCAATATATAGTAGTTCTGAAGATAATTTATGGAAGGTAATTGGTGTTGTTCCTAAAAAAGACTTAGTCAGTGAAGCAAATAACTTGAAAGTAATTTTAATAGCATTTATAGGAATATTGTCAATTGTTTTATTGTATATTTCCACTCTATTAGCTAGAGGAGTATCAAAGCCGATAGAGATTCTCTCAAATAAGGTTAAAGAATTTGAATTTGGAAATATAAATGTTAAGTTTGAGATAGATACAGAAAATGAGTTGGGAACATTATCAAAAGGCTTAGAGAGATTTAAAGAATCAGTTCTTGAACTTTTAAGAAAAGTAATGCAAGAAGAAAAACAAAAGTCAAAATTGGAACTTTTGATAATGCAGTCACAAATCAAACCTCATTTTTTATATAATACTCTTGGCTCAATTAAGCACTTAATTGATATGGGGAGAAATGATAAGGCAAGTGAAATGTGCGCCGCTTTATCTAAATTTTATATGATAGGTCTTAGCGGGGGAAGAGATATCATTTATGTAAGTGAAGAGATTGAACACATTAGAAATTATCTTAAAATTCAACAAATGAGATATGATAAAGAATTTGAATTTTATATTAATATTAGCGAAGACATTATGAATGAGAAAATGTTAATTCTTACTCTTCAACCGATTATCGAAAATGCTATATATCATGGGATTAAGGGAAAAGAAGGTCTTGGTACAATCATTTTATCCGGAAATAAGAAAGATGATAAAATGATATTTGAAATATATGATGATGGATTAGGAATGAGTGAACAGGAGTTAGACAATTTAATTAAAACAATTAATAATAGAAATGATCAGCAATTAAAAAGTTTTGGACTAAGAAATGTAAATAATCGCTTAAAATTGTATTTTGGAAGTAAAGCAAGAATGAACTTTTTTAGTATAAAAAATGAATTTACACAGGTTATTATAGAAATTCCTATAGAAGCAGGACAAAAAGGAGAAGAAAAATATGTGTAGGCTTTTTATTGTTGAAGATGAAGAGATTATAAGAGAGGGTATTCAAAAAAATATAGATTGGGAATTAAATGATGTCAAAATAGTTGGGACTGCGGCAAATGGGAAAGAGTGCTTGGAGAAGATAGAAACATGTATGCCAGAGGTTATATTATCAGATATTAAGATGCCTTTCATGGATGGAATGGAGTTAATCCAGCATATTTATGAGCTATATCCTAAGATAAAAGTGGTATTATTAACTGCATTCGATGAGTTTGAGTATGCGAAAAAAGCATTAAACTATAAAGTAAGCCAATATGTTATGAAATACGAAGAGAATGAAAAAATATTAGAGGCTGTTTTGAGGGCTGGAAATGAATATACTGCTTCATTAAACCAAGCCGAAAGAGTAAAGCAAAGTGAAATATTATTGGAAAACAAAATATTGAGAGATTTATTATTTTATGATGAAAAGTCTGAGGAAATATATCAGAATCTTCTTAATAGTAATATAAAATTTTTATATGATAACTTTTTTGTTACGTGTATTTCAAACAGAAACTTAACTCAAAGCAAGCATATAAGAAGTATTGCCGAAGGATATAATTTTTTTGAAAGAGAAATTAGAATTTTAGGCTTAGAAATAGATTTTTATTTCTGTAAAACGGAGCAAAAATTATTTATTATATCTAACCTTCCCAAAGAAGCAGATGATTCATTTGATAAATTTATCAAAATATTAGAAAACCTACTAAAACATAAAGAAAAAGAGTGGCAATGTAATTTGAAAGCCTCAGTTGGTAGTATATATAACGGATTGGAAGGTATAAGCAAATCATACGATGAAGCAAATTATATAATGTCTTTATATCAAATGAATCAATATTTTGATAGAGATAAAAGGACTGTGATTGTAAGCAGCAATGATAGTGTTTCTGGGTCTGCCAATAAAAAAACAGTAGAACAAATAGTAGAATACATTAAAAAACACTATTGGGAAAAAGATATAAGTTTAGATAGTATATCGAAAGACGTGCATCTAACGCCCGCATATATCAGTGCAATGTTTAAGAAAGAAAAAGGCATTAATATTTCAGATTACATTATAAAGATAAGGATTGAGAGGGCAAAGTATTTATTGATGACTACGGATATGAAAACATATGAAATATCTGAGGAGATAGGATACGTAAATTCTCAGTATTTTAGTGTATTATTTAAAAGAAATGCGGGCGTATCACCTACAGAGTATAGGCAAAGAGTTAGTGGAAAGTAGATAGAAAGAAGGAAGAAAAAATGAATATAGTTAATAATCCTGTAATCAAGGGGTTTAATCCGGATCCATCTATTCTTAGAGTTAATGAAGATTTCTATATTGCAACATCAACATTTGAATGGTTTCCAGGAGTGAGTATTTATCATTCAAGAGATCTTGAACATTGGAATGTTATTTCTAATGCGTTATCGGATGAGAAAGCTCTTGATTTAACTGGCATTGATTCTGCATGTGGAATTTGGGCACCAAACCTTACCTATAGTAATGGTATATTTTATTTGATATATACCATTGTTTATACTAATAGGTCAAGATTTAAAGATACTCACAATTTTATGGTAATATCAACGGATATTAAGGGTCCTTGGAGTAAACCTGTATTTTTAAATTGTTCAGGTTTTGATCCATCTCTATTTCATGATGAAGACGGCAGGAAATGGATTGTTAACATGACGGTTGATCATAGGATAGATAAGGTAAGATTTAGTGGAATTGTACTCCAGGAATATGATAGTGAAAAAGAAAAGTTAATTGGTCCAATTCATAAAATATTTAATGGAAGCGAAATAGGAACTACAGAAGGCCCTAACATAATTAAATATAATGGATATTACTATTTAACAGTTGCAGAGGGGGGAACTGAGTTTGGACATTGTGTAACTATTGCTAGATCTAAGAAATTAACAGGAGCTTATGAAATAGATCCTAATAATCCTATGCTTACATCAAAAACAGATGTTGACTATCCAATTCAAAGAGCAGGGCATGGACAACTTGTTCAGGATTATAACGGTAATTGGTACATGGCCCATTTATGTTCTAGGCCAGTTGATGGTTATAGTATTTTAGGAAGAGAAACTGCTATTCAAAATATTAAATATACAGATGATGGCTGGTTTAAGATTGATGGAAGTAATGGAAACTTACCAATGAGTAATTTTAAAACTAATTTAAGAAGGATAGAGGAAAATCTTGAAATTGTAAGAGAAGATTTTGATAGAGAGGAAATTACTTTAGATTTTCTAACATTAAGAAAATCTTTTAAAAGCTCTAATATGAGTCTAACTGAACGAAAGGGATATTTAAGAATAAGAGGTGGAAATTCTTTATCATCTAAATTTAATCAAAGCTTTATTGCAAGGAGACAGCAAAATTTTTCTTATGAATGTAAAGTATGTTTAGAGTTCAATCCAGAAAGTCATCATCATATGGCAGGCTTAGTATGCTACTATAATTATGACAATTATCATTATTGTAAAATAAGTAGAGATGAATTATTAGGACTAAGCATTTCAATTACAACATTAAATAATAGGGATGTTATAGAGACACCATGTATTTCGCTTCCTGAAGATAATTCTAGGTTTTACATAAAAGCCTGTGTAAATAGAGATAAACTTAGATTCTCATATTCTATAGATGGAGAGAAATATTTTGAATTAGATTATATCCTTGACATGAGGATTTTATCAGATGAACATGTTAATGGAAATGGTTTTACAGGGGCAATGATAGGAGTTAGCTGTCAGGACTTATTGGGAAACGGTATTTATGTGGATGTTGACTGGTTTGAATATAAAGGTTTGGACTAAGTTTTCAGAATAATATATAATTAAAAGTATTTTAAGCAATAAGCATTATAATGTTTGTTGCTTTTTTTGATTACTTTATTAGAAATTATAAGAGGATGAAAAATTTAATTTAAATATTAAGGAATATCACAATTATTAATTTAGAGATGAACAAATAATTTCAATCATCAAATAAACAATATAAAAATATATATAATATTAATGCAAGTAATATTAGGAGTTAGATATGTCTGATTTACGTGACTGTAATTTATATTATGATCCCAATTCGGCAAATTATTTGATTGAGTATAGAGGGAATTTCAAAGAACAAATAGATAAGTTATCTTATGCTTGTGGGGATATAATTACAGGCAATATCGGAGTAATATCTGTACGAAATAATGATTTTGATAGGCTCCTAAATGATGTTCCAGCAATTGTATTTTATGATTTTAGGACAATTTATGTATTACAAGATATCTCACCATCATCTGTAGATAATATAAATAACATAAAGATAAATCCCTTTTTAGATTTGAATGGGAGGGGAGTGCTAATAGGAATAGTCGATACAGGTATAGATTATTTAAATGATGAGTTTATAAGAGAAGATGATACATCAAGAATAATAAGTATATGGGATCAATCCGTTCAAAGTAATACTAGTGACGCTGTATATATAGGACAAACTTATTCGAATGATCAAATTAATAGTGCTATTGCAGCTAAAAGAAATAATGGAGATCCGTATCAAATAGTTCCTTCCAGAGATGAAGTTGGGCATGGAACAAAAGTTGCGGGGATTATAGGAGCAAGGGGATACAATACTGAATTTCAAGGAATTGCAAATGCAAGTGATTTTGTTATTGTTAAGCTTTTTGAATCCACTAATTTTAAAAGACAATTGCAAGAAAATGGAGTTCCGTATACTCCCGTATATAATGCATCTGAAATTGTAGCAGGAGTAGAATACTTGAGAAGAGTTGCAGTAGAACGTAAGCAACCAATGGTTATCTATGTAGGTGTTGGAAGTACTGAAGGTAGTCATGATGGTAACAACTTAATTTCAAGATATATAACATCTATTGGAAATAGTAGAGGATTGTGTGTAGTAAATGGAGTGGGAAATGAGGGGGATTCTCAAGGTCATGTATCGGGATATATAAGGAATGTAGGTGATACAAAAGTAATAGAACTAAGAATACCAAGGGAAATAAAATACCTTCCGATTTATATATGGATACGAAGACCTAATATCGCATCAGTAAATGTAATTTCTCCGACAGGTGAAGCATCAGCAGTTATACAATCTAAAATAAATAAAGTTCAACCAGTTAGATTTGTTTTTTTAAATACAGATATGTTAGTAAGATTCTATTCACCAGAACATTTCACAGGACATCAAGTAATAAGTCTTACGTTTAGTAATATAAAACCAGGAACATGGACTTTCAATTTGATAGGTGAATATATAACAAATGGTAGGTATGACATATGGCTGCCTCCCAAAAGTACTTTGCCAGAAAATACAATATTTCTTGAATCGGATCCATTTACTACTCTAACAATACCGTCAACAGCTGTTAATGTCATTACAGTATCTTATTATGGAAATAATAATGCACTAATTGCAGCTTCTGGTAAAGGGTTTAATACTAATGGATTGATTAATCCAGATATTTCAACTATAGGTGTAAATATATTGACAACAAAAGTTGGAGGAGGAGTGACAACATTTTCAGGCAGTTCAGCTGCTACAGCAGTAGTGACTGGGGCGTGTGCACTTTTATTACAATGGGGGATTGTAGACCGTAATGATCCTACTATGTATACTAAAAAGATTAGAACATACATAATGTATGGGGCTAACAGAAATTCGGCTAATAGATATCCTAGCAGAGAAACAGGATATGGTGATTTTGATTTGCTAGGTATTTTCAATATAATTAGTGGTTTATATAGAAATAGCAACCAAAGATTTCGAATGAATATCACTGATAAAAGATATACAAATGAAGATCATGAGTTTGACGAGTATTATATAAATAAATTATTTATAAGAATTCCAAAGGCGGGAGATGGAAAATTTATATGAAGGAAGGTTTTAGAGCTCCGATAAATATTTTTTCTGATGCAAATTACTATCATTATATAGTCCAATACGAAGGTAATATTGAGGATGAAGTTTCGAAACAGCCAGGGTATTATGCAACTATAATTGATAATCAATATGCCATATTATCTTCACCTGTAGAGCTTGATACAGGTACAGCTATTCCGGTTTTTTCTACAGTAATATATAGGGCTTTTCCAGATATATTTACGCTAGAAGAAGTTTCACCAATTGAAGCATCCCAAGCTAATTTTTTGCAATTAGAATTACCATTAAGACTTACAGGGAGAGGCGTAAATGTAGCGATTATAGATTCAGGCATTGATTATTTAAATGATGAATTTATAAGAGAAAATGGGCAGACCAAAATAGAGTATATTTGGGATCAAACTATAAATTCAGGGCAGCAAATTGGAGAGAATGGAGTTCCGTTCGGAAGTGTCTACAATAGAAGTACAATACAACAAGCAATTGATGCTTTTAGGTCTGGACAATCTCCTTATGATATAGTTCCGACCAAAGATGAAATAGGTCATGGAACAAATATGGCTGGGATAATTGGATCGGTTGGAAAAAATCCTAATTTAAAGGGGATGGTTCCAGAATGTGATTTTGTAGTGATAAAGCTTCTTGAAAATATTGCTTATAAAAGACGGTATAATATACAAATACCTATATACAGCATGTTATCTGTTTTTTCAGCACTAGAATTTTTAAATAGATACTCACTAGAAAATAATAAGCCTATGGTTATATATATGCCCTTAGAAAGTAATTTAGGAGGACATAAAGGAAATGGCTTTTTAGAACAATATATGGATTTTATGTCTCAAAGTAGTGGAATTGCAATAGTTAATGGCTCAGGAAACCAAGGCGCAAGTGGAACTCATACATCAGGTACTATATCTCAAGTTAATGAATCTAGAACAATACAGCTATATATATCGCCAGAGCAAAAAAATATAATAGTTGATATTTGGATTGAATCACCTAATATAATGACATTAAATATAATATCACCATCAGGAGAGAGTACTGGAACTATAAATGCAGAGATAACGGCTATAGAAACTTATTCGTTTGTATTTGAAACCACTTCAATGGTAGTAAATTACTATGTTCCAGAAGAATACACAGGTGATCAATTAATGAGAGTAAGGTTATTAAATATAACAGAAGGAATTTGGCGTTTTACCCTGACAGGACAGTCAATTCTAAATGGCAGATTTAATGCATGGATACCTCAAGAAGGAGTTAGTATTGGAGGAACTAGGTTTATTTCTTCAGATCCATATGGAACTATAAGTAATCCAGCGTGTTCTGAATACACAATTACTGCTGCAGCGTATAATCAGCTAAATAATAATGTTCTAGATTATTCCGGAATAGCATTTTTAGAGGACTATCTTAATAGAATTGATGTGGCTGCAGGAGGGATAAATGCATTAACTGTAGCGCCTAATAATCAAACGGCTATTGTTAATGGAACAAGTGTATCAGCGGCTATATTAGCAGGGGCCTGCGCTATGTTATTTCAATGGGGAATTGTAGAAGGAAATGACCCTAATATATATTCGCAAACGATAAAAACATATATTCAAAGAGGTGCAGTTCAAAGAAGTGGAGATTTATACCCCAATCCAGTATGGGGGTATGGAATACTTAATGTGCTGAAAATGTTTCAAAATATGCGATAAATTGCAACTCCATATTTATAGTATAATATAGGCACATTCTTTTATATTTTAGATAATTTAGAATCCCTAAAGTAAATCTTATGAAAGGCAAGTATACAAAGATTTAATTGCATAAGGCAACTTGAATTTAGGGATTTTAAATTATTTTTTATGATCTAATGAATTATTTTTATATGAAGCATTTATAAAAGCTTCAAAAAGTTTAAGCATATTTTTATCGTTATAAGCAGTCATAATTTCAGGATGAAATTGCACACCAACAACAAAATTTTTCTCACAACTCTCAATAGCCTCAATCACTTTATCCTTAGAGTAAGCCGTAACTTTAAAACCAGGAGCTAAATCTTTAATTGCTTGATGATGAAAGGAATTAATTAGTGCAGTATTTCCCAAGATCTCATATAAAATTGAGCCCTCAATAATTTCTAAAGTATGGCTAGCCGCTCCATCTTTTGTTTGTTGATGATGTTTTATATAACAACCACTCATATCAGATAAATCTTGATATAATGTGCCGCCAAAAGCTACATTTAGAATTTGATGACCTCTACAAATTGCTAAAATAGGTTTATTAAGTTCATAAGCTATTTTTACAAGTGCAAGATCAAACTCATCTTTATCAGGGTAAATATAACCTAATTTAGGCGATGGTTCTTCATTATATAATAAAGGATTTATATCTATTCCACCAGAAAGAACGATGCCGTCAAGTAGTTCGACTTGTCTTCTAATGGATTCTTCATCAGAAAGAATAGGAAGTATAATTGGAACACCGCCTGCTTTAATTACGGATTCAACATAATCATTGCCAAGTGATTCTACAACTGAGTGCGAATATTGAGTTTCATGTTTAATAACTCTGTTTGAATTTATGCCTATAATTGGTTTGTTCATAATTTGTATACCTCCCTTAGCATATATATAACTTATAATATATATGTATAAATAAAGATTGTCAATTGTGCATAAATGGAAGAAAAATAGGGAAAAGTCAACAATTTATAAACAAAATATAAATAAAGTATTAATTTATATTTACAAAATGAATAAAGTAAGTACAATAGAAGTAATGATAACTTATTTGTTACTCTCTAGAAAGTCATGGTATTAGACAATCTGCTAATATTGTGCCTTTTGTGAGTATAAATTATGAAAAAGATTGATTTAAAATTTACGTTCAAAAGGAAAATATATTCGCGTGGCAGATTTCTCTCACATATGCTTAAAAAGGCAGATGAGTAAAAAATCTCAAGCGTCAGAGTCGCAAGCGAGTTTGGTCTACATATGATGAAATTGAAAGTGTTGAAATGACATGGGGGAACATATTAATTATGGAAAAGTTTTTCAAAACAATAATGATAGCAGTCGTTATTATACAAGCTATAACTGTAACTGCATTTGCGTATGATGAAGTTAATAATATGAAGAGTATGGAAAATCATATTTATAATCATCTCGAAAATAGAGATACTGATTTTACTATTTTATATACAGGGGCAAGGTCGGAATTTGAAGAGAATATAAGTAATTGTATTAAGGATGCATATTCAAAAGATGATTACTTAGAGAGATCTTGGCTAGAGATAAAGCCTAAAGCAAAGGTGACTGAAAATGGTATAGAGACAACTTTAGATGTAAAATATCTGACAACTAAGGAACAGGAAAATTATGTAGATAATGAATTAAAGAGAATTACTAATTCTTTAATTAATAAGGATATGTCAGAGTTAGAAAAAGTACAGGCTATAAATGAGTATATTATAAATAGATACGAATATGATTATACTCTAAAATCTACAAGTGTTTATTCTGCATTGACCACCTCATTAGCTGTATGCCAGGGGTATGCAATGACTGCTTATAGAATGTTTAACTATGCAGGAATAGAAAATAGAATTGTAGTCGGGAAAATTAAGGATGTTTCTCATTCATGGAATGCTGTAAAAATTCAAGGTAATTGGTATCATATAGATGTTACTAACAATGATTCAAGTTATAAGAATAAGTACTTTTTAGTTGGAGATAGTACTTTAATTGAAAATAATTATACTTGGGATAGAGAAAAATATCCTAAATCATTTAATGGATATTATAAATAAGCTTTTATTTAAGGGATTGTAACATAATCTTACTCCTTAATCGAAGTGTTGTATATAAACATTAAAATATTATAAGCAAAGCATATATCTAGTTTTGATTAGTATATGCTTTTTTATTATCCTTTTATATTATTTCACAAAAAAGACAAGAGAGTTTTGTAAATTCTCAATATAGAATATAAAGGATTACATATAGTAAAATGAATATACAGAAAACATTAAATAAAATATAAATTGAGATAATTAAAGCAGAAAAGGGAGGAAATAAATATGGCAGATTTGTCACTAAGACATATTTATAAAATTTATGAAGGGGATGTAACTGCAGTAAAAGATTTCAATCTAGAAATTGAAGATAAAGAATTTATAGTTTTTGTAGGGCCATCAGGTTGTGGTAAATCTACAACTTTAAGAATGATTGCAGGACTTGAAGAAATATCTAAAGGTGAATTATATATAGGTGGAAAATTAGTTAATGATGTAGAACCAAAAGAAAGAGATATAGCAATGGTTTTCCAAAACTATGCATTATATCCACATATGACAGTGTATGATAACATGGCATTTGCTTTGAAGTTAAGAAAAGCACCTAAAGATGAAATAGATAAGAAAGTTAGAGAAGCAGCAAAGAGATTAGATATTGAACATTTGCTAGACAGAAAGCCAAAGGCTTTATCAGGAGGTCAAAGACAAAGAGTTGCATTAGGACGTGCTATTGTTAGAGAACCAAAGGTATTCTTAATGGATGAGCCTTTATCAAATCTTGATGCAAAATTAAGAGTTCAAATGAGAACAGAAATATCAAAGCTTTATCAAAGTTTAGGAACAACATTTATATACGTTACTCATGATCAGGTTGAAGCTTTGACAATGGGAACTAGAATTGTTGTAATGAAGGACGGTGTAATACAACAAGTTGATACTCCTCTTAACATATACAATACGCCAAATAATTTATTTGTTGCAAGCTTTATAGGAAGTCCTCAAATGAATTTAATAAATGGTATTGTAAGTGAAAAGGAAGGAAAGTTATATTGTAAATTTGATGAAAATAATATATTATTGCCAGAAGAAAAAGCTAAAGTATTAAAAGAAAAAGGATATGTTAATAAGGAAGTAGTATTTGGTATAAGACCTGAGCATTTAGATGATAATGCTCAAATAATTGAAAATAACCCTGCAGCAACTTTAACTGGAGATGTAGAAGTTGTTGAACGTATGGGTGCTGAAAGTTACATTTACTTTAAGTCAGGAAATAATAATATGACTGCAAGAGTTGATGGAAGTACTAAAGCAGAACCTAAAGACAAGATTAAATTATATGTAGAACATGAAAATATTCATGTTTTTGATAAAGAAACAGAGTTGAGAATTTGCTAGTATTAAATTAGTGACAATTGAGGTGAGGGAATGAAGGGATTAGTGAAATATTTACAAGAAATATATGAAGATTGTGAAATACCATTTGAAGTTTATGTGGACGATGAAATTATATTTAAGGCTAATCCTAATTCTTTTAGCGAAAATATACTTGAAGATACATTTTTTATTGGACCCAAAAGTTTCAAAATAAAAACAGAAGGGGACCGCAAGGATTTCATAAGAATATTAGTATTTTGTATCAAAGATAGGTATAAAGATAGTTATAACAAAAAAGAAAAAATAGTTTCTGAGTTATTACAAGGCTTAAGTATATCTAAGGAAAAGATTAAGGAAATTATGCCGCCAATAAAAGAAGAAACATTTTTAATTACTTTAAATTTAAAAGAAAAAGTAACAGAGGCATTAGAGGCGTTAAAAAATGTTTATAATAATAATGATGTAACCATTCTTATATTTGAAGATACAATCATTTTAATTGGAATTTTTGAAGATATAAAGGAGCATGTATCTAGTATAAGTGAAACAATATACTTCTCACTTTACGAAAAGTGTTATATAAGTTATTGTCATATTGGGGATTATGAATTATTGAACAAGTTATATAATGAAAATATGTATAAAATTAATTTAGCTAAAAAGTATAATGTATCTCAAATGGTATTTGGATGTAACAGCCTTTTATTTGAAGAAGTTATGGATAATTTAAATCAGGATATTAAGGAAAAAATACTAAATAACTTTAATGAAAGTTTTTCGAAGTTAGATGAAGATATGTTAAAAACTATAGAGGTTTTCTTTAAATCGGACTTAAATTTAAGTGAAGCTTCAAAAGGATTGTATGTTCACCGAAATACTCTAATTTATAGATTAGATAAGATACAAAAATACACAGGTTACGATATAAGGAAATTTAATGATGCTGCATTATTCAAGATAGCCTTCTTTATTTGGATTCAAAAGAATAAAATTTAATAGATATAGCTAGAAATCTTATCTGAAGATCGTTAAAAGTAATCTTCAGATAAGATTTTTTATTTTTAGTTATATAAATATAAACAAGTAAGAATAAATAAAAAAATTGTTGGTTTATAAGTATCGTAATTACAAAAAAATACTTAATAAGACAGCCATTATGTAATCATAAATAGAAAATTAAGAAAATATAATATAATTTCAGGAATTTATTGTATAAATATTCCGCGTTTGTTAAAATGTTATTAAAGTTAATTAAATAACTGAATTGTTATATAAACATGATTACGAATAAAACGAATATAATATTGTGTGCTTAAATATCTATTTAATCAAGATTTTTGAATTAACAGGAAATTAAGGTAACGATACCGAACTATTATAATTTAATAGTGATGCAGGAGATAAATATGAATATAAAGGATATAGCAAAATTAGCACAGGTTGGAGTCAGCACTGTTTCAAGAGTATTAAATAATCATCCTGATGTTAAAGAAAGTACAAGACAAAAGATTTTGGAAGTAATAAAAGAAAGCAATTATATACCTAATAATAGTGCTAGAATACTAAAACAACAAAACACAAAAAATATAGGAGTTTTAGTAAAAGGCGTATTCAATCCATTTTTTTCTCAAATGATTAATGTCATAGGAAATATAATAAATGAAAATGGATATACAATGATATTGCATCAAAATGATTATAAGAATGACCAAGAGGTTGAAACTTTAATAGCTTTTATAAAAGAAAAGAAATTACAAGGAATTATCTGCTTAGGCGGTAATTTTGCTGATATTACAGATGACTGTTTTAAAGAAATAAATGTCCCTATAGTACTAACTTCTGTCAATACTGTTTCAAAACAAGGCAAGGAATATTATTCATCGGTTGGTATAGATAATGTTAAAAGTTCATATGATGCAACCTCATATCTGATAGAAAAAGGTCATAAAAAAATAGCATTAATTTTAGGAGAAGCTGATGATATAGGCGTAAGCATATTAAGAATGCAAGGATATAGGGAAGCAT
The DNA here is from genome assembly GCF_022320765.1 of Clostridium sp. YIM B02569. Taxonomy (NCBI): domain Bacteria; kingdom Bacillati; phylum Bacillota; class Clostridia; order Eubacteriales; family Clostridiaceae; genus Clostridium; species Clostridium sp. YIM B02569. The sequence goes on along the minus strand of NZ_JAKJJX010000008.1, from coordinate 60,814 downwards.
TAGAAAAAAGTAAAATAAAAATTGATGATGAGTTAATTATTGTTGGTGAATATTCAAGCAGAGGCGCATATAATGAAACACTGGAATTATTAAAAAGAAGAAATGATATCACTGCATTTTTTGCTCTTTCAGATATTATGGCTATAGGTGCTGCTAAAGCAATTCTTGATAGTGGGTTAAAAATTCCTGAGGATATATCAATAATCGGATTTGATGGCATGGATGAAAGTGAATATTATAATCCTAGTATAACAACAGTAAAACAACCGGACAAGCTAATGGCAACTATGAGTATAAATTTATTGATATCTCAGATTAATGAAAAAAAAGAAAACCAACACATATTATTAGAAACTAAGTTAATTGAGAGGGATTCATGCTTCGATTTGTTAAAGTAATGGTTATTGATATCTAAAGAATATTGAAAAGGAAAATAATATATATAATACTTTAAGTTATTATATATATTCCTAGAGGGTGGAGGAATGAGAATGAAAAGAGGTAGTGGAATCATTATGCATATTGCATCTTTGCCAGGTAGATATGGAATTGGAACATTTGGAAAAGAGGCATATGAATTTGCGGATTTTTTGAAGAAAGCGGGTCAAAGTTTTTGGCAGATACTTCCCTTAGGACAGACTAGTTATGGGGATTCACCATACCAGTCATTTTCGGCATTTGCTGGAAATCCTTATTTTATTGATTTTGATATTTTAGAGTCTGAAAATTTGATAAGAAAGTCCGATTATGATGAAATAAATTTTGGTGATAATCCAGAGCGTATAAATTATGAATTGTTATTTAAAGAAAAATTGAAAGTATTAAAATTGGCATATGAAAATTTTAAGCAGAAACAATCTGAGGATTTTAAGAATTTTGAAAAAGAAGAAGATATGTGGCTTGATGACTATGCTACATTTATGGCCTTAAAGAATAAGTTTGACCTAAAAAGTTTTCAAACATGGGATGCTGATATTAAATTAAGGAAAAATGATGTTTTAAAGAACTATAAAGAAGAACTTAAAGATGAAATTCAATACTGGAAATTTGTCCAATACGAATTTTTTAAACAATGGACAAACTTGAAAAATTATGTTAATGAATTGGGAATTAAAATTATAGGTGATATACCCATATATGTTGCAGAGGATAGCGCAGATTTGTGGAGTAATCCAAAAGTATTTTTAGTAGATGAAGAAACGTTAACTCCAATAAAAATTTCAGGCTGCCCACCTGACGCATTTTCTTCAACTGGGCAGCTTTGGGGAAATCCTATTTATAATTGGGAGTATTTAGAAGGAGAAAACTATAAATGGTGGATAAATAGAATCATGCAGAGCTTAAAGCTTTATGATGTAATAAGAATCGATCATTTCAGAGGCTTTGAGGCATACTGGTCTATACCTTATGGAGAGAGAACAGCTGTAAATGGAGAATGGGTAAAAGGACCAGAAATGAAATTATTTAATGCAATAAGAAAAGAACTTGGAGATATAGAGATTATAGCTGAGGATCTAGGTCTATTAACTGAAGATACTATAAAATTTAGAATAGAGACTGGTTTTCCAGGTATGAAAGTATTAGCATTTGCCTTTTCAGGTGATTGTGAAAATCCATATCTACCGCATAATTATGAAAGAAATTGCGTGGCATATACTGGGACTCATGATAATGATACTATAAAAGGTTGGATTCAAACGACAGGAAGTAAGAATGAAGTTGAGAATGCAGTTGAATATTTAAATCTTACAGAAAAAGAAGGGTATAATTGGGGATTTATAAGAGGAATATGGAGCAGTGTTGCAGATACATCTATTGCACTTATGCAAGACTTCTTAAATCTTGGAAATGAAACTAGAATAAATTTACCGTCTACTATTGGAGAAAATTGGACATGGAGAGCAAAAGACGGTGTTTTTACTAATGAGTTAGCAAATAAAATATATAGATTAACTAGAATTTATGGAAGGTGTGAGTAAGTGTGGATAAACAAAGAATAAGAGATGGTATAGAAAGATATTTAAAAGTAAAACATGCAGTAAAGTTGAAGGATGCTCAGGATTATGAAATTTTTAATGCGCTTTCATTAACTATTTTGGAGGAGATAATTGATAATTGGAATGAAACAAGTGAAACTTATAACAAAGGAAGAATGGCATATTATTTATCAGCAGAATATTTAATGGGAAGAGCTCTAGGTAATAATTTAATGAATTTAGGTTTATACGATGAAGTTAAGGATGTTTTAAAAGAGTTAAATATAGACTTAAATAGAATCGAAGAAATAGAAGAAGATGCAGGACTTGGTAATGGTGGGCTTGGAAGACTTGCAGCATGTTTTGTGGAATCTGCAGCGACATTAAACATGCCCTTAGTTGGATATGGAATAAGATATAGCAATGGGTTATTTAAACAAAACATTGAAAATGGGTTTCAAACTGAATGTGAAGATACATGGTTAAAGTATGGGGATTCATGGAGTGTTAGAAAAGATGATGAAATTCAAATAATTAGATATTCAGATATGACAGTAAAAGCAGTTCCTTATGATGTACCTATAATTGGTTATGGAACTAAAAATATAAATACTTTAAGATTATGGCAATGTGAGGCTTTAAGAGAATTTGACTTCAATCTATTCAATAACCAACAATATATTGAAGCTGTATCAGCAAGAAATAAAGCAGAGGATATATCAAGAGTATTATATCCAAATGATACAGCAGAGGCAGGAAAGATATTAAGGCTTAGGCAACAATATTTCTTCTCAAGTGCGTCTATGAAAGATATACTAAAAAAACATAAGGCTAAATTTGGAGCAGATTTTTCTGAATTTGTAAAATACAATGTAGCACAATTAAATGATACTCACCCAACAATATCAATCCTTGAATTTATAAGAATATTGGTTGATGAAGAGTATGTAGAATTTTCGGAAGCGTTATCAATAGCTAAAGAATTTTTTGGATATACAAATCATACAATACTTGCTGAGGCACTAGAAAAGTGGGATATAAGATTAATAGAAAGATTATTCCCAAGAATACTTCAAATTGCATATCAAGTTGATGAAGCATTAATGAATGAGCTAAGACAAAAAGGATATGACGAAGGCGCAATATGGAATTTTAGAATTATTGCAAATAATCAGATGAGAATGGCCAATTTAGCCATATTTGTTGGGAGAGCTGTAAATGGTGTTGCAGCACTTCATACAGAAATTTTAAAGAAGAATGAATTAAATCACTGGTATCATTTATATCCAAATAAATTTCAAAACAAAACTAATGGAATTACACCAAGAAGATGGCTTAGGCTCTGCAATGCAGAATTATCCGAGCTTATTACAGATTTGTTAGAAAGTGAAGATTGGATTAAAAATTTAGAGCTTCTTAAGGGTCTAGAGAAATTTAAAGATGATGATGCAGTGCTTGAGAGACTTATGGAAATTAAGCATGAGAAGAAAGTTCAACTAGCAGATTATATTAAACAAGAAGAGGGAATTAATATAGATCCAGATTCATTCTTTGATATTCAGATTAAGAGATTACATGAATATAAGAGGCAGTTATTAAACGCTTTATACATTTTAGATTTATATTACAGAATAAAAGAGAATCCAAATTTAGATATACCAAAAACAACATTTATATTTGGAGCTAAAGCATTCCCAGGATATAGAAGAGCTAAGGGGATTGTAAAATTTATAAATGAAATAGCTAGACTTGTAGATAATGACTCAGAAGTTTCTAAGAAAATAAAAGTTGTTTTTGTTCATAATTATAGGGTGTCTTATGCTCAAAAACTATTTCCAGGTTCAGATTTATCTAAACAAATTTCAACGGCTGGGAAAGAAGCTTCAGGGACAGGCAATATGAAATTTATGTTGAATGCTACTCCAACATTTGGAACTTATGATGGTGCTAACATAGAAATTGTTCAAGAAAGTGGAGAGGAAAATAACTATATATTTGGACTTAGAGTAGAGGATATTGAAAGAATTAAGCATGACTATGATCCAAAATGGTATTATAGAGAAAATCCAAGTATTAAGAGAGTAGTTGATACTTTAATCGATGGTACACTAGATGATGGAAGAACTGGATACTTTGAAGATTTATATAATGCTTTGTTAGAAGAAAGAGATCAATATTATGTACTTGCAGATTTTGATTCATTTAAGCAGACTCAAGAAAGAGTGTTTGAAGATTATAAGGATAAAAAGAAATGGGCTCAAAAATGTTTTGCTAATCTATATAGTTCAGGAACATTTTCAAGTGATAGAACTATAAAGCAATATGCAGATGAGATTTGGTATATAAAACCTGCCACTATTAAATAATTATTGATTTAAAAATAAAATAATTAAGAGTTATGGAGAGAGAAAAATTTTATATCCATAACTCTTTATTTTTTTTACGTATTATAGTCATTTTTAATTACTTAAAATCAATTTTTAACACATGAATACGGAATTGGTTGAGGTGTAAAATAATTACGTATAAGTTTACATTTAAATTTGTTTACGGTATTATTAATATAGAAAAATAAGGCGTGTATTCATAAAGTTAGCAAGTGAAATCATAATTTTTAGGAACTTCTTTTTTTATCATTATAGAGTAAATAGGATTATTTTAAAGTTGGAAAAGGAGATTGAGTATGAAGAAAATAGTAGTATTGGATGGAAGAACTTTAGGAAATGTAGACTATATTAAATTAAATGAGTTTGGTCAGGTGATTTATTATGATTTGACATCTGAAGAAGAAGTTGCAGGAAGAATTAGAAATGCTAATATTGTTTTAACTAATAAAGTTAAGTTAAACAGGGAAAATTTAAAAGATGCGAGCGAATTGGAATTAATATGCGAAATGGCTACAGGATATAACAATATAGATATAGAATATGCTAAAGAAAGAAATATTGCGGTAACTAATGTAAGAGGATATTCTACTACGACTGTAGCTCAACATACTTTTGCTATGTTACTTCATTTATACGATAATATAAGTTATTTTGATAACTTTGTTAAATCTGGAGAGTACTCAAGATATGATATGTTCACAAATTTAGAAGCACCATATAAAGATTTATGTGGTAAGATATGGGGAATAATTGGACTTGGAGCCATTGGAAAAAGAGTAGCTAGAATAGCTCAAGCTTTTGGTGCAAGAGTAGTATACTATTCAACTTCAGGAAAAAATTCAGATTCAGATTTTGCAAGAGTGGAGTTTGAGTCTTTGTTAAAGCAATGTGATATTATTTCAATACATGCTCCTTTAAATGAAAAAACTGAAGGATTATTAAATTATGAAGCTTTTACTAAAATGAAAAAGGATGCTGTTTTAATTAATGTTGGAAGAGGGCCTATAATTGTGGATGAAGATTTGGCCAGAGCTTTAGATGAGGAGATAATAGGTGGTGCAGCTCTGGATGTATTTAAAGAGGAACCTATTCCAGTAGAAAACTCACTATTAAAAGTAAAAAATAAAGATAGGCTGATTTTGACACCGCATGTAGCGTGGGCAAGTGAAGAAGCTAGAAGTAGGTTGTTTTCATATTTATTAGAAAATATAAGTGCGTATAATAGAGGAGAAAAAAGAAATAGAGTAGATATTTAAAGATTATAAAGTTGGGATAAATTATAAGAATAAACTAATAAAAGCTTAAATTAGCGGGAGGCTTTAATGAAGAATAATAGGGAAATTTTTTATGGGACATCGGCATTAAGATTTTATAACAAAAAAGATGTTATAAATGGAAAAGTTATAAAAATAAACCCTGCATTAATTACTATACTGGATAAATTAGATGAATCACTTGATATTGATACAATTCAAGGTAAGGTGATTGAAGAAGTAGAAATTTTGCTAAAACAAGGTAATATAAAAACATTACATGTGGATATAAACTTCGATGATTATAGCAATTTTGGAAGTGATGGTCCAAGCCTTAATTCTCACATTTTTAACATAAGCTTTCTTGAAAGATTAAATACGATAGCTGGATTATATGAGGTATTTTTGAATGTACATTTACTTACGGATTATCCTAAGATTCATATAAAAGATATTAAGCACATAAATGTTGGGGCTGTATGTTTTCAGCTAGAAGTAGTGAAAGATCGCCAGGAATTAAAGGAAATTATAGATGAGATAATTGAAATGGGAGCTTGCGTAAGCCCTGTGATTGAGGTTGTCGGAACGGATAGATTTATTCCAAAAACTAAGAAAGAAATACTGGAATTTATATTGCCATTTCAAGATAAGATTGGAATGTTAACATTTCAAGTGGAGGCTACAGGTGCACGTTCAAGTAATTCATTTGGGATGTTGAATTCGAAAGAAATAGCAGATTACATTAATTATTTTACTAGAAACTTTGATGGAACAGTGCAGATGCAAGGTGGAATTACTACTGAAACTATAAAGTCAGCCATTAAATTGGGAAGCGAGTTTTTAGTATGCGGTACAGAAATATTTAATAATAAATTAGGATATTCTTCAATGGAAGTTATAGAAAACATGCTTAAAGAAGCAGATAAAGCATTGTGTATTGAAAGAAAAGAATAAGTTAAAATATTATGAGTTAGAAAAGCTTGAATAATTTAGATGCAAGGTATAAATGATTTGTTCATTTATACCTTCTTTTAATATGTAAAGGAAATAATTAATATGAGAGTATTTGTCTATTTTTGATACCTGATATTTACATAAAGAACTTCAGCTGGTTTTATTTTTTGATTAGTGTTAATATATATAAGTGCTACAAGTAATAACTAAGGCACCTGAAAGGAAATAATAGACCTAAAGTGCAGAACATGCAGATATGATGGTCCATTATTTTTTTAATTGTGCTTAAAGGAGGATAATAAAATATATCATGGCAAAAGTTATTATTGCGGAAAAACCATCTGTTGCTAAAAATATTGCAGATGCATTTAATGTAAAAACTAGAAGAGATGGTTATTTTGAAGGAAATGGCTATTACATAACGTGGGCGTTTGGTCATCTTTTACAATTATATGATGCAAAAGACTATGATGAAAATATGAAGGGGTGGAGGTTTGAGAAATTTCCTTTCATTCCAGAGCATTTTTTATATAAGGTTAAATGTGATAGTGTAGACAGAACTGTTGAAGATAAGGGTGCAAAGAAACAGCTTGGAATAATAAAATCATTAATTGATAAAGAAGATGTTGATGGCATTGTATCAGCTACTGACTTCGATCGGGAAGGGCAGGTTATAGCTGATGAATTGTTTGGCTATTTTAAGGTGAAAAAGCCTATATATAGATTACTTTTAAACGAGTGGACACCTGATGAAGTTAAAAGCGGAATGGAATCACTAAAAGATAATAAGGAAATGCAGCCACTGCAAGATGCTGGAATAGGAAGACAGTGGAGTGACTGGATAATTGGGATTAATTTAACTTCTGTAAGTACACTGAAATATAAATTTGAAGAAAACAAGACTATTAATATAGGAAGAGTGCTTCTTCCAACTTTAAAGATTATTTATGATAGAGATAAAGAAATAGAGAATTTTACAGCAACAACTTATTATAAGCTAGTGTCAAACTTCAAAACTTCAGCCAATGAAGAATTTGAGGGACTTTATTATGAGAATGATTCTGAAAAGTTTGAGAAAAAGGAAGATTTGGATAAATTTATTTCAAGGCTTGAAGGAGCAACTGCTAAGATTATTGATAAGCAGACAGAATTAAAAAAAGAATATCCACCATACTTATTTAATTTATCTAATCTGCAAGGACATATAACTAGTAAATATAAGGGATGGACATCAGATAAAGTTCTTAAAGTTGCACAGTCTCTTTATGAAAAGAAGCTTACTACCTATCCAAGAACGGCAAGTGTGGTTTTAGAAGAAAGTTTAAAGGATAGAGCGAAAAAAGTTTTAAATACATTAAAAGCTGGATTGCCATATGAAAAAGATATTAAATTTAGTACATCCAAAAGAATTTTTGATAGCTCGAAGGTTGAGAGTCACAGTGCTATAACACCAACATATATAAAGCCATCAGGTTTATCAGCTGATGAAAAAATAGTATATGATGCTATTAAAAATAGATTTATAATGCAGTTTATGCCTATAGCTGAATTTGAAGAAACGAAAGTTACATTAAAAGCTAATGTTTCAGAAATGAATGGAATTTTTGTCTCGAAAGGAAAAGTAAAGCTTGTAGAGGGATGGAAAGTAGTAGAGAAAATAGAAAGTAAAGATGTAATTCTACCAAAAATTGAAATAGATGAAACTGTAGATATTGTAGACTCTAAAGTGAATTCTGTTACTAAGAAGCCACCTAAGTATCACACTGAAAAAACATTACTTAGAGTAATGGAGACTTGCGGAAAAGGTATTGAAGGAAAAGATGAAGACTCAGAAGAAATGATGCAGGCAATTTTAAGTGGGTTTAGCATAGGAACTCCAGCGACTAGAGCAGAAACAATAAAGAAATTAAAGGATATAGGATACCTAAAGACAAAAGGTAAAAATCTTATGTGTACAGAGCTTGGGAGAAATTTGATTGAGACTTTTCCAGTAAAAGAATTATTTGACTTGGAGTATACAGGTAGATTAGAGAAAACTCTTTCAGATATAGAGAAAGGAAAGTTTGCTAAAAGTGAATTTATTAAACTTATAACAGATTTCACAATCCAATCCGTAGAATTGATAAAAAAAGATGATGCTGCATTATCAAGATTTAAAGTAGAAATACCTAAAGATAGTGAGAATATAGGACCATGTCCAGTCTGTGGAAATCCAGTAATTGAAGGTGAAAAGAGTTTTGGATGCAGTAACTGGAAAAATGGATGCAAATATACGATTTGGAAAGATGATAGATATATAGCATCTTTCGGTAAGAAAATATCTAAAGAAATGGTTGAACTTCTGCTTAAGAATGGAAAAGTAGGATTTAGAAATCTTAAGAGTAAAAAAGGTAATACATTTTCGGCATATTTCAAATATGAGAAAAATGAGGAGAGTGGATACTTTAATTGGAAGATTGAATTTATAGACAATAAGTAAGGGCTTGTTAAAAAGCCCTAATTTATTGTGCCCTAAAGAATATATCCGGTTGTTAAATTTATTCTAACTATCAACCATAGTTCCACCATTTACATGAAGTACTTGTCCAGTAACATAGGAGGAGTCATTAGATGCAAGATATACATATGCTGGAGCCAATTCGAAAGGTTGGCCAGCTCTTTTCATAGGAACGTCAGATCCAAATTTAGCAACTTCTTCAGCAGAAAAGCTTGATACTATAAGTGGCGTCCAAATAGGGCCTGGAGCTACAGCATTAACTCTAATTCCTTTGGTTACTATGGATTGGGAAAGAGAACGAGTGAAGGTTACAATTGCACCCTTGGTTGAAGAATAATCAATCAAAGTTTTATTACCTTGATAAGCTGTGACAGAGGCAGTATTTACAATTGTACTTCCTCGTTTCATGTGTGGTAATGCTGCTTGAGTAAGATAAAACATTGGAAATATATTAATTGAATATGTTGTTTTTAATTGGGAAGATGATATTTCTTCTATGCTATCTTGAGGAAATTGAACACCAGCATTGTTTATTAGAATATCAATCTTGCCTAGTTTTTCAATTGTACATTCGACTAGTTTTTTGCAGAAATCTTTGTAGGAAATATCACCAGGCATGAGAAGACAGTGTCTGCCATATTTTTCAACATATTGCTTGGTTTTTATTGCATCTTGATGTTCATATAAATATGAAATTACTATATCAGCTCCCTCTTTAGCGAAAGCAATAGCTACGGCTCTTCCGATTCCACTATCACCGCCTGTGATTAGTGCTACTTTACCTTTTAATTTATCACTTCCTTTATAATCAGGATTATCAAATATAGGCGGTGGATCCATACGTGCTTCAATTCCTGGTTGACAATCCTGATGTTGTGGAGGAAAATTTTTGGGTAATTTATCAAAGTCTATGTGGTTCTTGTATTTTAAGGGCATAGCTTTCTCCTTAAATATATCTATACTATTAATAATATTATGGATTTACCAAACCATTTGTGTATGAATTAATTTTCAAATTAAATGAAAATGTAAAAATAATTATAATAATACATACATTTTAAGTGAATGTATATTAAATTTATATATAGTGTGTTATAATTAATGAATATTTACATAGACAAAGCTGTCTCAAAATTAATTATGTTTTGAGGCAGCTTTTTTATTTGGAGCAAAGAATAAAGAATTTATTTCAATTAAAATTAAAAATAAGAAAGAGGGTTGGTATAGAATGAAAAGATATGAAGTAAGTAAAAATGGAAAGGTAGAAAATGTAGCTGATGCTTTTTCAGAAATATATAGTGTTGAACTTTTGATGAAAGAAAAGCCTGCTATTCTGGAAAATGAATTACTAAGAAATATACAAAAGTATTTTAAAAATGTTAAAGTTACATCTAATAGAGATAACAATATTTCATTTGCATTTATGGATCATATATTAGAATATAAAAATGTAAATGCGCCTGTTGGAATTGTTATTAGCGTCATTGAAGAAAAGCCTGAAATTAATAAATTGAGAAAATCATTAGGACAATCATTTGACTATGTGAATAAAGAAGAATTTGAAAAATGTAAGGTTAGAGTTTTGGTTACAGATATAATGGCTATAGGATTAAATTATGCTGAAAGAATAGAACTTTTTCAAAAAACTCTTTATTCTATAGTTGAATTAATTCCATGTGAAGGCATTCATTTTAATATTACTGAACAAGTAATAAGTAGGGAAGAGTATTTAAAAAACAATCCTCTAAATGATGATTATGATGTTTTAATTGGTATATTAAATGTAAGATTATTTAACATTGAAAATAATGAGAATGAGTATGTAATGGATACATTAGGATTATCAGCAGTAGGTTTATGTGATTTACAATGCCATTTTAAAAATTTAGATCCAGGCGAAATATCGAATATTTTATATTCTTATGGATATTACATTTTTGAAAATAGCGATGTTCTTGAAGAAATAGACACCATAGAAGGAATTACGGAAAATAGTAAGTGGAAATGTCGACATGAAGTTGCGCTTGTTGAACCCGAACGTGTTGTATTAGATATAAATCCTGGAGAAGATTTTTCATGTGGATATAGAAATTAATCAATAATATGTATATAAGAATTTAATTTTTAATTAGAACTCTCTTGATTTAATGTAAAAACAAGAGGGTTTTTTTACATACGCTTAAAAAAGCAGCTGCCTAAAAATCTTTGGCTAACAGCCGTCTGAGATTTTGTTATTTTATTTGGCATGTATGTATAATGAAAAAAATAATTCATATTTTAAAATAACTAATAATAAATTATCATTTTATATTGACATATAAAACATGGGATAGTAAACTTATAAAAGTAATTTAAAAATTTAAAGAAATATGTAGAAAACAATGGCGTTTTCATTTCAAAAAAGATATATCTAGTATGGGTATACCTTCTTTGGAGTGAAGCGTCTTTTTTATTTTTTAACAACTTAGAATAAGCAATTGTACTCAAAATTTAATTAAATTTATTCAAGGGGGAATAGAAAATGGAATTATTAAACGGCGCAGATATGGGATTTGTAATTATTAGTGCAGCGTTAGTAATGCTAATGGTGCCAGGATTAGCTTTATTTTATGGAGGTATGGTTAAAAGCAAAAATGTATTAAGTATTACAGTACATAGTTATGCAGCGCTTGTTATTATATCTTTACAATGGATTTTTATAGGTTATACTTTAGCCTTCGGCCCAGATGTAAAAGGAGTAATAGGTGGTTTAGATTGGAGTTTCCTAAAAGGTATAGGAATGGCGCCTAATGCGGATTATGCAGGCACAATACCACATTTAGAATTTGTAGTATTCCAGTTAATGTTTTCTGCGATTACTGCAGCTGTAATTTCAGGTTCTGTTGCTGAACGTATGAATTTCCCGGCGTTTATAATATTGATTATTTTGTGGAGTACATTTGTTTATGATCCTATTTCTCATTGGGTATGGGGAGCTAATGGATGGTTAAGGAATTTAGGAGTCCTTGATTTTGCTGGAGGAAATCCAGTAGAGATAAACTCAGGAGTTTCTGGACTTGTTGCAGCAATTGTTGTTGGTAAAAGAAAGAGAGCGATCCCTGAACCACACCATATACCTATGGCAATATTAGGTGGAGGGCTTTTATGGTTTGGATGGTTCGGATTCAATGCAGGAAGTGCTCTTGCAATGAATTATGTAGCTGTAAATGCATTCTTTACAACTAATACTTCAGCGGCTGCAGGAGCAGTTGCATGGGTACTTTGTGAATGGTTGCTCTATAAAAAACCTACAGCCTTAGGAACAGTAAGTGGAGCTATAGCAGGGTTAGTTGCAATAACTCAGGGGGCAGGATTCGTGAGCCCTATATCAGCTGTGCTTATTGGAGCAGTTGGTGGAGCATTAAGCTTTTTCGCAATAGCTATATTAAAGAGAAAACTAGGATACGATGATGCTTTAGATGCTTTTGGCTGTCATGGAGTAGCAGGGATTTGGGGATCTATAGCTACAGCTATCTTTGCGTCAAAGGCAATTAATCCAGCAGGGAGTGATGGATTAATATATGGTAACTTTGCACTTTTAAAAGCTCATTTAATTTCTACTTGTGCAACTGCCTTATATGCAGCAGTTGCGACATTTGTAATACTTAAAGTAATGAGTTTAGTAATGGGCTTAAGAGCTACTTCAGAACAGGAAGCAGAGGGATTAGATATTTCTTTACACGGTGAGGAAGCATATTCAGGATTAAATATGTAGAAATATTATAATAAAGAATATATAAAAATTTAGTGAAAGCAAAATCCAGGTTACTAATATAACTTGGATTTTGTTTTTTTATTGTCTAGGAAAGTATAGAATTTTTTGATTTTGAAAACCAGTGATACCAATGGTTATAGGGATATTGGCCTGTAAAAAATGGTATAAAGAAAGAGCTTGGCGCAGCCACTTTTGTTCTTCTTTAGGAAATTATATTCCAGTAAAATTGAGGGTATAACCTAAAAAGGTTGATTTTTAATTTTTTCTATCAAAAATAAATATAAATTTGTCAATTTAAATGGGAATGTGATAATAAATAAGAAGATTTATTAAAATATTGCTAATAAATATGACTAATGTCAAAAAAATGTAATTTTTGAGCATAGTTTCATAAAAAGAATATAAAATGAGATATTTTGGCATATTTTGCGATATAATATGAATTGAAGTTAATTATGAGGTGGGGGAAAATATGCATAAAGCACAAAGTCAAATTAAATCAGTAAGTATAAGATTATACTTACTGATTACAATTGCTATGTTAGCAATAATACCAGTAGTTATTTTAGGTATCATTTCTACAACGACATCAAGGAGGAGTAATGAAAAGAGTTTTGATGAAAATAGAACTTTACTCTCAAATATAGGACAGGAAATAATAAATAACAAGATTACATATTATGAAGATACATTGAAAACATTAATTGAGAATAATAATTTTAATATTGAAGAATCACCATATAATAAATTGAATGGAGATATGAAATTAATTAAGAAGACTGATGAAAGTATTTTAAATATATATTATTCAGACAACACTGGAAAAGTATTTCAAATACTTGATAGTAAATTGCCAGATGATTATAACGCTACAGAAAAATCCTGGTTTAAAGAGACTATAGAGAATCCAAATAAATATATTATTCATAGTCCTTATCAAGATAAAATAACTGGAAAAAGCGCAATAACAATATATAAGGCTGTGATTAAAAATAATGTACCGATAGGCGTTATGGCTATAGATGTAGAGCTAAGTGAACTAGCAGATCAGTTATCAAGTATAAAATACGGACAAACCGGAGAGTTTATTATTACTGATAAAGATGGTGTAGTTATTTCTGACAATGACAAAACTAAAATTGCTGGAACAGAGCCAACTGAATACAATTGCTGGAATCAGATATCAACTGGTGATAAAGGTAAAATCAAATTCAATTATAATAATAGTACATATGAGGGGTATTTTGAGACCTCGAAACTTACTGGATGGAAGTTAATACTAAAAATCCCATCTAGTGAGCTAAGGAAATCAGAAAATGATTCAACTATAGCATCAATTATAATTATATTTGCAATAGCGGTAATCACATTAATTATGACTATGGCTATTGCTAGAAGAATAAGTAAAGGAGTAAATTCCTTAAAAGATGGAATGGAAAGAACTGCGAATGGAGAATTTAACAAAGAAATTATTATAAATAATAATATTCGCGAATTTATAATTCTAGAAAATAGTTTTAATAAAATGCAGAAAAATATTGCAAAATTAATTAAGAGTGTTGATAATTCGGCAATAAATGTTAATAAAAATGCTATAAATTCAGCTAGTATGAGCAAAGAAGTAGCAATATCGATGAATCAGGTAAGTGAGACAATAAATCAAATATCAAGTGGAACTATGGAGTCTTCTAACAATTTAGAAATGATATCACACAGCATGGACTTACTATCTCAATCTATGAATAAGATAGAAGAAGCGACTGAAAGTGTAAATGGTATGGCAATAAAAGCAAATGATTTAGGTAAAGATGGAATAAAGATTGTAAAGACCGTTATAAATAAATCATATGAAACTAAAAAAAGTACTGAATCAGTAAAAGATGTTGTAAGTGAAGTTTCGGAAAGTATAATGAAAATAGGCACCATGAATAAGGCAATAAGTGCGATTACAGAGCAAACAAATCTGTTGGCCTTAAATGCAGCAATAGAAGCAGCTAGAGCAGGAGAAGCAGGAAAGGGATTTGCAGTAGTCGCTGATGAAATAAGAAAGCTTGCAGAAGAGACATCAGTTTCAGCCAAACAAATAGATGAAATAATAAAAGAAATAAAAAGTAAATCAGAATTAGCAGTTGACAGGGTATTAGAAACAAGTGGAACAGTAGATGATCAAGAGCATGCAGTTAAAGAATCAGAAGTGATATTTACAGAAATAGTAACAGCTATAGAAAGTTTAACAGAAAAGGTGAGTAAAATAGCTGAAGGTGTGAGCACCATAAATAATATGAAGGATGATGTAGTTGAAAAAGTAGAAAACTTATCAGCGATATTAGAAGAAACAGCATCGGGAACAGAGGAAGTTTCAGCGACAGCGCAAGAAGTGACAGCGTCAACAGAAAGCTTTGTTGGTAATTTTAATAATTTAAAAGATATGGCTGAGGAATTGAAAGAAAAGATTGAAGAATTTAAGCTATAAAGATATAAAATCATTATGATATATATGTTGTAATAATAAATTTACGTTTAAGACTCTAGTGAGCCAAGTGATAAATTAATTGATAAATGTAGAAATTTAATTAAAAAATATATATTTAATGTTTTATAAGATATAAAGGATTGTTGCAAAATGCAATGATCCTTTTACAATTTAAAATAAGGTCTAATTAGCAAATAGTTAGTGTCAGATACAACCTAGTTTTCATATAATATTATATTTTAAGAAAGGTGAATATATATGAAAAATAACCTTAGGTTTGATAGTAATGGCAAGTTTAAAATAGTTCAATTTACAGATATACATGAAGGACCGAGCAGAGACAAATCTATAGATCTTATGAATAAGATATTAGATTACGAAAACCCCAATATGGTTATATTATCAGGAGATATTATTGATGGCAAATGTCAGACAGCAGAAGATGTAAAAAAAGCTATAAATCATATAGCGGAGCCAATGGAAAATAGAAATGTACCTTGGTGTATAGTTTTTGGTAATCATGATGATGAACATAATATGATGACGAAAGAAGAAATGATGAATTTATATATGAGCTTTAAACATAATCTGAGTCAAGTGGGGTATAAAACTTTTGATAGGATAGGTAATTATAATCTTATTGTAGAAAGTTCAAAAGATAAAACGCCTAAATTTAATATATATATGATGGATTCGGGAAAATACGCTCCTGCCATTATTGGAGGATATGATTGGATAAAACTTACTCAAATATGGTGGTATAGAAAAACAGCGATAGATTTGAAGAAAAAATATAAAAGATTAATACCTGCGCTTATGTTCTTTCATATACCTTTAAAGAAATTTAAAAAGGCATGGAAGACTGGATTAGTAAATGGTGAAAGGCTTGAAGATGAGAGCTGTGCCAAGATAAATTTATGCTTATTTAACAAAATAGTTAAAATTGGGGATGTGAAAGGTATATTTGTAGGGCATGATCATTTTAATAATTACTGTGCTGCTTTAGATGGTGTTAGGCTTGGGTATGCTGGATATACTGGATACGGAGGATATGGAGATGAGAAAATTCCTCGTGGTGCAAGAGTATTTTTAATGAATGAAGAAAATCCAGCTGATTTTAAAACTTGGACAAGAAGAGAGTTTGATACAGAACTTAAAAAGTAAATTCTATAAAAGAATAATTTTAGGAGATATATTTTCATGAATTAGTATATATGGAATTGAAAAATTTATTGATTTTTAAATGAATTTATTAGCATGGCGATAAGAAAAATATATATAATATATTTAAATTTATAAATATATTATATTGAATAAATGGTATTATATTGAATTAAACGATTAAATAATATCCATTTTTACAATATTGTAACTTAAATTTAGTACATATAAGTTGAAAAATGTTGTAAAAGATGTAATAATAGAATAAAAATGAAAAAAATATAATATCAATAGGCACACTTATTGAAAAATAAGGTCGCAAAGCTATGAGTCTAAGGAAAAATTTAATTTTCTATGATTGTCAGGTTGCCAAAATGTATCTATGAATAATAAATTTTATATTTTAATTTTGGTGTCCACAATTATGTAGACACCATTTTTGCGCTCTTAAAACTTACAATAAGAAAGCTATTTTTATTATTTTTTCATGTGCAAAGTATTTGCTGCTAGAGATTCGAAGTTTGAATTATAAATAATATTAAAAGATCAGAAGGGAGTGGAGAAGGCTAATAAAATATAATCATAGTAATTAGTAGCAAAACTAAAATAAGTTGGACAAACAGTTTGACTTAATGTTGCTTATAAAATCGCATTGAAAGTTTGACTATGAAGGAGGCGAAAAGATTATTTTTTGCGATTTTAATAATCTGAAATGATATGAGTAAAATAGACGAATTATTAAACGAAGTAGAAGTTATAGTAAAACAAGGTATTAATAAAGAAGGAGTAATAGAAATTTTAAATTCTCTAAAATGTTATTTTCCATACGAAATATTAGACGAAATGAAATTATATGGAGACTATTTACCTAAAAATAATGAATTAGAATTTTCAGAAGAAAAAAGATATCTTCATTTTTTATGGGATGTACTAGATAAATCACCTATGTGCTTAATTGCCAATTTTGCTATTGCTTATAGACAGATATTGGCAAAAAAATTATTTAAGTCATGCGGAAAGAATTTTATAGCTGAAGAAAATGTACGTTTCAATGTTCCTGACAATATAGAAATAGGAGATAACGTATTTATGAACAAAGGTGCTTTCCTAGATTCAAAAGGTGGAATAACAATAGGTAACTCAGTAGGAATCGGTGAAGGCGTTACAATTTTTACTCATTCTCATGAGGAGCATGAACATGAATTAAGGACATATGCAAAAGTAGTAATTAAAGATTACGCTAAAATATATTCTAATTCAACTATATTGCCTGGAGTAACAATTGAAAAACAAGGAATAGTAGCAGCTTGTTCTTTAGTCGGTAAAAATGTTGAAAAAAACGAGTTGGTAGCGGGTATACCAGCAAAGGCTATGAGAGAGAGAAAAACATTAGATAGAAATCAGGAAGAATTAAAACATATATGGTTGCATAACGGTGAATTTCAAGATTAAAAAATTTGTACACCTTAAGGAGGAAATGATTAATCATGAGAATATCATTTAAATCAAAGTTAATGGTAATAATATTGCCGCTAGTAATAGTTGGATTGCTATCGCTGACAGGATTTGCATATATTAATTTTAGAAGCATCATAGAAAGCGAATTAGTGAATTCTATGTCATTAAGAACAACAGAAGCAACTGGTCATATTAATACATGGCTGACGAGTAGAATGGCAGAAGTTCAAGAAACAGCTCAAAGCCCAGTGCTTAAACAAGTTTTGGAAAAAAATCCTGGTTTAAATTTAAATAGTACAGATGGATCATTAAATATAATAGATGATTTAAATTTATCAAGATTTAATTTTATTAAAAATACATATCCAGACGAATATGCAGCAGTGCATATACTAAATAGCCTAGAGCCTAATGAATGGAGTAACGCTGATAGTTTGAATAAGCTACAAGCGAGATTTTATAATGTAAGCAATGGAAAATTTGCAACTGCTAATTGGGCTAAAGGTGCTGCAACAGAAGCTTCAGAAAGATATTCAAAGACAAATGGCGTTCCTTATGATGCAATATTTAAGCCTACATATTCTGAAGCTTATGATAAGAATGTTGTAATGATGGTTGCATGGAATAAAGATGCACAAGGAAAAGTTACAGCCGGAGCTGCCTCAAGTTTGGCTATTGAAGCAGTAGAAAATCAAGTGAAAAATCTAAAATATGGTCAAAAAGGTTACGGAATATTATTAGGAAGTGACGGAACTTTTATAGTTCATCCAAATAAAGATTGGGCCATGAAAGAGAAAATAAATACAGTTAACGATTCAGATCTTACTAAACTTAATGAAGCCATTCAAGGTGATAAACCAGGAGTTTTTAAATTTGGAAGTGGATCTGAGAAAAAAATTGCATTCTATGCAAAGTCACCGATTTCTGGGTGGACAGTTATAAATGTTGTTTATGAGGATGAACTTTTTGCTTCATCTAATCATTTGATACTAATTATGATTGGGATAGTTATAGCTATTATAGTAATTTTATCAGCAGCTATATTTACAGCAGCAACTAAGTTGATCAAACCTTTAGTACGCCTTAATGAGTTCGCGGAAGTTATATCTACTGGAGACTTAAGTGGTTCAATAGAAGTAAAATCCAAAGATGAATTTGGAAATCTTGCTACAGCGTTTAATCATACGATAGAAGCATTAAGAGGCATAATTACAGATATAAATAATGAATCATCAAAGGTAAATGAAGTTTCAACTAATCTTGCAAATTCATGTGATGATAGCATTAAGGTTACTGGAGAAGTTGCTAAAGCAATACAAGTGATAGCGGAAAACACAACTGAGCAGTCAAGACAAGTGACTTTAGCCAGCGAGAAAACAACTGAAATGGAAGAAGTAAGTAGAGTTGTTGTTAATAAATGTAATGATATGCTTGAAACAGCTGAAGAATCACATAACATAAGTGCGGTTGCTTTTGAAGCGGTGGATAAAGCTGTTGAAAGTATGAAGTTAATTGTTGAAAATAATAAAACCAATTTAGAAGAAAGTAAAATGTTACTTGAGAGATCAAATGAAATTGGTAAGATTGTTGAAGTTATAACTAACATTGCAAGTCAGACCAATTTACTTGCTTTAAATGCAGCAATAGAAGCTGCTAGAGCTGGAGAGCAAGGAAAGGGATTTGCCGTAGTTGCAGATGAAGTAAGAACCCTTGCGGAACAATCTGCTACTGCTGCAAGCCAGATTTCGGCTTTAATAAGTGGAATACAAAATCAAATTGAGACTATTAGTAATAGTATGGATGAAGGTTCTAAGGAAATTACTGTTGGTATGGAAACAGCGTTAAAAGCTGAAACTCATTTTGATAATATAGAAAAAGCTATAAGAAACATTTTTGATGTAGTACGAGATGTATATAATTCTACGGAATCTATGATTAAAACAGCAAAAGATACAGTAGTAGAAATGCAAGAAACATCAATTATATCAGAACACACGGCATCAGCAACAGAAGAGGTATCAGCATCAGCTGAAGAACAGGCTGTTACTATGGACGAAATAGGAGATTCAGCTAATCAATTAGCTAAATTGGCTCATAGATTAAATGAGTTAGTATCAAAATTTAAAATAAGCAAATAAGGATAAAAAATAACAGTAAGACCATAGAATTATTAGTCTTACTGTTATTTTTTATAAGTTAAAGGTACAAGATTAATTGAATACTATACCTTTAGAAAACAAATATATTATTTCATATCTGTTAATATATTTTCCATTTTATTAAACTGGTTACTGATATCACTATCTGGCTTTTTAGTTAAAAGACTAACGATAATTACAGATAGAAGTGATAATGAAAATCCTGGAATCATCTCATATAGAAAACTAGATAAACCTAAAACAATCCATAAAAGAACTGTTATACCACCAACAATCATTCCAGATAAGGCACCCCATTTAGTCATTCTTTTCCAATACAGACTTAATAAAAGAACTGGACCAAAAGACGAACCAAAACCAGCCCATGCTTGGCCAACAATATCTAAAATAGTCTTATTTGGAAGGTATGCAAGTACTGTCGCAAATGCTGCTACGGCTAATACAGCTAATTTACCTATTACCATTTGTTGTTTTTCGGAAGCTTCTTTATTAAAGAAAGCTAGATAAAAATCTTTTGTAATAGAACTTGAACAAACTAAAAGCTGAGATGAGATAGTACTCATAATAGCAGCTAGTACTGCAGATAATATAATTCCTGTAATAAATGGATGAAACAATATATCACCAAGACGAAGAAAGACTGTTTCAGGATCACTTAATGGAGTGTTATGTTCAGTAAAATATACAAGACCTATAATACCACTTACAACAGCGCCTAAAAGACCTATTGCCATCCATCCAATACCAATTCTTCTTGCTGATTTCAACTCTTTTGCGGATTTTATTGCCATGAAACGAACGATAATGTGTGGCTGACCAAAATAACCTAAGCCCCAAGCTAGAAGGCTAATAATACTAGCTATGCTAGTCCCTCTAAATATATCAAATAATTTAGGATCAATTGCCTTTACCTTATTTACAAATGTTCCAGGATCGACACCTATATTCATATATGCTACAACTGGAACAGTGATTAAACATACAAACATTAAAGTCCCTTGGAAGAAATCAGTAAGGCTAACTGCTAAGAATCCACCATAATACGTATAAAGAACAACAACAGATAGAGTGACAACTACACCCATTGTATAAGTTAGCTTATATGTATCAACGAATAATTTTCCTCCAGCAACAAGTCCTGATGAAACATAAAGAATAAAGAAAACAAGTATTACGATACCAGATACAAGCCTAAGTATGTTAGACTTATCTTTAAAACGATTTTCTAAATAGTCTGGAATTGTCATAGAGTCATTTGCAATCTCTGTGTAGACTCTAAATCTTGGAGCCAGTAGAAGGTAGTTAAAGTAGGCACCTACGGTTAAACCAATTCCTATCCAAATATTAGATATACCAGTTAGGTAAACTGCTCCAGGAAGTCCCATAAGCATCCAACCGCTCATATCACTTGCGCCTGCTGATAATGCTGTAACAAGAGGTCCAAGTCCTCTTCCTCCTATCATATAATCTGAAAGATTAGATGTTTTTTTGTAAGAGTAGTATCCTATTGTAAGCAAAATAAGTAAATATACTCCTATTGCTATAATGGACCATAGTTTCATATTAAATTCCCCTTTCTATACATTTAATGTTGTTGATATTGTTCTTAGAAATGATAAGTGGATAAAATACCTTTTTTATAAAAACGATATGATTATATTATCATATTATTTAAAAATCGACAATTAAATTTAGAAGTTTATACTTCGTGCGTTGCTTTAAGTTAAAATTGTTAAATGTGAATTGTTTACAAAATAAAGTTTTAAAGCCCAAATAGTTTATATAAATTAAGACTTATTGTATCCAGCAAATAGAGCGCATATATTAGAACAATCTTTGATTAAATATCATATGATACATCATAAAACAGTATTAGGAGATGCTTTATTTAATGAAAAAAAAGTTAAAAGTATTAACTGCTTTATTGATTTCGAGTATAACTGCCATATCTATGTTTGGCTGTAGTAGCAATAATAAAACTAAGGAAGGTAAAGTAACTGTACGCTTAAATGAAGTTACACGTTCAGTTTTTTACGCTCCTATGTATGTTGCAATGAAAGAAGGATATTTTGCAGAGAATGGAATCGAAATTGATTTACAAACAGGTCAAGGCGCAGATAAAACTATGCAGGCAGTTTTAAGTAAATCAGCAGATATTGGTTTTTGTGGACCAGAACAAACTATTTACATTAATAATCAAGGAAGAGAAGACTACCCAGTACTTTTTGGACAGCTTACCCAAAAAGATGGTTCCTTCGTGGTTGGACGAACTAAGGAAGATAATTTTAAGTGGCAAAATATTAAAGGAAAAAATATTATAGGAGGAAGACCTGGTGGGGTTCCAGAAATGGCTTTTGAATATGCTATGAAACACAATAATATTAACCCAAAAACAGATGTCAATATGGTAAATAATATAGATTTTGCTGCAACTGCAGGTGCATTTGGGCGCTACATTAAAGAGCGCCTTTTTTTTTATTAGTGCAAAATGGCTTTATGACTACTTCCTGAGTATCTGAGTTATATGAAATATAATCAACAAAAGAATTTATAAGAAGTTTTCTCATAGAATAATCAGCATTTTCCCATAGCTTTTTAAAATTCAAAAGCATAGAAGTAGAAGCATTAATTTCTTTAATAGCTGCTTTTAAATTACTATTAGTATTTTCTAATTCAAACTTTTTAAATTTCAATTCTTTAATATCTTTATTTAATTCTTCAATCCTAGAAGAAAGTAAATCATATATGTTAGGATTTAAAGAAAGCTTATCAATTAAGTTTTTTACCTGCAGCTCCTTTTGAGATATTTGCTTTTCATATGATTTAATACTGCTTTTATCTACAGCTTCAGATTCTAAAGATTTTTTATATTCTTCAATGGCTTTAATAAGAGAGCCTTTATCATCAGTAGCCTTAAAGAGTTCTTTCATAACACTCTTTTCTAATTTATCAAGTCTTATGTTTTTAGAATCACAAGTATTATCACTTGGATTAATCTTATTTATACATATATAATAACGAAGAATTTCCCCAGTCTTTCTAGAAACATGACCTTGCTTTTGAATCATCTTTCCGCCACACTTAGCGCAATGGAGCACTGAATTAAACACACCATATTCACTGCCATTAACAAGTCTAGGTGCAAGATCTTTATTCTTATCTAATTGCCTTTGAACTTTAATCCATAAATTATCATCAATTACACCTTCATGTTTTGAGACAGAAAGGATCCATTCACTAATATCCTTATATTTATCCTTAGAATCTTTTTTGTTATAACTTAATATTCCGTTACCATTTGGATCACCAAATACAGTTGCACCTTTAATTGAAAGATAACTTATAACAAGTTCAGAAGATTTAACATAAACAGGATTTCTAAGTAAGAGCTGTAAGGCTTTTATATCCCAAGCAGAATTTCTTTTAGTTTCAATGTCATTTTGAATAAGATATTTTTGTAGCTTCCCAAGGCTTCCAAGAGTCAAATATTGTTCAAAAAAAAGTTTTACTAGAGAAATTTCTTCATTAATAGGAGATAATTTCATCATCTTTTTTTGCTTAGAATTATTATCTAAATAATATATAGGTTCAGAAGAAAAACCAAAAGGGGGAGTGCCACCAAGCCAACGACCAGTTTTAGCAAGCTCATACATATTATCTTTAATACGTTCAGCTATAGTTTCACGCTCCAATTGAGCAAATACGCTGCTAATAAACATCATGGCAGTACCCATAGGACTAGAAGTATCAAACTGCTCACGTATCGAAATAAAATCAATGCCAAGGACTTTTAATTCATCAATTAGAGTAGAGAAGTCAGAAACATTTCTGCTAATTCTATCAAGTCTATAACAAATAATTGCATTAAACTTTTTTGCCGCAGCATCCTTCATCATAGATTTAAATTCAGGTCTGTTTATATTACCACCTGAAAAGCCTTCATCTTCATATATATAAATATCATCATAGCCGTTATTTTTAGCATAAGATTTACATAGCTCTATTTGGTTCTCTACACTTTCACCTTTACCAGTAAATTTTGATTTTCTAGAATAAATAGCTGCTTTCATAGTATACCTCCAAAGTGTTATACATTGATTGTAGTTTTATAAATAGGTTAAGTTAATTGAATATAGCTACATATATTTATTAAAAAGTAGTAGGAAAAATACTATATTTCACAACTATTATATGGGACTTCCCTTCTCTTTAATGCAGATCTTATATGATTATATCTATTTTCATCAACAACTATAGAATGAATCTTATATTGTAGCATTTCATTAGTTATATTAAAAAAATCACATATCTCACAAGGAGTAGATATGCAATTACATAATGCTTGCAGGAATTCATCATCACTTACAAGAAAATTAGCAGCCCATGATTTAGCTTTATGCTCCTGTTTATTCTTCATGAGTTTTTCAGAATAATTTTTAGATTCAATAGTTAAATTACCTAAACCAGTAAAGTGATGTCCTAACTCTTCAGCGAGAATAGATATATATTTACATCTATCATTAATAATAGATTTTTCTACAATTATAACTGGAGGAAGATCTGGAGCTTTAAAATAAATTCCATTAAATGAGTACTGATTAAGATTTCTTTCTTCAAGATGTATTTTCTCGTTCTCAATAATAAAAAAAATATCATTTAATTTTCTCATTAGCCTATCACCACCATTATCAGTATTAATGATATTATTATAATACAATGGGAACGTATGTTCAATGCAAAGCTAAATTTGTATTTATTGTATTTTTATAGTAAATAATCTATAAACATGATACAATTGGGATATATTTGGATTTCTGGGGATGAATATGTTGATATTTCTGGACGTGTAACGGAACTATGTTTATGAAAAAATATTTTTATTTTATTATGCCCTTAATATTTATTTCGGCCTAAGATACAGGAAAAAATTTATATATAAATTGGTGTTTAGTATAGAGAAGAATCTAGATAATTTGAAGGGAGAGCATATAATGGTTAAAGACTTAACATTTAAAGAGGTTTGTAAATTAATTAAAAAGGAAAATAGAGAATTGATTGAGACAGTTGATAGTATATTGGGAGCAGCAATTATCTTTTCGCCAATGGCCCTAGGCGTTGATCCTACACCTTTTTTTGGGTTGTTAGCAGTAAAAAATCAATTAACCACAATTGGTAAACAATTACTTGATAAAGTGACTGTTAAGAAAGAGACGGATTATATTTCACGGATGGACAAAATGGAAATGGCATATACCCTAATTTGTTTTACTGCTTTTTTTGATGCGCTAGATCAACAACTATCAGATGATATTAGAAAAAGAATAAATTTGAAGTCACAGGATAAAGAACGAATTCTTACAGAAACTGATTGCTGTTGCCATATTTCAAGTAGTAATACAGCAGTAGTTTTATCTGAAACTAATTTACCTTTTAATATGCCACTACAACTTCCACATCCAACAGCGACATTTAGTGAAACAAGAAACCAACTTACTGATTTGTATAATGAAATGGCAAAAAATTTGGGGATTTTTTTTGATACTTTAATATCAGCTGATAGTGATGAAAATGTAAGAGATTTTAATTATACTGAACTAGTAAAGAAACTTCCTGATATTGCACTGAAATTTTTTGATGCACAATACTATGAATTAGCTGTTAAGTATAATGAGTTTTGGATATGGTCGCAAATTACTGAACGAGTAGGGGAGAATAAGCAATCATCAGAGTACATTACTGAATACCTTTCACTAATGGAAGAATCTAAAAATAGAATAGACATTGGTTTTATAAACCTTCAAAAAACGGTAGCTTTAATTCCTGAGTCATTTAGAGAAAATGAAGCAAAAAAAATTGTTACTGGACTTAAGGAATGTTATGACTTTAAAATACAAGAGGCAGTAATTGAGGATAAAGAAATAAATGATGACGATAAACCGCAAATAGTTTTTCCTAAAATTTCAGAGGCATTTGTACCACAATCATATAAGGTTCTTAGATATAAATCAAAAGAGGTGCACTTGGAAAAGGAGTCTACGTGGAATACTTTAGATATAAAAGATGACCTTGATGCGTTTTTTGTAAAATATTTCTCATCACCATATAGTATTAAAACACCATTATTAATATTGGGTCATCCAGGGAGTGGCAAATCACTTTTAACAAAAGTATTGTCAGCAAGGCTTATGTGCGAAGCTTACACTCCAATACGTATTCCCTTACGTGAAGTAAATGCAGAGCTGCAAATTGAAACTTTAGTAGAAAAACAAATTGAAAGGGATTCTGGATATAAGATAAGTAACTGGGCTGATTTTGCTAGCCAATTTAGTGATAGACCTTTGCTTATTATTCTTGATGGCTATGATGAATTACTTCAGGCTAGTGGTAAAGTTTTTTCTGGATATTTGGATAAAGTACAAAAGTTTCAACAAGATCAGATTATACATAAAAGACCAGTTCGTGTTATTATAACAAGTCGTATTACATTAATTGATAAGGCTGCGGTTCCGATAGGTTCGACAGTATTACGTCTTATGGAATTTAATGAGATACAAAGAAACACTTGGATATCCATTTGGAATAAAACAAATTTGAATTATTTTTTATTAAGCAATCCAAAAGTTAAACAATTCAGCTTACCTAAGGAGGAAAGTGATGGTAAAGCTAAGATATTAGAATTAGCAGAACAACCATTACTGTTATTGATGTTAGCTATATATGATTCAGATAACAATAGCCTCTATAATAGCGTTGAATTAAATCGAACAGTGCTTTATGATAGTTTGTTACGTAGATTTGTACGAAGAGAACGACGTCGCTATGTTAAAGGTTTTGATTATTTATCTAGTGATAAACAAAATGAGGAAATTGACAATGAAATGAAGCGACTAGGTGTAGCAGCAATAGGAATGTACAATCGTCGTAAACTTCATATTCTGTCGTCCGAACTTAGTAAAGATATTAAATTCTTTGAGTTAGAGCGTAAAATAGAAGTAGATAATGATAGAGCGGTAACGGAAGGGGATCTGTTATTAGGAAGTTTCTTTTTTATCCATAAATCAAGCTCAGGAGATACCAATGATGAAACTTCTAATCTGGATACATCATTTGAGTTTTTGCATAATACATTTGGAGAATTTTTAACTGCTGATTTTATTTTAAATTTTGCACTGCAAGAAACGGAATCAATATATTTATTAAAGAATAATAAAAGTTTACAGGTTGAATTTCAACGGAAAACTCAAGATCCTAATAGCATTGCAAAGGAATGGTTTGCTTGCCTTATGTTTGCTCCATTGTATTCACGCCCTGTTATACCGGAGATGCTTCGTGAATGGATAGTTTATTGTCTTAGCAAGAGAAATTTTAGTCTAGATAATTTTTTGGAATGCCTTGATATAATAGTTAAAAGCCATGTGAAAATGTTATTAGAGTCACGAGAATTTCCGGATATAATGAAGACGGATAGTGCAATTCAATTTGCAGATATGCCGTTTATTGGAATGATATCAACATACACGTTAAATTTAATAATTCTTAGAACTATTTTAGGAAATAAAGAAGTTATTTTTAACGAGGAGGATTTTTGCATATCAGAAATATATCAAACAAGTACACGTCCTTGGGATAAACTAGCACAGATATGGCGTTCTTGGTTTAAGTTGGAGAATTTAAGCGGTTTAGCAAATATAATTCATACCAAAAGGGATGGGAAAAAAATAATTTTAAGTAGCAGAGATAAATTTGAATCAAGACAAAATGGAGATCCTTTTAGAACAACACTGAGTGTTGCTGAGGCATTAGCAGATAGTGCGATAATTGGACTTGC
This sequence comes from Clostridium sp. YIM B02569, assembly GCF_022320765.1. Taxonomy (NCBI): domain Bacteria; kingdom Bacillati; phylum Bacillota; class Clostridia; order Eubacteriales; family Clostridiaceae; genus Clostridium; species Clostridium sp. YIM B02569. Next base: position 32,914 of record NZ_JAKJJX010000008.1, on the reverse strand, counting down.
TGGTCTTCATTCAAGTGATTATAATGATTTAGAGTTAGAAGAACATTTAGATGCAGAAAAATTTAATTTATCTTTTGAGTTCTTAATTCGTAAAATAAGAAATTTGATTTCTAGAGAAGAAGATCCAATGTATGAGCTATTTAGGTATATAGAAGAAGGAATGGAAAGGGTATTATATGAAAATATAACTGATAATTTAGTTAATTCTTTCTTCAATTTATTAGAAATAATTTTACAACGTAAATATTTATCAATTGATGATGAATATAGATTATTTAGGGATATAATTAATTCTAGGCAGATTGAAAGAGCGATTCATATGAGAGCGAATATTGCTAGCCCTATAATAAAAATATTAATGGAATTTTCAGATTATTATGCCGATGAAAATTATAGAGAAGATATTTTCAGGCATATTATGAACCCTAGAGATTTTTGCAAAATGATGAGATTTAATCCTAATGCGTCAATTCTATATTTAAAAGTATTAAGAAAAATTAGAGGAATTAATTTGACAATAAAATATCTTGATGATATACTCGATTATTCGAATCATAGTTATCCACTACTTAATGATTTAATGCATGTACGACCAGATGTTGTAATTGATTGGATATTATTATTAAGAGAATTAAAAGGAAAGAAATGGCTAGATAACTATAGTAAAGAGCTTTTTGGAGAATTTATGAATTCTAGGAATATTGAGATGATGATTGATTTACGTCCTGATATTGCACTAAAATGGTTGCAAGTATTATTTGAATTTAATAAACATAGTTGGTTTAATCAATATTATGAAATATTTTGTGAACATATAGTTAAATCAAGATACATTGAAAGAACAATTACTATAAAGCCGGATATTATATTTGATTTATTCAGCATTTTACTTAAAATTAGAGATAGTAATTTACTTAGAAAATGCTTTGAAAGATTTTTGGATAATATTACAAAAGCTAGACATATTGAAAGAAGTATAGAAACAAATCCTAATATAATTATAAAGTGTTTAGAATTGTTATATAGATTTGAAGATTTAAATTTGTCGGAATATTACGGTAAAAATTTTTTTGAGCATATTGTGAATTCTAGACGTTTTAATGAATCATTAATGATGAATGATAATATTGTTCTTGAGATGTTTGGAATCATATGTAAATTTGAAAAAATTGAATGGTTAGAAGAATATAAAAAAATGTTGTTTAGTCGCATTGTTAATCCTAAATATTTCTCCAACATGCTCAAAAATAATCCGACTCTTTGCATAAATCTTTTAAGATACATTACTAATAATAAGGATATTGGTTGGCAAATGGAATTTGCTGATAGAATAATATGTAAAGTTGGTGTGGATAATATTAAAATTATGATTGGTAAAAGTATTGAATCCGCTTTAGTAGTTATAAGGATACTTCGACTAAATAAGATAGATGATTTTAAGACTGAGTTTACATGGAGTTTTGACTTATTAAAAGTTCCAATTGATTATATAGGTGATGTAAGGTGGTATGCAACTATAAAACAAGATAATAATCTTTTAAATAATATAGAGAATATAATTTATAAAGAGTAAAACAATATTGTTTGTATAACATTGAAAAGATAAAAAATAAGATGCTTATTATGCATCTTATTTTTTATCTTTATATTTTTGTTTAATATATTCAATAAAATTATTAATCTCATCTTTAGCTTCCTTTGGAAGATCATCATAATCAGTGTCACTATTAAGTGCAATAGTAATATTTGAATCTTCAGTATAATTTCTTACATCAGATATGCCTAATAAGTAATCAGTTGAAACATCGAAAAATTTAGCAAGAGTTTTTATAAGTGAAGAGTCAATTCCTCTAACCCCTTTTTCATAATGGCTTACCGCTTGCTGAGAAATATTAAATAATTCTGCTAATTGATTTTGGCTTAAATTTTTTTCTATTCTTAATTCTTTCAATCGATTCATATTAAACACCTCAATAACATTTTACTACTTAATGGAGTTATTTTTTACATATATTTGTTGTGAAAATTATTGTTTTTTTATTAACTTACTACAAAATGGAGTATATTATATAAATATAGTAACTACAAAACGTAGTAAGGGAGGGATAAAAATGAGAAGTAATCTTGTTTTGGCACGTGGCGAAAAAAGTCAGCAAGATGTAGCAAGAGATATTGGAATATCTCAAAAAACATTAAGTGCCTTAGAACGAGGATATAGAAATCCAAGCATTGACCTAATGAAAAAAATACAAAGCTATTATCATGTAAGTATGATAACCTTATTCGAAGATATTTTTGCGTTTTAATACTACAAAATGTTGTATAAGTAATTTTAATATAAAGGCTGGAGGAAAGAAATGGTAGAAGGCTACAGAAATATTTACCAAATAGCGAGAGAATGTACAAGCTTAACTCAAGAAAAATCATCAGAACTACTAGATATATCTGTTGATAGCTTAAGAGCATATGAAGGAGGGAAGAGAACACCCCCAGAAAACATAGTGATTGATATGGCTAAGATATATAATCGTCCATATTTAATTTTGCAGCATTATCAAAATACTTTGATAGGGAAAGAGCTTTTTCCAAAGATAGAAGTTAAACATTTAGCTGAAGCTGTATTAACATTCTTAGATGAGCTTGAAGATCTAGAGAGCATTAAGAAATTAATGATTAAGATTTCACGTGATGGTCAAGTTGATGAAGATGAAAAAGATGATTGGCAAATGATAATGAAAACACTTGATGAAATGGTATGTGCAATTATAACTATAAAGTTTGCTAGGTAACACATTGTGATAAGAAAACATATTATGAAATGATTTATATTTACGGGGGAATGGATATGAAAGGCGATGAATTAAAGGTAACCATTATAGGATTAGAAGATAAAAAAGGATTTGATGAGCTTATGGCAGAGTTACAAGTTGCTGCTGTTATGAAAATGTGTCCTCCAGAGCTAAGACTTCAGGTTTTAAATAATGCTCTAAAGATATTAAAAGCAAATTAACTGATTTTAAACATATTAAAGGAGAAATTCAGAAGATGAATATAATAGAAATCTTATGGAAAATAGGCTATGACGTTATTAAAAGTGATTCTGAAGAATGTGAATACACAATAATGTATGCTCCAGAAAGAAAAAGACGTATGTGGAAGCAAATAAAAGATGGGACTATTACAGTTGAAAATGAATTGCTTAATGATATCTATAAAGTAACTGTTGGAGAAGTTTGTTTTAATGAATGTGGAGATTTATATGTTGAATTTACTGATGTGAATACAAAAAAATGTATTGATTTTTATGAACATAAAAACATGAAGGAAGATGAACTTTATAAATAAAAAAAGAACCTTGATTAAAGGTTCACACGTGTTTGAGATACGGATGGCGATCCGTATCTCCATTATAAATTGAAATGGAGGAAAAGTAAATGGTTTTAAAATTCTTAAATGATTTAAAATCAAAAGTTAGCAAAGAAGAATTTAATATTATTTTTGCTATGACAAGAGAAGACATAAGGTTTAATAGGACAAGTTTTAATAAAAAGACTACACCTGAAGAATTTATTGAAATATGTAAAAGGTGCTGTGTTGTTTTAAGTAGATGCAGCTAAGTTTTTTAGTTAATTTAAATTACAAATAATGAAAGTGAGGCGAGACTGTGGAAAGAGATTTTAAAGGCATATGGATACCAAAAGAAATTTGGCTGAATACTCACTTAACTATGAATGAAAAATTATTTTTAGTTGAAATAGATAGCTTAGATAATGAAAAGGGATGTTTTGCGTCTAATGACTATTTTGCAGAGTTTTTTGGCCTATCTAAAAACAGGTGCAGTGAAATAATAAAATCTTTAGAGAAAAAAGGATTTTTAAGTGTTTCTTATAAATACAAAGCAGGCACAAAAGCAATAGAAAGTAGAATAATTAAGCTACTCGAAATATCGATAGGGGGTACTCGGAATATCGACTGCGGTGTTCGAAATATCGATAGAGGTACTCGAGATATTGACAGAGGGTATTCGGAAAACTGTGAAGATAATAATACAATACTTAATAATACAATTAATAATATAAATACTATATCTAAAGATATAGTTAGTAGCACTAAAGTGCAACCCATAATAGATAAGTGGAATGAACTTGGACTTCAAAAGCTCATATCCATAAATAAAGGCACTAACAGATATAAATTACTTCAAGCAAGGCTTAAAGAATATGGACAAGATAAAATACTTCAAGCTATAGAAAATATAAAATGCAGCAGTTTCTTAAAAGGTCAAAATAATAAGAACTGGACAGTAACCTTTGATTGGTTAGTAAAGCCAAATAATTTTATTAAGATCTTAGAAGGCAATTATGTAGACAAAGAAAATCCAGTTAAGATAGCTAAAAATAAAGAGGTGCAGCCACTCAGATTTAATAATTTCGAGCCAAGAAAATATGACTATGACAATTTAGAAAAGAAGCTGCTTGGGTGGGATAACGATGATTAAAAATAAAATGGATGAAGTCTTAGATGGGCAAATAAGCATATTTGATTTAGTGCTTAATGAAGTTAAAGAGCCTAAAAAAGAGTACGCACCAGTAGTCAAAAGTCATAAAGATAAATTTGCAGAAATTATTAATCTATATAAACCTAATGCAGCAAGAATAGTTAAAAGAATATATGGAGCATTGCTTGTAGAGCTTGAAGAAAAGACATTGTATTTTAACAGTGATGGGGTAAAAGAACTGGAGTTAAAAAAAGATGTAGATCTGCTTCCAGCTGATGAAATTTTATTTGTAAATCAAGATAGAAAATTAAATGATATTCAGTTTAAAAAACTTAATGACATGCACGTTATAGAATACATTAAACGTAAAGGTGATGCTAATATAATAATTCAAAAGCAAGATAAGACAATTGTTATAAATCCTAAAGGATGGATATTAGAATACTTACAAAAACCAAAATATCATGAAGATGAAGTATATAAGATTGAGATTCCTAAAGAAAAAATAGGCTTGCATATTTTAAGCGCAGAAACAGATATTGATGAGAAGGAAAGCTATATTAAGCCATCAACTTTTGCTCATAATGTTATAGATTTTGAGGAAAATGAGCTGGTAGAAATAGAGTATAAAGGCACAAAGCATATAGGCAAGGTAGTAAGTATTTACAACAACGGTGAAACCTTGAATATTAAATGGGATGGTAAGCAGACAGCTTTTTATTATAAAGCAGTAAAGAAGCTTAAAGAAACAAATATGAAAAATGCTATGTAATTAATTTGTGGGAACATGAAGGAAGCCCCTAAAAAGGGGCTTATAGTTACTAGGTAAAAGCAAAAAATATTATGGACAAAAGAGTAAATAAAAGAGAAATAAAGTTATAGCGAAGAATCTACATTTAATTATATGAGGCCAAGCTTCAAATAATTCTAAATGTTGATAAATAATTTTGTACAATAAAAAGCCCCTAAAAAGGGGCTCAAAAATCACTAGCCAAAAGCAAAAAAATTACTATGGATAATGAAAGAGTAAGTAAAAGGGCAATAAAGTAATAGCGAAGAAGCTTCATTCAATTATATGAAGATTAACTTCAAATAATTCTAAATGTTAAAAAATAATTTTGTGCATTAAAAAGCCCCTAAAAAGGGGCCTAAAAATCACTAGGTAAAAGTAAAAAATATTATGGACAAAAGAGTAAACAAAAGAGCAATAAAGTAATAGCGAAGAGGCTACATTTAATTATATGAAGACTAAATTCAGATAATTCCAAGCGTTGATAGATAATTTTGCACATTAAAAAGCCCCAATTAATGGGGCAAAAATGGATTATATAAATAATATGTTAACTAAATCATTATATTATGTGTAATTTGAAAATATTTATTCTGTTATTGTTACAGTACCAGGACCCAATATTACGATTTTATCGACATATTTAAAAGGACCAATGTTGTATTTAGGTGAGTTTTCTAATAAACGATGTGATTCCATTATTTGTTGCCCGCCATCTATTCTCATCATAAGAATAGTACCAGCAGAATCATTTTGAATATTGTATGTAGTATTCTCCATTAACTTTAAATCTTTTACACTATAAACACCTTCAGTTAATTGTATATTTAGTGGTGCAGCTTTAACAGCTAAATTATTCATACTAAAAGATAAAAGTAAAAGCGCAGAAAGTATAATAAATATTTTTTTCATTTGATAGGCCACCTTTCATGATTTAAGAAAAAGTTAAAAGAACATTATTATATATTATAAATCTATAGTCATATTTAAGAGGAGCCAAAGGGAGTTGACCGGAGCTAGCTGGTATTCGTATAAGTTGTTGTATCTTTCTATCAGCATCAAGAATTATTAATAGACCCTCAACATATGGTTCCTGGTTTTGGACTTTGTAAGAAACATTTTCTTTTAAGTTTAAATCTTTCATGTTGTAAAAACCTTGTGAATATATTTTGGGCTGAGCTACGACAGATACTGTATTGAAAGTAAATAATAAAAGCAATGACATAGAAAGAATATATATAAATTTTTTCATTTGATAAGCCTTCTTTCTTAATTTCAGAGTGTAAATTAAATAGATAAAATTATTATGCGGAAATATGATAGAAATATTCATTAATACCTTGCAGGACTGGAAGGCGCATTAGCAGGGATTACGATGTTAATGTTAAGGTTACTGCAAAAGATAAATAAGAAGAGAGTTTATTGAAGCTCTCTTCCTAAAAAGGAGCTATAAGTATGGGAATTATTAAAGATATAGTTGATATAGTGGTTCCAAGAGTACAAAAGAGAATGGAAGAAGAAGGATTAGATATTAAAGAAGCTTTAAATAAAGAGCTTATGGAAATGGGATATATTCAGAAGGATGATAAAGAGGATGAAAATTAGAGAGTAATTTAGAGGGGGAGAAATTGTTCATAAAAAAAGACACTACAAAGTGTCTTTTAAGCAATAATTACTTCACCTTTCCCAATAATTACAATTCTATAACTAGGTTCAAGGGCAAGCAGGGTATAGTTTGCTGATTTGGGTGGTAAATAAATAGATTGTATTTGACGTTGGTTTTCATCAAAAAGTGCCATATAAATGCTATTATCAGGTGATATATTTTGAATAGTATAACGATTTTTTTTGGCAACATTAAGATTGGATAATTGATAAAGCCCCTCTTTAAATGTATCTACCGCAAATGTGGGAATTAATGAAAGAGAATTAAAAAATAAACATATTATAATTAACGTTATTGCAATATTTTTTTTCATAATATAAAATCACCTCCCCAAGTAGTAGTATTAGTGTAACTTTTAATCGATAAATACATCCCCATTACCAACTATTGCAATTCTGTAGTCAGGCTTAAGTGGTAATAAATTATATTTTTTGGAGTTGGGATCTAATCGTATAGATTGTATTTGAAGTTGATTTTCATCATAAAGAATTATATAAACACTATCTTTTTGAGATACATTTTGAACACTATAGGTATTCTCTGCTGAAAAATTAAAATCAGCTGCTTTATAAATTCCCTCTTTAAAAATGTTAGCAGCAAATATAGGAGAAGCCAGATTCAATAATAAAAATATTGAAATCAAAAATATAAGTATAAATTTTTTCATAGTAAAACCACCTTAACATTTTGCTATAAACAACAAATATAGATAATTTTATTATGTGTACTTACTAAGTAAATATTCAGAATGCAGATTTGACGTGGTAAGTAAATGAAGAAATATGTTCTTTGAAAAGTGAATAATGTGATTTTTACAAAATATGCTATAGTTAATGCAAAACAGTAAATTATTGCGAAAAAATTGGGTGGATAAAATGTTAAAGAGTTCTTTTATGGGATGAAAAAATCAATCTCACAATATAGTTTTAACATGCTCCCACATTTTCTATAAATTAAAAATATACAATAATAACAATAATTATATAATGAAAAATAATATAAATTTATTGTAAAACGATAAATATTGTGCTAAAATGATTTTATTATTTAATTAGTGAGGTGTTTTAAGTGAATATTAAACAAGGTTCAACCACTTTCTTAAAGGTAATTATTTTTCTGATTGGAATTGCAGTTCTTGCTTTGTGTATAATTTGGTTACCTGGGATAGCTATTAAAGAACCCAAAGCACATCCAGGGGACTACTCGCTTTATCCATTGTTAGGATATGCGTATGGATGCTGTGTTGCGTTTTCTGTTGCACTGTATCAAGCATTTAAACTATTAACCTGTATTGAAAGGAACAATGCTTTTTCCGAGTTATCACTTAAATATTTGAAGGTTATAAAGAAATGTGGTTTAACAATCATCCTCTTCTTTTTGTTAGGGATAATAACCTTAAAGGTAATTTCTAAAATTAGTGGAGATGACCCAGCAGGTCCTATATCATTAAGTTTTATGATTATTTTAGCAACAAGTATTATCACTGCTATTGTGAATGTGCTTCAAAAACTATTAATAAATATTTTAGAAGGAAATTGCCATAATAATTAAGAAAAAAATTGAGACTATACTAAATTCTTAATGTTCTTAAATTATGAATCACTAAAATCAAATAGCAAATTGTAAGATCGCATTATTCAAGAGATTGAATTTGCGATTTTTTTATTACGTTATTCTATTATTAAACGCAAAATATGCCCCAATTAAGGGGCATACAATGGATTTTTTTAATAATAATATAATCAACAACCAAATATATTATGTACTATTTGAAAAAAAGTATTCAAGTAATTTAATTCATAATACTAATATTTAAAAATAAAAGGTGTTCGTAATGAACACCTATAACAATTAGAGAACGAATCATGGAAAGAAGATTCTCTAATCAATCTGTCTACATTATAACATAAAAGTATTATAAAGGATAGGTGGTAAAAATGGCAGAAATTAAAAGTATATTTAATATCTACAGAGAAAGAAAATGCAAGATTGATAATTTGGAAATTGAAATTGAAAACTTAAGACTAAGTGGATCTGAGGAAAAAGACATAAGAATAAAGGATTTAATTACGGAAATTAATAGATTAAAAAATGAAAATAAAAGAATTGATAATATTTTAAATTTATTACCTGAAAAGGAATATAAGGTTGTAAAATTAGTTTTAATAGATTGCAAAGATAAGAAAAAAGTTGCTAGTGAAATTGATAGAACTGAAAGACAATTAAATAGAATATTGAATAGGGCTATCCAAAAGATAAATTTATAGAGTGCAGTATATACACTTTTTATTTATGCCTATTCAAGTATTAATTAAAAATAAATGTAAGAAAAGTGGATATTGCTGGAAAAATAAATTAATTTACAACTATTTTTTGCAAAAACACTCTGATTTTTCTAAAATATACTCAAAAAATAATGATTAAATGGTAAAAGTTTTATTTTATTAAAAAAACTATACTAAAAATGTTTAAATTGGTAAAAAAATATGTTTTAATATATATGATTAGTTAAAGGGGGTATTAATAATGAAAAAATCTGTTAAACAAAAATTATCGCTAGTAATGGTACTTGTATTTATGTGCATGTTTAATGTAACATATGCTGTTTCAGCAGCTGATATGTCATCTGGTGCATGGACTAAGTCAGGTGAAGGCACAACAACAATAACTAAAAATGATGATGGAAGTTTAAGTTTTGCTTATGACCTAGACTCGAATATAATATTTAACGGTCAACAGTGGACATTTGATAGTGTTGCAAATTCTACAGAAACTTTTAAATATGATTGGTCATATAGCTATTTTCATTCTTGGTTTCAAGCTCAAGCAAAAGTAACTGCATATGCAGATGGACCAGATGGAGAACAGACTGTTCAACTTTATGTTAATGGAGATACAAGTTTAACTGGTAGCTCAAGTCTAAATCTTCACCAAGGATATCATTATGGATTTAGAATTTATGGAAGAAACGGAGACTCTGCTCATAGAGCTCTTGGAACTTTAAAGATTTCAGTTGCGGCTGTAGAAGTAGATTCGATTAGTAGTCCTTCAGATATTAATGTCACAAAGGGAACTTCAAGAAGTGACATAGGATTACCAGATACAGTAGATGTTGGATTAAGTGATAACACGACAACAAGTGCAGCAGTAGTATGGAATGATGGAAATCCAGCATATGATGGAGACACATTAGGGACTTATACATTTACAGGAACAATAACATTATCAGAGGGTGTAATAAATCCAAATAACTTAGAAGCAAGTGTAAATGTTATTGTAAAAGATTCAGATGAAGGTAATGAACCAACAATACCTTCAGAAGCAAAAATTGTTGGAGAAACAAAAGTAGGAAGAACTTTAACTGCACAGCTTATAGATGAAGTTGGAAACGAAGTTACCACAGGCGCTGCAGTAACTTATGAATGGTATAGATTAGATAACTCAGATTCAAACTTTAGTGAGAAAGTAGGAACTGATAAAACGTATAAGTTAACTGGACATGATTTGAATAAATACATAGGCTTAATTGCTAAATATGGTGATTATTCTTTTGATTGCGTTAGTGGAAAAATTGTAGCATCAAGCAATAGTTCAAGTTCATCAAGTCATCATTCAAAGCCAAATAAAGATACAGAATCTACTAATACTGATAAAACTACGAATGATACAAGTGTTAAAAAGACAGGATGGGCACAAGATACAAATGGTAAATGGTATTTAGTAAAAGAAAATGGAAATAAGGAAACTGGTTGGAAAACAGTAAATAACAATTGGTATTTTTTCAATACTAATAGTGGAGAAATGGTAACTGGATGGTATAAGTCGCAAAAAGGTGATTGGACTTATAATGGACAAGATGTAGAAGGTCAATGGTTCCATTTAGATACTGACGGAAAATTAACAACTGGTTGGCTTAAAGATGCAGATAATAACTGGTACTATCTATCTAATGGTCAGTATGGTTCATTAGGATCTATGCTAAAAGGATGGCAGAAGGTAAACGAAAAATGGTATTATTTCAATTCTAATGGAGCAATGGAGAGTAACTCAGTAATTGATGGTTATACTCTAGGCACTGATGGGGCTTGGATTGAGTAAAATTAATAATTAGGATACAAAAGAAACATAGTTATGCAGTTGATGAGAATTGTATAACTATGTTTTTTTATTTATATATAATGTCCTGAAAATGTCTCAAAAATGTCCGACAAATGTCTTGAATTTTATGATAACATAAAATCAATAAAAAGAAATGTCACGTTTTTGGTATGGAATAACTATATCTATTTTTAGGAGGTATATTTGTGCTAGATAAAGAAAAAGTGAAAGGATTATACTTACAAGGATATAATGCAGTAGATATAGCATTTATATTAAACTGTAAATCAGATACAGTCAGGCAATGTATACATAGAAATCTAAAGGAGTTTAAGAATTCGCATTTAGCAAATAAAATTAGGAATGAAGAAATAGACAGAATCACAAGATATGAAGCAAAACAATACATGAGTGATTCAACTTTTATTAAAAAGAATAGATCTATCTATAAAACTAATTCAGATGGAGACATAGTAATTGATGTTAATGTAGCTCCAATAGTAAGTTTTGATACTCCTAAAAGATTGAAAAATGAGAATGGCTTTAAAGAAATAGATAAAAGAATAAGAAAAAGCAATTATAGGAAAGATGAGTTGTTTGTATAGCAATTTGTCTTTCTTTTTGTTTGGAAAGAAGGTGAGAATGTGAAAGAAATATATTTGATTCGCATTTGTGGTAAATGCAAGAAGACAAACATTTTAATTAATGATGAAGTTGAGGACACAATAAAAAAGGGATACTATATTTCATGTTCTCACTGTGGAAGTAAAAGAATATTTAAAGAAAATGAGGCAAACGATTTACGTAGATGTATGGATAGCAATGTATACAAAAGAGTAAAGGGAAAGATAAGGCAGGTGCATTCAGTTTGAGAAAAAAAGGAAGGAATGCAGCTATAGTAATTAAAGATCCTAAGGATTTACAGAGAATTGCTAATAGAATGAAAAGTTATAATTATCCAGCATATATACTTTGGAGTATAGGAGTTAATACTGGATATAGAGGTGGAGATTTAGTAAAACTTACAGTTGCAGATGTTAAGAAAGCTATACAAACTAATGAACTAGTAATTCAAGAAGAAAAAACTAAGAAGACTAGAAAAGTAAAGTTTGAAAGAGTTGTAAAACTGAGCAATAGGCTTATAAAAATACTTCAAGAATATATTCAAGATAAAGAGGACGCAGAATATTTATATTGGTCACAAAAAGGGGAAGGCGTAGAACCATTTAAAGAAAATATATCAAGAGAAGCATTAGGAAAGATTTTTAAAAGTGTACTTGAAGAGATTGGCATATTAGGTTCAATTGGAACACATACAGCACGTAAAACATATGGATATTTTCAATATATAGAACGCGATAAGGATATCTATTATGTCCAAAGATTGTTTGGACATGCCAAGGTAACAACTACTATGGAATATATCGGATTAGATGAAGATATATTGCAAGAGTCAGCAAAGATATCAGATAAATATGTGTTTTGATATGTGGGAAATATTCATATTTTTTTAGCCTTAAATACCTTATTATTTAATCCATAAATATTAAAGGATAAAAATTAAAGACATATAGAAGTAGGAATATTAAAAAATAAATACCTTACTCTGTAAGTAAATGAGGTATTTTATAGCTTAAAACATACTATAAGTCAGCTAAATTATTACGCTAAAAAGTAGGGAAATAAATGACCTAGAGAATAGATAATAATATCGTAGCACTTTGATTTGTGAGTGCTACGATAAGGAGGTGTTCATTATGGCAAGAAGTGATAGTTATCAGGAACTTATAGAGAGCCGCTTAGATGAGATAGAATCATGGGTTGAGTATGGTGAAACTGATAAAGATATTGCTGAAAAATTAGGTGTGGGATATTCCACATATAGGAAATATAAAACTGATAGCGTAGCACTTAAGGGTGCAATTGCTACAGGAAAAGATAAGGCTAATCAATCGGTTGAGAAAGCACTACTAAATAATTGTTTAGGATATAAATATACAGAAGAAGTTGCAACAAAAGTAAAAGAAGAAGTCTTGGCGGATGATGGTAAAACTATATTAGTTCAAGAGAAGGTAGTTATTAAACCTGTTAAGAAATATAGTAAACCAGATTTAGCAGCACAAAAGTTCTGGTTAGTTAATAGGAAGTCTAAGATGTGGAGCGAAGATCCTAACAAGGTGCTTAATGATAAGAAGCTTACCAAGTTAAAAGAGAAAGAAGCTAATTCAAAGATTATTGGACTATAAGGAGTGTTACTGTATGGCTATGTACAGGTTATGTTCTGTATGTGGTAATAGAGTCACATATGGAGGTAAGTGTGAATGTGAAGTAAAGGAGAAGAAAGAAAAGTATAAGCATTATAAGGAGAAGAGGACAGATAAAAGAGAGCAGGAGTTTTATTCAAGTGGTGCATGGATTAAGTGTAGGAATAGCGTAGCATCCAATCAATTTGGTTTAGATATTATTGAATGGAGCAAAGGTAATATAGTTCAAGCCGAAGCATATCATCACATAATAGAAACTAAAGATGATTGGAGTTTAAGGCTAGATGCAAGCAACATAATTGGATTAACAAAAAGAAATCATATAGAAATTCATAGAATGATGAATAAAAGCCTTGAAGAAAAACTAAAAGTTCAAAATTATTTAAAAGAATTGCTAAAAAAAATTTGAAAAGGAGATATTTTAAACCCGGGGGAGGGGCTGAAAGTTTATATAAAGGGATGGAAAGTCCCAGGTGCCCTCTCAGTCAGATAAAATTCCCAAAATAAAAATTTGAAAAAATCGCATGAAAGAAGGTGAATTTTTGGCTAGACCAAGTAAATCAATAGAGAGCCAAAGTAGACATAATACTAAAGCTGAAATTAAATTAAGAAAAGAGAATGAAGAGAATCTAAAAGGTTTAGCTGACAAAATAGATAAACCACCAAGTTATTTATCCAAAGAACAAAAGAAAATATATAAATTTATAATTGAAGAATTACTAGAAACAGGAATATTGACTAATTTAGATGTATTTGTGTTATCTACTTGTTCTATTGCAGTTGACCGACTTCAAACTATAGAAACTATTATAAATAAGAATATAGGAAGTTTGGTAAACAAAGATTTAATGAGTGCAAAGGATAAATATACAAAAGATTTATATAGGTGTTGTAGTGAATTATCATTATCTCCACAAAGCAGAGCTAAGCTAGGAAATCTAGCTTTGGATAATAAAGAGAAAAAAGAAGATCCTTTATTGAAAGCTCTACAGGATGATGAAGATTAATGAAGTTATTGGATGATGCATTAAAATATTGTAAAGATGTTACTGATGGCACTGAAATTACTACAGATGAAGTCAAGCAGCAGTGTAAAAAGTTTCTATATGATTATGAAATAAAGCAATATGAAGATAAGTTTGAATTTTTTTTATGTGCAAAAAAGTTAAAGATTATAAATAATCTTTTGAAAATAATAAATTATGCAACAGGATTTGTCGCTGGAAAAAGTGTTTATGATGGAATCGTAGGATTCCAGGCACTTATTCTAGTGGCTATTTTTGGTTGGAGATATAAAAATGATAAAAATAAATTCAGGTATAGAGATGTAGTTTTATTTATTCCTCGTAAAAATGCTAAAACATTTTTAATAGCACTCATATTTATACTATTAATGCTAACAGAACAGAATTTTAGTGAGTTTTATTCTGTATGTATTGATAGAGATTTAGCAAAGGAAGTACGTAAGGCCATGGCACAGATAATAACAGCGAGTCCAGCACTAGAAAAACATTTTTTTGTATCAGAAAGTGAAATAGGTGTTATAAAGTGCACACTAACACATAGTTTTTATTATCCACGTACGAGTAAAGCAAATAAGAATAACTCTATTAGACCAGCAGCAGTATGTGCAGATGAAGTTGGAGCATTTACAAGTAATGATAATATACAAGCTATGAGAAAAGGTCAATTAAGTGTCAAAAATCCACTTATGTTTAAAACAACAACTGCTTATGCTGAAAGTGATTCAATAATGCTCGAAGAGCTTGAATATGATAGAGCAGTGCTGGAGGGAACTGTTACAAATGAACGAATATTTATTCTTTTGTATTATGCACTTAGAGAGGAAGTGTGGGATGATATGGCAATTTATAAGGCAAACCCGTTAAGAGTGGAAGAAAACTACGAAGAAATTAAAAGCGATAGAGAGATTGCTAAAATAAAAATATCTGAACAGGAAGAGTTATTAACTAAAAACTTTAATATTTTTCTTGATACCAATGAATTAGATAAGTATTTAGACATTAGATACTGGAAGAAATGTAAAGTTGATAATATTAATTTTGAAGGTAAAGAGGTTATTGTTGGTGTAGATTTATCAGTTACTACAGATTTAACTGCAGTAAGCATTATGTATAGAGAAGATAATAAAATTTACTGCAAATCTCATGGATTTTTACCAGAAGATAGTTTGGCAGAACGTAGAGAAAATATTGATTATAGACATTATGCTGAATTAGGATATTGTGATATTCATAAAGGAATGACAGTAAGCTATACAAAAGTTGAAGAATATATAAGAAGCATTGAAGAAACATATAATTGCAAAATTATATCCATTGTAACAGATCCTATGAATGCAAAAGAAATGATGGAAAGGTTAAGCGAAGATTTCGATGTAATAATGTTAAAACAAACTTATACCAATTTAAGTCCAGCAACAAAAGAATTTCGAAAGCTTGTTTATGATGGAAATGTGTTTTACGAAAAGAATGAATTACTTGATTGGAATATGAAGAATGCAATTACTACAAAAGGTAAAGCAGATGATGAGATGCTACAGAAAGAAAATAAGAATAAGCAAAGAATAGATATGGTTGCTGTATTAATATTTGGAATGACACAATTAATAGTTGAAGAAGAAAAATATAGTGCTATAGATACCCTTGATAAGATGGATTGGTAGAGAAATGAGGTGAGATTTTGAAAAAAGTCAAAGAAAAACTTAAGAATATAATTAATAGAACTATTTTCAATGACATATTTGTTATGGAAATGGTCTTTTTTATTGGAGTTTTCATAATTATTCTTACTAACTTTTCTATAAATATCAAGTTTGGATTTTACTCATTGGGATTTATTTTTATTGCTTTCAGTATATTTTTATATAAATTTACAGGAAAGCGAGGTGATAAATAGTGATTTTTAATAGATTACTTGAGAAAAGAGAGACAATTAGCGTAAATGAATGGAAAACAATGTATTCATTTGAGAATGGTTATGATATTACTCCGTTTGATATTGAAATGAAAGAAAGCACTTATTTTAGTTGTATAAAAATCATATCTGAGAGTATTGCTAAATGTACTTTACAAGTAAAAAAGGAAACAGAAAAGGGGGAAGAGTTAGCTAAGGATCATTATTTATATGACAAACTAAGAATACGACCTAATGATTATATGTCAGCGATAGATTGCTATAAAGCCTTTGTAGCATTATCAAAACATTGGGGGCACTCTGGTCTTTTTATTGATAGGCAAGGAAGTAAAATAAATGGATTATATTCAGTGAAAATTACAAATGTAACAATAGATAATGCAGGATTAATTAAAAGTATAAAAGGAAATAAAATATTATGGGATTTTGAAGGTGTAGAAGGTGAGATCGGCAGTTGTTTTGATAAAGATATAATAATGCTAAGGGACTTTACTATGGATGGAATTAAAGGCAAAGCAAATAGGAGCATTCTTTCTGAAAGTTTAGATAGTAGTCTTAAAAGTCAAAATTACTTAAATAAACTTTTTAGCAATGGGCTTACAAATAAAATAGTTGTTCAGCTTACTAGTGACATTAAAGAGGAAAAGGAACTCAAAAAGGTTCAAGAGAAATTTGATAGGATCTACACTAATAATGGGCGGGTATTTACTATACCAGCAGGTTATAATGTTCAGCCTATGAATTTATCTTTAAGCGATGCACAATTTACTGAGTTGAGAAAATTATCAAAAGAAGAAATAGCAAGTAGCTTTCAAGTTCCGTTAAGTAAACTGGGGATAATGAGAGATACAGCAGTTAGTGAGGAACAGGACAATATAAAGTTTTTAACTGATTGCTTATTAATAATATTTGAGCAAATAGAGCAGGAGATGGACTGGAAGTTGTTAACTCAAACTGAAAGAGAGATGGGATATAAAATACGCTTTAATATTAATGTACTATTAAGAACTGATAGTAAAACTCAATCTGAGGTAATTAGTACCTATGTAAAAAATGGGGTTTAT
Source organism: Clostridium sp. YIM B02569 (assembly GCF_022320765.1). Taxonomy (NCBI): domain Bacteria; kingdom Bacillati; phylum Bacillota; class Clostridia; order Eubacteriales; family Clostridiaceae; genus Clostridium; species Clostridium sp. YIM B02569. Next base: position 15,597 of record NZ_JAKJJX010000008.1, on the reverse strand, counting down.
GACCTTGATTATGCTAGAGATATATTAGGCGTACAAAAAATAGGTGGTGAATTGATTATTACTTTACCTTCAGGACAAGTTCTTTTAAAAGATTTAATTAATGGTAATGTTAGTTACCAAAAAGGAAAGCAAAATACTACGCCGAAAGATGGTGATAATATTGACACTAAATGTTGTTAAAGATTATTTGAAGATTGACTATGAAGATGAAGATAATTACTTAACTGAGCTGCTAGAGGTATCTCTAATATACATAGATTCTATGGTAGGAGAAGGTTATAAAAACGATGAAAAGGCGGTTAAATTAGCTGAAATACTTCAGAAAAAACTAATATCAGATATGTATAACATTAGAGGTACTAGTATAGATATTAAAACTAAACAAGATAGAATTGTTTCTAGTATATTAGATAAGCTTAGTAATTATAATACAGAATCTTGAGAGGAGGTGAAAATTTATGCAAGTAGAAATTAGGTCAGATCATGTAGTAGTTAGGGGATATGTTAATGCATGTGAAAGGGATTCTAGAGAGTTACCTTCGCCAAAAGGAAAATTTGTTGAGCAGGTTAGAAGTGGAGTTTGGCAAAGAGCATTGGAAAGGACTAGTGATGTACCAGTATTACTTAATCATGATTGGAGTAGAAAACTTGGATCAACAAAAGATAATCTTAAACTTAAGGAAGATAATATTGGTTTATATGCGGAAGCTAGGATATATGATTCTGATGTCATTGAAAAGGCAAAAAATAATAAACTAGTTGGGTGGTCATTTTCTTTCATACCTCAAAAACAAAGCTGGGGAAAAACGGATACAGATGTTGAGAGAAGATATCTTGAAGATATTATATTAAGAGAAGTATCTATACTTGATAATACACGTACACCAGCATATTATGGAACTAGTATAGAGGCTAGGGATAATGAAGAAGTTTGTATTGAGCAAAGATTTATACAGGATCAAGTGGAAGTAATTCCATTAGAGGAAGAAAAAAGAGAGGATGAAATAAATCTAAAACTTAAATTAATGGAATTAGAATTACAGATTATGTAGTTCTTTTTTTATACTCTATTTTAAATAATGAAAGCGAGGACGTTAAAATATGAAATTAAAAGATTTATTAGCATTATTAGATAGTAAGAAAACAGAAGTGAGAAGTCTTATAGCAGAGCAAAAGGTAACAGAAGCTGAAGCTAAAATGTCAGAAATAAGAAGTATAGAAAAAATGATAGAAATTGAAAAAGAATTAGAAGAAGCTGAAAAGAGAGATTTAGAGTCTCAAAGGAATGAAAAAAAGGAAACAAAATTAGATAAAGTTGATGAAATGAGAAGCATTGTTAAGAAAGTCTTAGGTCAGGAGTTAACAGAAGAAGAAAGAGCAATGGTTAAGACAACAGACAATTCAGCAGTTTTACCAAAACAATTTGTAAATCAACTTATAGAGATAGAAAAAGGATATGGATCATTAGAGGAATATGTTGAAGTTATTCCAGTAACAAAGAATGAAGGAACAATGCCAGTATCAGAAGTGGATGAAGATGAATTGCCAGAGGTTTTAGAAGGGGATGATATTACTGATGCAACGTTAACAACTTCAGATATAGCATTTAAATGTGCTAAAGTTGGTGAGATTTACACATTAACATCTGAATTACTTGATGATGCAGAGGTTGAAATTTAAGGCTTAGCACGTAGAAACTTTACAGCTAAAACTGTAAGAACTAAAAATGCAAAAATTATGAAAGTCATAAAAGATAATGCAGCTGCATTTACTGGCGTTGGAAGTTATGAGGATATAAATACAGATATAGACGAGGCGGTACCAGCAGTTAAAGCTGGATTAGTGACATTCACAAATCCAAAAGGATATTCAGTATTAAAGAATATGAAAGATGGGCAAAAGAGACCTTTAAATTTAGTTACGGAAGTAAACGGAAAATATTATTTTAATAATAAAGAATTAGTTGTAGTAGATGAAACTTTATTACCAACAGCAGAAGGAAAAACAGCTACTTTTTATGTTTGTAATTCTAAGGAACTTGTAAAGTTATTTAAAAGAAATGAGTTTACAGTTGCCAGAAGTACAGAAGCAGGATTTATAAATGATACAGTTAAAGTAAGGATTTTAGGAAGATTTGATGTAAAGAAAGGATATGCTAGAAATTGTTATGCAATATCATTCTAATTTAAAGGGTAAATTTTTCTACCCTTTGAGTTTAATATGAGGTGATTATAATTGAGTAGCGTAGAAATGGATCAAAGAATAGTAATAAGCGAATACATTGGAGAAAGTCAAAATGATAATGGTTTTGATACACCAAATTGGGATGATACTTATTATTCATGTTGGAGTGCATTTAAACAAATAAGTGGAAAAGAGTTTCTATCTGCAAAGGCTAATAATAGTGAAAATGTAGTTACCTTTACAGTTAGATATTGCAATAAAACTAAGGTGTTATTAGTACCAGGAGCAACAAAGCAGTATAAAGTGATATATAAAGAAAAAGATTATGATATATTATTTTGTTCTGATTATAAGAATCTCCATCAATGGATAGATATAAAGGCAGAAGTTAAAGGCTAGGTGATTACATGAGTGGAATTGAATTAGATGGTTTTGAAGAATTAGAAGCATTACTTCAAGATATGACACTTACTGAAGCTGATGAGAAGAAAGCGATGAAAGATGGTATAGATGTAATTTATAATACAGTTGAAAGTAATACTCCGGTTGGAGAAAGCGGAGATATGAAAAGAAAAATTAAAGAAAAGGTTAGTAAGAATGATCTTTCTTTAATAACAGGTCAAGTTATAATGGGCGCTTGGTATACAGGCTTTGAAGAGTTTGGAACTAGCCAACAAAAACATCATGTTGGATTTTTTGAACGATCTGTTAATAGCTCACAAGATGAAGCTTTAGAAGTATTAGCAAAGGGATTATTGAAGTAGAGGTGGTGTGATGGTTAATATTAAGAAATTAGTAAAAGACACATTATCTGATACTGAAATATTAAATTTAACAGCAGATAAAAAAGTTTATTTTATACATGCCAATAAGCCTAATACACCATACGTTGAATATGAGATCTTTGATGAGAATGGCGAGGAGTGGGCAGAAAATAAAGAGATAGCAACAAACTTTTATTTGCAAGTAGATATATTTAGCAAAACAGATTATACAGATTTAGAGAATAAAATTAGAGAAGTAATGACAAACGCTGGCTTTAATAGGAGTATGGCTGCTGATTTATATGAAAATGATACGCAGTTATTCCATAAAGCTATGCGTTTTTTTATTACACTGGAAGTGAGGTAAAAATATATGGCTATTGTAGGTTTAGAAAAGCTTTATTATTCAAAGATTACAAAGGATGATTCTACAGGAATAGTATTTGATAAACCAATTTATTTACCAGGTATTAAAGAAATTAAGATTGCACCGAAAAGTAATACAGCAAAATTATATGCAGAAAATAAGGTGTGGGATCAAACAACAACATTAGAAGATATTGAGGTTACTGTAAATGTAGCTGATTTGACTAATGCACAATCTGCTGACTTACTAGGACAGACTATTGCAACAGAAGGAGGAACATTTGCATCATCTGATGATATTGCTCCATATATAGCATTGCTTTATGCTGCAAATAAATCTAATGGCAAAAAGAGATATGGAATTCTTTATAAAGGGAAGATGTCTTTGCCAGATGATTCTAGCAAAGGTCAAGAAGGGAAAGTTGATTATCAGACACCAGAAATGAAAGCAACGTTCCAACCATTGCAAAATAACGCAATGTGGAAATATAACGTAGACGAGGATGATCCAAATTGCCCAAATGACATTGGGACTAAGTTCTTTGAAAGCGTGATTGTACCTACTAAAAAAGGAACAACACCAACTACTTAAGTATTTTAGACTCTCAATCATTTAATTTGGTTGGGAGTTTCTTATAAAGTGAGAAAGGAGATATAAATATATGTTTGCTGAAATTAGAAAATTGAAGATAGGTGAAAAAGAATATAATTTTAAAATGACAAATGAAACCATTTTGAAAGTAGATGATAAGTATGGGAATTACGGAACAGTACTGCAAGGGATAATGGAAGGAAAACAATTTTATACTAATGCATTAAGGCTAATGTCCTGTAGTTGCATAGATAAAGAATGCAAAACTGTAAATGACAAAGAAGTAGAAAAAAACAAGGAATTTAGTATAGATGAATTAATAAATTTATTAACACCTCAGCAGCTTAATAATGAAATACCTGCATTTGTAAAAAACTTATATTTTGATTATATGGGTATTGATACTAGTGCTAAGAAAAAGGATTCAAAGCCAAAGAATAAAGAAAAAAACTAGGTGACCAGTCAAAAGATCCTTATGAGATTAATTTTGACTGGCTTTTTTATATTAGTAAAGCTCATTTAAATTATACAAAAGCTGAATTCTTAGAATCTACACACGCTGAAATATATAAAATGTGGATGAATCATGTGAAATTTAATGGTTGGGAAATTAAAGATGAAGACGATGAAAATAAATCTAGCAATGAAAAAAGAGTTTATGTAGATGAAATACCATTCTTATAAGAAAGGAGGTAAAGTAATTGAGCGACTTAGAAAAACTAATAAAGGCCAAGATGGTACTAGATGATACTGGATATAATTCTAGTATTAAAGGTATAAATAGCAGTTTAAAAGAAGTTCAATCAGAATTTAAATTAGCTAGTGAAGGTCTTAAGACATTTGGAGCTACTAGTGATAGATTGAGATCAGCACAAGATGCACTTGCCAAACAATTTGATTTGCAATCTAAAAAAATTGATACTTATAGAGAAGCAATGGAGAAAGCTAGCCAGAAGATGAGTGATAATATCTCTGAAAGAGATAAATTAAAAGCTAGTTTGGAAAGCGCCAATAATAAGTATCAAGAAGCAATTCAGTTATATGGAAAAGAAAGTGAACAAGCTAAAAATGCTAAAGAAGCAGTAGATCAATTAACAACTGAGTATAGTAAAAAAGAAAAAGCAATTGAATCTAATGCTAAACAGATACAAAATTATCAAACTAATATGAATAAAGCTGAAACTGAGATGGTCAAAACTCAAGGAGAGCTTCAAAAAATAAATAATGAGCTTGATAAAAGTAATAATAAGTGGATTAGTGCAAGTAATGGTTTAAAAGAAAGTGGCGAGAAGCTAAAGGATTTTGGGAGTAAGGCTACTAATGTTGGAGATGGAATATTAAAAATTACAGCACCTTTAGAAGCAGCAGGAATAGCAGGAGTTAAATTTAGTACTGATTTCCATGATGGCATGGCCAAGATTAGTACTGTTGCTGATACAACTAATATCAGTATAGAAGACCTAGGAAAAGGTGTTATAGATCTATCTAATATGTCGGGAGAAAGTTTTGATACTATTCAAGATGGTATGTATGATACTATTTCTTCAGGCGTTGCAGCAGAAAAGTCGGTAAATTTTCTAACAACAGCGGTCAAGGCGGCTAAAGGTGGATTTACTGATACAGCAACATCAGTTGATGGATTAACAACTGTATTGAATGCTTATGGACTTAAGACAGAAGAAGTAACTAATATTGCTAATCAAATGTTTATTGCACAAAACTTAGGAAAAACAACTTTTGGAGAAATGTCTAGCTCTATAGGTAATGTCATTCCAACAACAGCAGCATTAAAAGTAACTACATCAGAGCTATTCAGTTCATTAGCAACATTAACTGCAAATGGTATTAAGACATCTGAAGCAGTTACAGGGTTAAAAGCAGCTTATTCTAATATAGCAAAACCATCAGATGATGCTGCAAAAATGGCAGAAAAACTAGGTTTAAAATTCAATGCAGCACATTTACAGAGCGTTGGATGGGGGAGGTTCTTAGAAGAAGTAAAACAAAAAACTAATGGTAATACAGAAGAATTGTATCAATTATTTGGTTCTGTAGAAGCAGTTAACACTGTGCTTACTATGACAAGTGACCAAGGAATGAACTTATTCCAACAAAGTATGGATCAAATGACCACTAATACGACTGCATTGGATGATGCATTTACAAAAGTAGACGAAACTGCTGGTAATAAAATGAGAAAAAACTTTAATGAATTGAAAAATGCAAGTATAGAACTAGGAGATGCATTAGCACCAGTAATGGAAGAGGTTACTAGTGTAATTGGTGGCTTGACATCAACTTTAGAAGGTATGGATAAAGGAACTGTAACAACTATTGCAGATGTAGTAATGTTTAGTACTGCGCTAGGTGGAGTTCTAAAAGTAGTTGGTGGAGTGTCTAGTGGGATTGGAACTGTAATTAATGTAGCATCTAAATTATCTGGTGCTTTAGGAACTGCAACTGTAGCTACAGAAACAGTTGCAGAAGCTGGAGCGGTTGCTGGAGGAGTCGGAGGTGCTACAGGATTTGGTGCAGTGGCTACAGGGATGGGTGGCGCAGTTGTAGCTGCAGCTCCATACATTGCAGTGGCTGGTGCAGTTGCTTTAGCTGGGTATGGAATATACAAAGGGTTAACGCAGGAAGTTGTACCAAGTGTTGATTTATTTGCAGATAAAGTTGAATATACTTCACAAACTGTACAAACCGAATATGGAGCTATGGCTCAAAATGTTGCAACTAATACAATAAAGATAAGCGAAGCAACAAAAACAGCAGTAAAAGATTATTTAGATATGGATCAAAATGCTAAAGCCTCGCTTCAAGACCTATATATTAATGGAAATGTTATTACAGGACAAATTGCAACTGACACTAAAACTAAATTCGATAGTATGACTCAGAGTATTATACAAGGATATGAGAAACAGAAAACTGATAGCATATCTAAGTTACAAGAGTTATTTACACAACAAAATACACTTACAAGTACAGAACAAGCTGAAATAATGCAAAAGACAACGGAATTCTATACTAATAGGCAAACGCAAACTCAGCAATATGAAGATCAAATTAATAAAATAATTCAGAATGCAAGTAATGAGCATAGAACGTTAACGAGTCAAGAGGTAACTGACATAGGACAATTACAAAATCAAATGAAAGAAAATGCGGTAAAATCACTTTCTGATAATGAGGTTGAAGCACAGGTAATTTTACAGCGTATGAAAGATTATGATGGAAGAATCACTGCTGAACAGGCATCGGAGCATATTCAAAAATTAAATGAAAGTAGAGATGGAGCTATTAAAGTTGCTAATGATGAATATGATCAAACTGTTGCAACAATAATTAAGCAACGTGATGAGGTAGGTTCTATAACATCAGAGCAAGCTGATAAAATGATAGCAGATGCAACCAAGCAAAGAGATGATACTATTCAAAAGGCACGAGAAACTCGTGATGGAGCAGTTGAAAAAATAAAAGGAATGAATAGTGATCTTGAAAATAGTGTAGATACAAGTACAGGTAAGATATTAACATGGTGGGATAAATTGAAAAATTGGTGGAGTAGTTGGATTCCATCAAATAAAACATTCTCCTATAATGTAAGTGGGAATGCTTCAGATGTAGATGCAGCTGATGCAGATCAATTAAGAATTGGAGAACACTGGACAGGTGGAGTTATGGAAAACTCGGGTTTAACTACACTTCATGAAAGAGGATATGAAGTTTACCAACTTAAGGCGGGTACAAGAATTTATAATCATGATGCAAGTGAAGATTTAGTCTTAAAAACTGCTGAAAGTGTAGCTAATAAAGTGGCTAGTAATATTGCTCAAAATTCTTACACAGGTTCAAATGGACAACCTATTATAATTCAGGTTCCAGTTAATTTGGATGGCAGAGAAATTGCTAGAGTTTCAACTCCATATGTAAGTAGAGAATTGGCATTTAGTTCAAATAGAAGGAAGTGGTAGAGTGTCATTTATATTCTATAATAATTTAAATAGCTTAGATGATTTAGATTTAATAATAGAAAATATTCCAATCATACCAGCTTGTAATATTATATACGAAACAATATCAATTGATGGCGGAGAAAATCTTACAAAGATTAAAGGATTTGAAGATATAAGTCTTAGTTTTGATTTTTGGTATAAAGCTAATGAAGATGAATATCTAATGAAAAAATCTAGAATCGATAATTGGCTGCTAAGTTCAATGTCTAAAGAACTTTTCTACAGTATGGATGAATTTAAAACTTACAAAGTGAAGCAAGTTAAAATAAGCGAGACAAAGACAACAAGTAATATAGTAAGGCGATTTACTGCAACCTTTACTTGCAATGGATTAAAATATATGACAAGCGGGTTAAAATCTAAAACTATAACATCTAATGGAACAGTATTAAATAATTTTGGAACATATAAAGCTAAGCCTATATTAAAGATTTATGGAAATGGAAACATAATTTTAAATATAAGCAAGACTACTTTCACTGTAAAAAATGTAGTTGATTATGTGACAATAGATTCAGAAATAAAAGAATGCTACAAGGATAATATTAACTTTGGTAAAAATATGACTGGTGAATGGCCAGTCTTTTCTATTGGCCAAAATACAATTTCATGGTCTGGAGCTGTAAGCAAAATAGAAATAACACCTTACTGGAGGTGTTATTAATGGTTAGATTATTCAGGAGTACTGAAACAGATTTTACTCATAACGAATGGGTATTGAATGAAATAATATCATGTAAGGTTACTGAAGAAATAAATGAAGATTATACTATGGAACTAGAATATCCATTGGAAGACACTAAAAATATTTCTAGTAACTTAGTAACTGCTTCAATAATTTCTACTCCAACGATTGATAGTAGAGATAATCAGCAATTTAGGATAATTCAAAAAGAAACTAACTCTAATTCTATTAGTGTTCAAAGCCAATCTAAATTACTGGCAGATTTAAAGGAAAATAGAGTTAGAGCTATGACTATTGTAGGAAAGACTAGAAAAGAAGCTATACAAATTATATTGGATAATGCTTTGGATTCTCATAGCTATAAAGTAGGTGATTTGGATACAAATACTAACACTAATGTGATATTAGAAGTTAAAGAAGGAAACTTATTAAGTGCTATTATAGGTTCAGAAAATAGTGTTTTATCTGAATATGGCGGTGAATTTATAGTAAGCAATGAAACTATAGATATAGTTGATCAAAGAGGGGAAGACAATGGTGTTGTTATTGAATATGGAAAAAATATATCTTCGATAAAAGAAACTATAGATAACACAGATTTAGCAACAGTTCTTATACCAAAGTCAGGAGACTATAGATTGCCAGAATATCAGATTGTAAGTCCTAATGCTGGGGCATATGAAAAGAAATACTATCGAGATGTTGAATTAAATTTGAATATTTGGGATGGAACTAATACAAAAGATGAGAAACAAATTACAGTTGAAGAAGCATATAAGATTATGAGAGATACTTGTAACAAGATGTTTAATGAGGATAAAGTAGATCAAATAACTTTTAGCTATGTTATAGATTTTATAGAACTAAGTAAAACAGAAGAATATAAAAATTATAAAGCTCTAGAGAGTGTAAAGTTAGGAGATACGGTTTATATCAAACATAAGAAGTTAAATCTGGATTTACAAGGTAGAGTTAATAAAATCAGCTATACAGTAGATTCTGAGGGAAATGCAACAATAGATAAAGTTGAAATTGGATTTGCTAGAAAAAATATAACGGATATTATAAGCGATACTGTAAAGCAAATACAGTTTGCCAAGCAAGAGATAGTTTTACAAGTTTCAAATTCTGAGAAAAAGATAAACGCAAGGATTGATTTACAGGAAGAAAAGATTGATGCAGTAGTTGAACAGGATGGAACAGGAATGGGATGGGAGCTAAGTAAAAATGCATTTAAGGTAGCTTGTGTAGGCGCTAGTGGTGCATATGTAATAATAGATGTGAATGGTTTAGAAGTTCATGATGGTAAGTTTAGACTTTACAAAGACTCTAAGTTAGTTTTTTATGTTAATGCAAACGGAAGATGTACTGCTGATGGTGGCTTTGTTGTAGATGATGGAGACGCAAACTATAAGCTAGATAAAAATGGTCTAAGTATGACTAATGAGAATGGATATACAAGTAGAATTTATGTGGCAGACAATGCAACCACTTTAGTTGCTGATGATGATTTTGAAATTACTAATACTTTAAATGTAAAAGATAGTGCTAGATTCAGAGCTTACTCTAGATTTTATGCTGGTGTTGACTTTGACAGTGAAAATATAAACATAGGATCCAGAACCTTAAGAGAATATATAGAATATGTAGTAAGCCACATGTAAAAAGGAAGGTGAATAAATATGGCAATACAAGATTTAACAGCAAGTTTAGACCTTAAACAAAATTTAAACATTTATATTACTTGCAAGCAATTTGATAATTTAAATTTGATTTTAAATATATTTGACAATAGTGTGCAAGCAAATTTAACTGGATATAATGTGAGATTAAAAGCAATGAAATCTGACCAAGTTCCATTAATTCAAGAGCATACTGGAATAACTATAAATAGCAATTTAGTTAACATTAATGCTGATGAACAGCTTACAACTACTGCAGGGGATACGCCTATAGAATTACAATTTATTGATTCTATAGGCAATAAGAAAGCGACTTTCAATCTAGTATTAAAGGTTGTACCGAGTGTAATTGCAGTAAGTGCAAGTATTAGTACTGCAACGTATACACTATTAGAAGAATTAGAGAATAAACTAGATCAAGCAACGGATTATTTTGAAAATTTAGAAACGTTTCAAGAGTCTCATCCTGATTTATTAGATTTGGATAATAGAGTTACTGAAACAGAAAATGAAATTGAAAATGCAAAAGAACCATATTCAACACTAAAGGATAAATTAAGTACAATAGGAAATGATATGTATATTAATGTAACAAAACCGCCTTATAACTGTACAGGTTTAGGAGTAGTAGACGAAAGCGAAGGATTAATCCAAGCTTTTGATAATGCAATATCCCAAGGTAAGACATTATATATACCTAGTGGAAATTATTTAATTCAAAATACTATTGCACCAACAATGATTAATAATTTAAAGGTTTTGTGTGATGTTAATGTGAAGTTTATAGCAAGCTCTAGACTAAACAATAAAATATTTCATTTTAATAATAATAGTAGTACTTATTATTCTATAGATTGGTATGGAGGATATATTGATGGAAGTGCACAACCCAATGATGATGGTACAAGTTCAACAGCATGGGATGCATTTTACATTGGAGAATATTTTGACGATGTAAAAATAGAAAATTTAACAATATATGCTGGTGCTGATTATGAACATTGTGGATCAGATAGCGGAATATTTGCCGTTGCTAAAAATATTACAATTAAAAATTGTACATTTATTGGGGTATGGGATTCTGCAATTTATTTAAGTGCTAATAGTTCTATGGAAATAGGCGAAAAAGCTATAATAAATAAATGTAGATTTGTTAAGTGTACTAATGGTGTCATATCTAAGAGAGGATTTTTAAATTATATTGTAACAGATAATTTTTTCACTAAAACTAAAACAGCTATAGCAACAGGAGTAGCGGATTTGCTTTTACCTGGTAAACAAAATATAATAGCAAATAATATTATTATACAGCCTGTAGTGGGAATACAAGTTCAAATATCAGATTATACTGTTGTACATGGTAATAGAATAGTTGACATAGGATATAATTTAAATAATTCAATTTTAACCACAGGTGGAACAGGAATAAGAATATCAGGTTCTAAGGATTGTATAGTTAATAATAATTTTATAGGAATGATTAATTATTCAACTGTAAATTCTAATTTTACAGGAATTTCATCCGAGCCATATACTTTTAATTCTATTTTATACAATTCTACTGATAATACTGTATCCAATAATACTATAGTTGGAATATCAGTTGGAATACGTGAATCGGATTCAAATCAAAGCTCAAAAATGATATTTAATACAATACTAGGAACCTCAGCAAGATATATAAAATATGGAGCAACTAGTACTTTTGTAGGTTATACAACCGAATCTCAGAATCGTATAGATATGGATTGCATAGCTGCAATTGGAGGGGTTTATGGTAGTGAGTCATTATTAGTGGTGCAAACACCAAATGCAGTAAATAAAATAAGGATTGATGGAACTGTAACTGGATCAGCACCGATAATATCCTCTTCAGGAACAGATACCAATATTGACTTATCATTATCGCCAAAAGGAACTGGGAATCTTAAATTTGGAACATATACAGCAACTCCAGGAACTATAACAGGTTATATTGCAATTAAGGATAGTACGGGAACAATAAGGAAATTGGCTGTAATTTCTTAGCTATATTTATATTTTTTGTTTAAACAAATACCGTAATTTGTAATATAATGTTATAATGTACTAAATAAAATATTATATTGCAAAAAGGAGATTAGGTAAATGCAAAATAAAATAGCTTCTAGTAGAATAGAATACTTAGATATAGCTAAAGGTATTGGTATAATAATGGTAGTATGGGTCCATGCCTCCGGTCCATTTTCATCCTATATGTCTCAATTCCATATGCCATTGTTTTTTCTTATATCAGGATTTCTATTCAACAGTTCAAGTTCGCTTAAAGATTTTATTATAAAAAAAATAAAAACATTGTATATTCCATTTATAAGTTGTAATATTATTTCAATTATATTACAAACAACAAAAAGTGGAAATTTAAAAGCATGTTTTAAACAGATATTTGAAATATTATTGACGCTAAATAAAGATGGAGTTTTTTTTGGAGCTACATGGTTCTTAGGAGCTTTGTTTTTTATTTCTATTTTGTATAAAATATTACATTATTGTTTAGAAGACAGTTCTTATAAAATGTATTATATTACTGCTTTTTTTATTGTATTAGCAATGATTGGATTTGAAATAACATTTCCTTATATGCTAAGCAGAACATTGATACTTGGAGTATTTTATGCACTTGGCTATTTAATAAAGATAAATAGAGAAAAAGTTTATGAATTTAATAAACCTATTATTATAGTACTTTCTTTTATTCTATTTGTTATAATTAGCTGTTATAACCTAACTGATTTAGGAAAAAATAAATATGAATATAAATCTCTTTTTATTTTTGGAGCCATATTTGCGATTCAAGTTACTTTTTATGTATCAGAAATAATTAGTAAATGGAAATCAAGATTATTATTAAACATAAAAAAAATGTTTATATTTTTAGGTGAAAACAGTATAGATATATTAATTTGGCAATTTGTTATGTTTAAAATGGTAGTCTTATTACAACTATATATTGACAAAGTTCCATTAAATAATGTTTGGCGTTATTATCCAACATACAATACAAAACATGGTTGGTGGTTAATTTATACTATTTTAGGAACAATCTTTTCTATAATATTAGGTAAAATTTTAAGTGACGTATTATTTAAAAATATTATTAAAAAGATATATTATGCAAAAAAATAATTATCAAGAACTATTAGCACCTTCAAGGTGCTTTTTTGTTGCACATTTTTACAAAATTTGAAATAGGAAGGTGACTTATGAATGAAGAATTAATAAAAGACAAATTAGAAACGCATGATAAAAGGCTTGATAATCATGGGGATAGGCTTGATAAACTTGAACAGGATGGAAGAGAACTAAAGACAGAACTTAAAAATTTATGTGAAAATCTTAAAAACTTAACTAGCATGATGAAGTGGTTTATAACTGCAATGGGAGGAGCTTTAATTAGCTTCTTTTTTTATGCAGTTCAAACAGGAATATTTAATAAATAATTGGAGGTATGTAAAATGATAAAACAAATTTTAGGGCTAGTAATGAGTATATTAAAAAATAAAACATACATGACAACAGCTAGAGAGGTATGGAGCATTGTAGACGAGAACTTTAGGATTGCAGAAAAAATTGAAGATAAATTTAGAAGTAAAACTGAAGAATTCGATAAATTATTGCTTGCTAAATTTCCAGAACTAACTAAGGAAGATGTTATATATTTTAGGCAGGCAGTTGCAGGAAGTGTTAATGTGGGGAAGGAAGCAGTATTAGATAATTCCGTAATTATGAAGGAATTACAAGAATCAAACGCTAAATTACAAGCAGAAAACGCAAGTCTAAAAGATCAATTAAGCAAATTCCAATCGCTTGCAGCAGCAACAGTAAACGCAGATGTGCAGCAAACAGTATAAGCTTAGTTTTTAGGGTGACCTTTAAGGTTACTCTTATTTTTATATTTAAAATAAGAAAGGAAGATATAAATGAAAGGTATAGATATAAGTAATCATAACGGAAATATAAATTTTAACCAAGTAAGAACAGCAGGAGTAGAAGCTGTTTATATTAAAGCTACAGAGGGAACAACATTTAAAGATAGTTATTTAGATACTAATTATTTAAACGCACATTATGTAGGATTAAAAACAGGGTTCTATCATTTCTTAGTTGGAACTAGTGAGCCAGAAACTCAAGCCAATAGTTTTTATAATGCTATAAAAGATAAAAGCAGTGATCTTATTCCGATGCTAGATGTAGAAACTAATTTTGATGGATTAATGGAGTATATTCTAAGATTTATTGCTAAATTTAAAGAGCTATCTAATATGCAAATAGGTATTTATACTTATACTAGTTTTATGGATAACTTAGATAATAGAATTGCGGATTATCCATTATGGGAAGCAAACTATAATAATGATCCATGGAAATTAAATTCTAATTTCTTCACTAATAGAGTAGGACACCAATATAGTGAAACAGGATCTGTAAGCGGAATAAATACTGATTGCGATATGAATGAGCTTAATGAAGGAATATTAAATAAAAACACTGGATATGTTGTTACAAACTATTTACCTAATGGCTATCAAGGAGATAATAGTTTTAATGGTGTTGATGCTGATTATGTGCTTCAATATTTCAAAGATGTTAGGTGTTATTTCAGAGGAAACGAAAAAGGGGTATGGATTGAAACTCAAAATATATCTATGAGCAAATGCCTAGAGCTAAAAGAAACTTTGGGAAGCTGGTTTTATGATATAAAGTAATATGGTATAATGATTATTACTAAATTGCATATACTCTGTTTAGTAAAGGTAGACTAGGTAGAATACTTAGTCTACCTTTTTTGCTTTAATATAATAATTCTTATAAATCAGATAAAAGTAGTCTTGTATAATTTGTGGAATTATGGTATTATAATGTTACACACAAAGCTAACAGCGATAGTGGATAGCGTTAGACTCCCAAGATAATTACAAGATTCTTTTTTAAGCATTAAGTCTTGTAGGGTAGTAAAGAGAAATCTTTATTACCCTTATTTTTTTGCAAAAAAACCTGCTAAGAAAAATCAACACTTTTTTAGTAGGTTTTTTAAAATAAATATTTATATTTAGAGGCATCGCAAACAAGCCCACCAGATATCCTGCTTAGCTCAGAAAACTTCTAAATTCCTAAAAATCAGGTCATATATATTTCTTTTAACCTAGCATAGTAAATTCTTAGAAATTTATTAAATGCAGCAATTTTAGCTACTTTTTGGCTTTTCCCTCTGCTTCTTTTTTTATCATATATAAATATATTGCATCATCTTGAGGCTTATTGCTCT